>JAZOAO010000013.1:0-5382 GCA_045595505.1 Acutalibacteraceae bacterium | reverse complement strand
ACACACGAAAACGACGAGATTCCGTTCTACGATTTCTTCTATGGAGAATGGACAAATAGCAAAAACCAAACCGTTACCGGTGTTTTAGGAAAGCAAGAAAACGGCAATGTTCAGGGCGCAGTTGAGTATGTAGCAAAAATTACTGACAGTTTATCGCTTTCTCAGTTTGCAGAAGATCTGCATAAGTATATCATTGACACCGGCATTGAAACCGAGATTCCCTCTGTTGAAGCAGGAGACACCGCTACCTCTGTGAATATTCCCAACCTGAGCTACGGTTATTATCTGGTATATGATGCTACAACGCTTGAAGGCGGCTCTGTTCGTTCGGCTGTTATGCTCTCAACCGTTAATAAGGATGCGGTTATTACCCTGAAAGCAAACCGCCCCCAGATTGAAAAGCAGGTTTTAGAAAACGACGGAGAAACTTGGGGCAAGGCGACATCGGTTGCTATCGGTGATGAGGTTGAATTTAAGATTACCACCCTCGTTCCTTCCCACACAATGTATACGGAATATTCATACTACATTGAAGATGTTCTCCCCGAAGGCTTGGAGCTGAAAGACGGTTCTATTAAGGTTTTCAAAAATGATGTTGAAGTAGATAACACCGATAACGCCTATTACACCCTTAGCGACGCAGGTGAAGGTCTTGAGGGAGCCTATGATTTCAAAGTAGATTTCACAGGCCCTATTACCAGCAAATTCGTGGTAAACGATGTTATTACCATTGAATACACCGCCATTGTGGATGAAGATATCGCTCCTCACGTTGCCAACAAGAACGAAGCTACGCTTTTTTACCACAATGACCCCACTGCCGCAACTCCCACCTTTGGTAGCAGCTCAGCTACAGCAAACGTATATACTTATATGTTCGTTATGACTAAGTTCTCTGAGGATGCTAACGGCAACTTCTCTAATCACACCCGTCTTGCAGGCGCAAAGTTTAAATTCTATGAAAAAGGCTCCAGCGAACCTATTAAATTCATTCTTAAAGAAGTTAAAGGAAAACCGCAGTACTTTGTTGCACCCACAGGAACAACCAAAACAACCTACACTGAAATTGAAGTAATCAGCAGCGGACTTCCCGAAGGAGATGTTGAAAACTCTACATATCTTGGTGGAAATATGGGTGATATTACTCTGTTCGGTCTTGCTGAGGGCGAATATGAAATAGAGGAAACAGCAGCTCCCGATGGCTATGTTCTTCCTGAAAACCGTTTTTCAATTAAAATTGAAGATGTTGTTGATGACTACGGCAACATTTCAACCCTGACCGTTACAGGTGACCATACCGGAAACGGTTCTTTGGGTAATGCGGGCGGTAACTACCGTAATTTGCTTACCTGGGTTGATATTGCTAACAAACCCGGTGCAGCACTTCCCGAAACCGGTGGCATCGGTACCACAATCTTCACCGTTTTAGGTATCGTACTTATGGCAGGTGCAGCAGCTTTTTTTACTTCAAGAAAAAGAAGTAGTGTGGCATAAAAGAAATATTCGTTTTTGACGGAGCGACTCTTTTTAGCCACCCCGCAAAGCTATTTCTTTTTCTAAACCAACAATAAAGAAAACTCAAAGGAGGGAAAGACCAATGAAGAAACATATGTCAACGATTATCGTAGTTGTTATATTCATCTGCGGTCTTTCCCTCTTTCTTTATCCTACATTCAGTAATCTCTATAACGAATACTTAAATAAGCAGCTTATTGGAGATTATAAAGAAGCTTTTGCGGATATTAAACCCGAACAGCATCAAAAAGCCAAGTCAGATGCATTGTCTTATAGCGAAAACAAATCAAATCCCGACAAATTAGAAGAACTTGGTTTAACATATGAAGACGTTCTTAACGTGGCAGGCAACGGCATTATGGGATATATTGAAATCCCTAAAATAAGTGTGTCTTTGGTTATCTACCACAGCATTGAGGAGAATGTATTGCAAAAAGGTATCGGTCACGTGCCGGAAAGCTCTTTGCCGATCGGCGGCAAGAGTACCCACTGCGTGCTCGCAGGGCATACAGGATTGCCTTCTGCAAAGTTGCTCACCAATATTGATCACCTAAAGGTTGGAGATCGATTTTATATTCATGTGTTAAACGAAGTTCTTGAGTATCAAATTGATGATATTTCTGTCGTTGAACCCGATGAAGTGTCAAGGCTTAATGTCATCAGTGGTAAAGACTGTGTCACTTTGGTTACTTGCACGCCCTATGGTGTCAACTCTCATCGTTTGCTTGTACGTGGTGTTCGTGTAGATGGTTCCGATCTGTCTGCGAATAAAGACGGCGTTACTAATGAACTTTTAAATATAGATATAAAATACCTGCTAACCTTTTCTTTGATTGGACTTTGCATTATCTTTATAGCGGTAGTCAAATTGCGTTCTATTCACAAAAAAAGAAAGGCACAGAGCAACGAAGGCGGCGAAAACAAGAATGAAAAAGACAATTAAAACAATATGTATGTTACTGCTTTGTGTGTTGTTTATGGTAGGGGCGGTTATACCCTGTTATGCGGCAACCGAAAGCGGAAAGATCTCCATATTGTTAGAAGATAAAGATAATAATAAAATTGAAGGAATTACTGTTCATATTTGCAAAATTGCAGATATGAATAGTACCGGTTATTATCCGTCTAAAAACTTTGAAAATTCCGGCATCTCTATTTCGGGAATAATTAACTCTCCAACTGAGTCTACAGCAAAGGATATTACAGACTACATCAGTGATAACAATATAGAATCTACATCAGCAGTAACAGAAAACGGTAAGGTAGCTTTTTCCGATTTGGATTTGGGAATATGGCTTGTGTTCTGCGAGGAAGATGGCAAATATACCTTTAATCCTTATTTTGTTTTCTTGCCGTATGAATCTGGTGGTAAACTGTATTATGAAATTACATCCTCTCCCAAAGCAGAGGATAGTAACCCAAATCTGATCAATGTATATGTTATAAAAAAATGGGACGATAAGAATAATGCTGCAAAGAAAAGACCGGAATCGGTAACAATAGAACTTCTTGACGGGGAAAAAGTTATTTTCTCTGCAGTCTTAAATGAACAAAACGGATGGGCACATACCTTTACCAATGTTTCAAAAGACGGTAATTATTCTGTTAAAGAAAAGAAGATTGAGAATTACACTGCCAAATATAACGGCGATGTATTGGGCGGTTTTATCGTAACCAATTTCTATAATGGAGAAAAACTGCCTCAAACCGGACAGCTCTGGTGGCCGATCGTGATTATTTCCGTTGCCGGTATTGCCTTTGTTCTGCTTGGAATCATAGAATTGGGAGCACGAAAAAATGGAAAGAAGAACAAATAAACGTGGACTAACCTTCCTTATAATTGGCTTGCTCCTTATCTTCGTTGCAGGTGGCTGGTATGTTTATAATATTGTAGAAGATAATAATGCAGGCAAAAGCGCAACCGATTTGCTCGAAAAAATTGAGAAGCAGCAAACGGAACAAGACAATAACGAGGAATCTCCGGTTATCATTGTTGAGGGTGATGCCTTCTGTGGCAGGCTCGCTATAGACAAACTCGGGATTGAACTTCCTATTTTTGATGAATGGAACTACACAAGGTTAAAAACAGCACCATGCCGTTACACAGGCGGTATAGATACAAATGATATCATTATCGCAGCGCACAATTATAAGAGTCACTTTGGCAATCTAAAACAACTGCAAATTGGTGACGAAATTTCATTCGTAGATGCATATGGTACACAGCACCGTTATTCCGTTAAAGAAATCACGACTTTAGATGGAACCGCCGTTACGGATATGAAGTCAGGAGAATGGGATTTTACTCTGTTTACCTGTACCAAAGGTGGTGAACAACGTGTAACTGTGCGTTGTAATCGTATTGTTTGCAAATAACTTTTAAATGTTCGCAAAATATTTACAATGACCAAAAACGGTATCAAAATGTATATAAAAAGACCAAAAAAGATATTAAAAAGACCACTTTTCCACTTGTAATCGCGTCTAATCGCTTGTAATCGCAAATAAGAGGCCAATAAGCAATTTGACAAGGTAAATTTTATACTGTATAATATATACGAGCTTTAAAATAATGAAGGAGTTATTCAAATAATACATTAAAACCACAAGGTTAAGTGTATTGATGTGCTCTTTCTTAAAGCTTACGATAAAGCAAACAAAGACACTTATCTTTCGTGATAGGTGTCTTTCTTTGTTTTATGGTGTTTTTGTTTCCTCTAGATGAGGTTCAAATATATTCCCGTCGATACGTTCGAAAATTGGCGTGTGACGGAGTTATGAAGGAGTGTTTTAAATTTTTGTGATTGACACAAGGGAAGTTAGTTGCACCAAAAGTTTGGTGCCGAGTGCTACAGTCTGAGTTCTGCGACGGACTGAGAATCACTAGCAGAAAAAAACCTTGAAGACGGGTTAGACTTCATCAGTCGATGCTCTAAGGCTGATTATTCGTAGAACCAAAGAACAGGAAATACGGAATTTAAGAGCTATCACGGTTTTGGCAGCGGACAGGGTGATATATGGTAGATAGGCGACACAGTTTTTAATCGACCTATTACGTTGCTCAGTTTTATGATTTCCGTAAAAAATCAAAACCCACTTTCACGCGGTGGTCCGAAATAAGATAGTAGGAAAAGCCGTGATATGCAAATCCCTTCACAAAGGCAATGTGAATTACAGGCTGTCGGGAGTTAAACACATTACGGTTTCGCTCGTCGCCTTTTCCAGCTTTACTTGCGTTCATTCTCGCAAGGCGGCAGTCTTACTACGAATTTCACGCTTCGTCTTTCTAAAAAAAGGCGAACGGAGAAACTCTTAGACCTGCAAATAAATAATTTTTTGAGAGGTCGAAGCCGAAGAAAGCAGTAATACTTCCGTATTACAAATGATGAGGCAAGAAAAAACAGGAAATTATTATTTGACAGGCGTGATGGATTTAACTTCCGTCAGCCTGCTGTGCGGATAGCAGAGCCGTTACGAAACGAGGATTGTTCGACTGCACCTGCCTTCACTTATGGCAGTTTATTAACGAAAATAAGTGCGTAACAAAGGCTCGGATTCAGCCATAAGTTATTGACGAAAATTATGGAATCCACGACGTTTGAGAGTTTCGTCGGCAAATAAAACTGCTCAAGCGGTGGTGCTACCGCCCTTTATGGGAATGGCATACGAAGTTTCCGGGATTTAATCGGTAATGAAAATCCCCGCCGAACGAGTTGTTTAGTCTCGGCAGGCTGAAATGCCTTGCACTCGGCGTAGCGTCAGTAAATAATACAAGGTTATTTACACTCTTGAACTACAAGAGAACACGCACGGAAAATCTATTAATCTTGCATTGAAGTGAAAATAGATTAAGCCAAGTACTAACCT
>JAZOAO010000012.1:0-153255 GCA_045595505.1 Acutalibacteraceae bacterium | reverse complement strand
TTGTCCGTGATCTTCGTAAGTTTTGAAAAGAATATATCCGCCATCAGTTATGTATGATGAGAATTTTTTAATTACAGAAGAAAAATCCCAAGGGTTACCGTCTACATCTGTTTCAGAAATTGTGTAGCCCGCTTTTTTCATCTCTTCAAGAGCATATCGGTGTGATTCTGAACCATAATCAATAAATATTGCAGGTTGCACTTTCGCAACGAGCCCTTGAAGAGCAATAATTGTATGAAGCTGAGATATGGATAACTCTGATAACTTTATAACCGTAATTTCTTTATTTAATTCAGGTTCATCAAATCTACCTTGCATTTCAACTAGTTGTGACTCACTTTTCGGTTCAGGCGCTTCATCTAAAAAGGTGCTTCCTTCAGACTTCACACCACAGCCTCCTAACAACGAACCGATCAACATAGTTAATGCAAGCAACAAAGATATTTTCTTTCTGTTCATAATTTACCATCCTCTAATAAAAATTCTTATTTAAGAGATTATTCAGATATTTCATAAGTGTTATTATCCAGATCGATTATAACCGAAGTACCGTCGGAATATGTAGCTTTTTGCTTGCGATAGCTTCCGAGGAATTCGTGTTTCATCATTTCTTTGTTGTAAAGCTTAGCCTGAAGCTTGCAAAGAGGTTCAGTTCGTTCTAATTCCTTTATCAGTTCTTCATCGCTCATCATTTCAACATCAGCGGTTCGGTTATCTGTACCTATTTTTCGCAGTTCGTTGCCATAAGGATGAATATACGGCATACCTGCATTGAGTGCTCCGTATAAATCGCCGTCATCACCTTTGGGAATCCCCCAGTTATTGAACCAATTCCAAGGTACCATTATGCAGTCATGATAAACCAGATTGCCGAGAGGAACAGGAATTCCAACTGCTTTTCCGTTTTCTTGCGGAATAAGTGCGTGAGGACCGTGATGTACAAGCGCAAGATGATTGAGCATCTGCATTCCCGGCTCTTCCGAAGACATAATAAAGCCTTTTTCATTAAGGTAATCGAAGCATTCTCCTCGCAGCTTCATGCTTTCTTCTCTTGTGATTCTGTGGTCCTTGTGAAAGCACTCGTCACCGGGCATAATTGAAAAAACATCAAGATATGCACCTTGAACATCTATGCCGTTTTCTTCAAGTTCAGAATATGTTTTCCTGACCGCATCAAGAGCAAAGCAGGAACAAAGATAAGTGTGCTCACCGCCATCCCAGATTGAACAGTAAGGATTTGAGTCGTCTATATTCGTAACGGCTTTATTTTTATCAAAAACGGGACTGTCATAATAATAGTCTCTGTATTGGTCGTGAAGTGCAAAAACATAGCCAAGCTCACGGCTGACATGGGAAAATTCTTTAAAGCCTTCCCATCCGCCTGCCTGCTCACAGGGTGGAAGAATATAAGGATGATTGTTATCATATCCGTCCTTACCCCAACCATCAGTATGTATATACAGCTTATCAAGACCGAGAGACTTCAGCTTTTTGATTTGTTCTGCTCTTTCAGTGAATGTAGCACAAAGAATTTCGTTAGAGCCTTTTTTATCATAAAACTGGGATTTCTCATTTATTTTAGAGAAAATTTTGTGATGAAGTACAGGTGCACCGATAATGTTTTTTATATTGGGATTCTTTGAGATTTTCTCGTCGATTGTAACAAGCTGATTATTTTCAATCAGATAATTGCGGTAATCCTTTGCAACGGTGTTGTAATCACTGTTTTCGTGGAATATAAAACGGATTTTTCTTTCGTAAGATAAATTACCTAAAGATGAAAGCCAATAAACAGAGTTAATAAATGCTCCGTGTTTTCCGAAAGAGGAATACATTGAAGCATCAAATGGCGTTTCAACAATGGCAGTAAAGCAGTGAGAATCGCACACTCTGCCCCAGACAGGCATATACACATCTCCTGAATTTATCTGACGTTTAATGTGTGTATAGCCTATCATTGGTATAATGTGTTTTATCTGACCATCAGGCAAGATAAATCCCTGACGCATCGAGTCAACGTGATACGAATTCTTACCTTTATGTTTTGAATTGAAGGGTGCAGGGAAATACACAGCCTGAATATCATAACCTTTTTCGTTTTCTGCCTTCAACGAAAACTCAACTGTGTTTTCATTTATAATTTCAGCGGTACATATAAGGCGAAACGGAAGAAGCTTTCCGAATGCAACAAAATCCGAATAAACAGTAACTGTTTTGCTTTCGGATGTCTCTGTTTCTTTTTTCCTTGCAGATTGCAAAGAACAAACCTTACTGATATATTTACCTTTTTTATTTTTTCCGCGGATAGTTATTTGCGGTTTTCTACCGTCACTTACCCATGAAAAACCGTTGTGAATAATTTCATAATTTCCGTTAAACTCGTTAAAATTGAGTTTCATTATATACACCACCAGATTCTTGTTTTTTTATTAAATCTTACTTTTTAATAACTTCATACAGCTTTTCCTGAAATTTTGGAAGCCACCATTCTTTGTAGCCTGCTTTTGTGGGATGGATATGATCAATAAGATATATTTCTTTTTGCTCGTCGGTGATATTATTGATTTCCTCATCGTTCCATAAATCAATAACTGTAATATCCCATTTCTTTTGAATTTCCAACAGCAAATCCACCATTTTGCCGTAATGCTCGCTATCATACTTTGCCTGAGTATAGAAAACAACGGGACAATCCCATGTTTCTTTAGCGTAAGCAATTATGTATTCAATAGCACCTGCAACGGTCTGAGTATCAAAATCATTCAAATCAAAGCCTTCGCTGATTTCACCGAGTGGCATTTCCTTTGTGGCATCGTTGGTGGAAAGCTGACAAACAAATGCATCTGCCTGAATATTTTTATCAATAGTCTTCATTCTTGAAACATAAGAATTTGATTTAATATCAACAAGGGTTGTGCCTGAAACCGCTTCTTTAACCGCAATAATCCCATCAGCTTTTTCAAGGTAATCTGCAAAGCTGACACCTAAAGAACCGTAACCAAAAGTCACAGAACTACCAAGGAAAATAAAGGTTTTATCTTTGATGGGACCACCTTCTTTTGCAGCAGTGTTTTTAAGGGAATATTCACCATAGTTTCCTTTGTTAAACGCCCCAAACATATTACCAACATATCCCCCTGCCACAAGAACAATTATTAATATTATTGATAATATTATTTTCAGTTTCTTTTTCATTCACAGCACCACCCTGCTCGGTTTTTACAGTAAAACAATGTTTATGGGAATATTATACTACCTCTGTTTGTTACTTGCAATATAATAACCGAAACTAAAAACAACAACATCCACTCAGCGAATCAGTTCGTTAAGTGGATGTATTTTCATTTTATTAAATTGTATCTGCTCATAATCAGGTCGATTATGGCTTGTGTTTTAACCTTCATATTCACCTTTTGGAGAACGTTTCGTACTATGTCCTCATTAAGCTCAGGGATATATTTTTTATACTCGGGATATTCTTCAACCAATTCATTGAAAAGCTGTATGAGCAAATCCTTTGAGGCTGTTTTTGCCGGATATCCACGAGAAATGAGTGCCATATTGTTATCGTAGTTAGGTGCAAAACCGAGTAATTGACCGGAATTTATATCCCTCAACAAACCGAAGTTGTTTGTGTGTCTGTCGGGATTTGCGCATACTGTATCCATAAATATCATTCTGATATAATCGGGTATGGCATCAGGACAGATGCTCTCAAGAGATTTTACAACATTGATGTAATCTTCATCATCACCCATAAACGTTGATGCAGGCTCAAAATTCACCGATGCACCATCTGTAAAATCAAGAGTTTTTATACATCCGTCACCACGCTCATAAATCGCCATATTCATACCAAGAGCAGAACCCAATTCATAAACGAAAAGCTCAGAAAACATTTCACTATGATTTGCTCTTTTATAAATCAACCATTTGCTGTCACGAAGCTTCCAGCATTTTTCAAAGCTACCTAAATTGGTAAGCTCGGGTGTTCTGGATTTTTTACTTGTGGCTGCACGATTGAAACTATCATAATTACCTTTCAAAGCAAGATTTGAGAAGTAATCATCGGAGAATTTAACATCCTCATAAGTTAAATCAGAACCAATCGGTCTTATCCAATAGTTATCTGTAATGGTTGCGGCATTAACATGGGCAACGGTTGATATATCGTCCTTTTCAGCAAGACGAAGCGCTTTTTTTAGAAGCCTTGAATTAGCACGATGGCTATCAATAGCACGGGTTTCAAGCCACATATCAGCATTGCTTACCCGCTTAAGAAACATAGGCAGTAAAGCTTCGTTTTTAACAGTTAGGCTACCATTTGACCATACTGCAACAACTGTATTACCGCTTAAAATCTCGTAATTGTTCTTATCTATCATTCGTCTCGCCTCCTTTTATAACTTTATGTTGTTATTGTAGCCAACTTTAGTTTGTATGTCAAACATATGTTATCTTATTTCTACTATTCTCTTATTACTTCTCTTGTATATTTCTGTTCTATACTGCTCTTCTATACTGCTCTTCTATACTACTCTTCTATACTTGTTTGCTTACTCTATTGTTTACTTACTTGTTTACAACTCCCACCTACTGTTTTCTGACATAGTAAGTGGGAGTTAGAATTTAATATGTTTTATATCATAGATATGATACTGAAATCAGGGTAAAGTTTTCTTCTACAGGCTCGTCTGCTTCAAGTGTTTCATAGGTGATTGAACGCTTGTCCGATTTGCCTGAAAATGAAATTTGAAGCTCAAAAATGGACCCTTTCGTGTCGTAAGTAGGTTGGACAAGCACCAGATATTTCGTCTTATTATAGGGCATTGTTTAGCCATTTCAGAACATCTGTTATGAGGCATTTCTAATATCTATGCAACATTTGATATTTTTATTAAGCATCGCTGTTTAATAAAAAATATAGCGACAAACTAATTGAACTTATAAAACAAGAGAACTGAAGTGATTTTTGCTTAAGTTTTCTTTTTTTTGCATTGTTTTGGAAATCAAAAAGGCAGGTCATCGAGTTTTTCGGGGTCGAATTTGATATTGTTGATTTTGCACCATTTCTCTATTACGTTATACAAATCCGAATCGGGTTCGATTGACTCATTGCGGCATTGTTTAGCCTGTACCAGAACACCATTCAAAAATTCAACTGCGGCAACTATTTTATCACCCTTGTAAATTATAACAACAGGATTAGAATAGGAATCCCAGTTAACAAGACAATTTTTCATTATTTCGCCTGCAATTGCACATTCCCGCTTGGTTTTTAAATATTTAAAACGATAGTTATCTATTACGCAATCCTTCATATTTTTCGGCATAAGGGGTAACGGAACCGATATTTCGTTTGCGATATACAATCGAAAATAAATCTTTTCAAATACATTTATATTCTTCTTCCATTTTTCCTGTTCTCTTTTTCTGGCATAAAAACTTAAAGTGGAATATGACATAGCATAGCATATAACTGCTCCTGAAGTTGCAAACCTCCGGGTAAATTGTTTTCTACCTAACACCATTAAAAAATCCGTTAAAAATGTTTTTAAAGAATATTCGTGATAATGCATTGTTGATAGAAAATCAAATATAAATCCTCTATTAAGGCAAGTACAAAACAAATTGACATCATTGAATAACCCATACAAAAATTCGCATTCATTAAGATAGAAAAACAGCCCGCTTTTATTTGCGAACAATCTTTTAACCGACTTGCAAAAAGGAATTGAAGATTTCTCCAGAAGTTCCATTGCACCTTCGGGAGTTCTCAGATTATCGGTTACATCTTTAAAACTCTCGTCCAAAACCCTTGTTCCGCCCCAAAAGGGTATCGCTTCATAAAAATCTTCCGGGTAGCCTTTAAATCGAACAAAATTTGCAAATTTATCAACATCAAGTTCATTCAGGGTAAATGGTATTTTGTAACCGGTAAGATCCTCAAGGCATTGTTTCAGTTTACGCTTAAGAACAGTGTTTTTTGAAAGCAAATCAATTAACACGTCACCTGAAAAATCCGCTTCAGAATCAGTAAAAGGCGCTATACATATAATGTTTTTTTCGGTTAAAATTTGCACATAGGTTTTTCCGCTTTCTAAATCAAAAACAATCTGCTCATATATAGGGAACTCAATAGCAGTAGTACCGCTAAGCCATTTGAGAGAAACTAATTCAGAAAGATTGTTTATTGACTTTTTTACAACCAGTTTACCGTAAGCATAATCTATATCAATATTTATATATCCACCTGATTTTCGGGAGATGTGACCACATCCGGGACACATATATTTTCCCGAAAAATTTTTAATTTCCTGAATCTGAAGGTCAACATCAGGATTGGATTCCAAACCCGGCTGAACATCGGACCATTCAAGTATTGCGTCTTTGCTTTTTTTAGGATTAGAAAAACATAATTTATCGTGATAATGAGGATAGGCATACACCATTTTTCCACAATGGGGACACTTTATATAATGGGTTATCAATTCTGCTTCATATCCGGTTCGTCTTGCTGTTGTTATATGCCTTTGCTTCCTGCTTCTCAGAATTTCATAAGCAGTATATAAATCAACCACTTTTGTTTTTTCGATTATTCTGTAACCTGATGGAATTTCTAAACTAATCTCCGTTTTTCCCATAGTGCACCCCACAGATAATTTTATATGATATAAAAATACCATTACAAGCGCACCAAAAACGGTACATACTTTTGTTTAGTATAATAGATGCAAAATCTGTCATATTATGGTATAATGTAATCACTGAGGTGATTTTATGCTGAAATATGAACAATTATCTCCTGAAGTTACAGAGAAAATAGAAAGTGACAGAGCGAATAACACTCTGCCACAGTTGGCTTTTGATGAAAATAAAGTTTTAAGAAGAGACAACGAAAGGGACAAGGCGACAATTATCAGACCGCCTTTTATACGTGATATTGATAAAATAATTCACTGCCCTTTTTACAATCGTTATGCAGATAAAACTCAGGTTCTTTCTTTTTATAAAAATGATGATATAACAAGACGAGCTTTGCACGTTCAGTTGGTTTCACGAATTGCAAGAACCATTGGCAAGGCGTTAAACCTTAACCTTGATTTGATTGAGGCTATTGCTCTTGGTCATGATATTGGCCACACACCTTTCGGTCACGCCGGTGAAGACTTTTTAGACCAGCTTTATTTTGAGCATACAGTCAGACATTTCAGCCACAACATTCACTCTGTTCGTGTACTTGATAAGATTTTTCCGTATAACATCAGTTTGCAGACCCTTAACGGAATTGCTGCTCATGATGGTGAAATGGAGTTATGTGAATATCACCCGAAACCACTTGATAATTTCACAGACTTTGACGAGCAGATCGAAGCCTGCTATATAGATAAGAACAATGTAAAAAAACTTTTAGTTCCTGCAACTATTGAAGGTTGCGTAATGCGAATTTCTGATATAATTGCATATCTCGGCAAGGACAGACAAGATGCAGACAGAGCAAAAATCATCTGTAACAAGGATTTTGAAAACAGCACAATAGGAATTTATAACGCTCAGATTATAAATAATATGATTGTAAACATTGTTGAAAACAGTTACGGTAAGCCTTACATCAAAATGGATGAAGAACATTTTGAAGCTTTGAAAAAAGCTAAAGCTGATAACTACAAACTCATTTACAAGCAGGAAGCTGTTGGCGAAGCATATAAAACCGTAAAACCGATGATGACAGAGTTGTATGAGAAGTTACTTAAAGATTTAATAAATGAAAACAAAGCTTCACCTATCTTCACCCATCATATAGACTATGTAAATCAGGCTCATTACAAAAGAGAAATATCATACAAGGAAACCGAGCCTAACCAGATAGTTGTTGACTATATTGCCAGCATGACCGACGATTATTTCGTTGATATTTATAACTACTTATTCCCGAACAGCACAAAGAAAATTGATTATAAGGGGTATTTCCAATGAGTTTTAATTTTTCCAAGTCCAAATACTGCGGTCTTTGGCAGTGCCCTAAAATTGCGTGGCTGAGAAAATACAAGCCCGATGAGATTACCGTTGATGGTAGTGTATTAGCACGAATGGAAGCCGGTAATATTGTTGGTGATTTGGCAATGGGTCTTTTTGGTGATTTTGTTGAGGTTACCGCTTACAATGGCGACAAAATCGACCTTTCAAAAATGATTGAAAACACTAAAGCAGAAATAGAAAAAGGTACACCTGTTATATGTGAAGCATCATTTGATTTTAACGGACTTTACTGTGCTGTCGACATTCTAAAAAAAGAAAATGGTGGCTGGGCAATTTACGAAGTAAAAAGCTCAACTCACGAGGACAAATTAGTTTATGCAGCTGACGTTGCATACCAGAAATACGTGCTTGAGAACTGTGGCGTTAACGTTACGGGTACATATCTCATTTGCATAAACAATGAATATGTTTTCGACGGAACTCTCGATATTCACCAGCTTTTCAAAATTGCAGATATCAGCGAAGGTGTGTTCTTTGAAAGTGCAAACATCAAAACCAATCTTAATGTTGCAGAATTAATATTAAAATCAGAAGATGAACCGCCTATTGATTTGTCAACTGCCTGCAACAACCCTTACCGTTGCAGCTTCTGGAGCTATTGCTCAAGGCATATTCCCCACCCTTCTGTTTTTGACCTTTACAGGCTCAATTTCAGCAAGAAAATAGACTTTTACAAAAAAGGTAAAATCAAATATGAGGATTTAATTCTTGAAGAAACAATCACTAACGAAAAGCAGTTAAGACAAATGTCCTTTTACTTAAAAGACCAAGGAACACATATTGATAAATCAGGTATAGGCGAGTTTCTCGACACACTTTCCTATCCCCTTTACTTCCTTGATTTTGAAACGGTACAGCCTGTTATACCTGAATATATCGGCACAAAGCCTTATTCACAGATACCATTCCAATATTCTCTCCACTATATTGAAAAAGAAGGCGGAGAATTAAAACACAAGGAGTTTCTTGCAGAATCGGGCACAGATCCAAGACGAGCATTGGCTGAAAGACTTTGTGAGGATATACCGATGAATGTTTGCGTTACCGCATATAACAAAGCCTTTGAATGCACAAGAATAAAAGAGCTGGCAGAAGCCTTCCCCGATTTAGCAGAACATTTATTGAATATTGAAAGCAATATAAAAGACTTGCTTGTGCCTTTCCAGAGTGGGTATTACTACAACAAGGCTATGGGCGGAAGCTTTTCAATCAAGAGCGTTTTACCTGCTATTTTCCCTAATGACCCTGCTCTTGATTACCACAATCTTGAGCAGATACACAATGGTGGCGAAGCTATGAGCATATTCCCGAAAATTAAAGATATGCCAAAAGAAGAGCAAGAAACCACCCGCAAAAACCTTCTCAAATATTGCGAGCTCGATACATACGCAATGGTTAAGATTTGGGAAGAGTTACGACGAGTGGTGGAGTAACAGCTAACACCAATAATTCTAATCACTAAACAAACTATGATAGGATGTGAAAAAATGGCAAAAAGCAAAGACACAAAAAACCAAAAAGTTATAATAATCAACAATATGTTCACTGGTGGTTATGGGCTTAACGGTGAAAACCTGCCCCATGAAATGATTAATTTTTTCAGGGATAAAAACAACAACTATAATGTGTACATCACTCCAACAGGAACAATCAATAGTTCCATAAAAGAAGATGATATCCGAGCCATAATATTTATCCGTAATTATGAAAATGGCATGGTTGAAGTTCTTGGTAAAGCAGAAAATATACAACCCAAACAATTTTACACTCAAGGCATAAACTTAGACAAACAAAACCAGATAAAAGACAGTGCTGGAAAAACAGCAACTGAAATAAAAACGTATTTAACCAATATCAATGACTCTATATTCTATGGAAAGAAATCACTAACAGAAATCCACACATCAAACACATCAGACAATGGTATTCTTGTAAGTATGAGAGTAAACAAATTCTGTTTACCTAAAAAAACATTTTACTTATCATACAAACCTGAAAACGACAAATTATTTAACGATGTGTATTTCTTACCTTCAGATGACGGAAAAAGCCAGGGCAAACAGATCGCAAATCAAAGTATGCTGGCTTATTACTATGAAACCGACAACAAATTTGCATACAACAAACTTATCGAAATTTTAGAAGATGCGAAAAACGAGTTTTGGGAAAACGAAAGCGAAACACCTAAATATGATGCAGAGAAAATAGATAAAGACATTGTAGGTTTTGATAATTTCTTTAAAATAACCAGGCAACAAGACAATGAAGTTATGTTTTCTAATATGTTTTTCTATTATTTTTCGACTTATCCCGACCTATTAAAATATTTTGCAAAAGAACTTTTTAAAATTGAGTTAAGCGAGAAATATATTGTTCAAAGAGAAAAGGAACGAATGGATATTCGTATTATAGACGATAACAATTACATAATAATTGAAAACAAGATCAAATCAGGCATCAATGGTATAATAAAAAAGCAAAAAGGAAGAAACGATGATAAAGACAAGAACACCAAAATCAAATACGAGTATAATGATGATGGGTTTGCAATAGACAAAAACGGAAAATATATTTCCCAATTATCAATATACATAGATAAAGCAAGAAAGTATTTAGAAAAAAATAACACGCACGAAACAAAAATCCACGCATATATTTTTGCGCCCAATTATAGTCCGTTGAACAAAACATTATTGGATAACAAGTATTCTTGTGGCAACAGCTATTCCATAGTCAGGTATAAAGATATTGAAAAAGTCCTTGCAGAATATACTGGTGTCAAACCTCCATATTTCCAGGACTTTTTATATGCTCTTAACAAACACACAAAAACTATAGATGACGAGCACAGATTAAATCTTTTATACCGTCTTAAATGTAGGATTGAAGATAAATGAACAAAAAAACCCCCGACTATTGAAAACCAATTCAATAGTCGGGGCATATTTTATATTATTATTTTACTATCTCAGTTTGTGTTGTTTGCGAACTAACGTTATAGGTTTCCAGATTATACTTTTTGTTTTCCGGATTTTTCATAGCAATAACTTGTACGGTATGCTTGGCAGTAAGAATATTCAAGCCAAAATCGAAATTTCTTTTTATAGACTCTACGGCATGGGTCTGGGCAAAATTTGTAATACTTTCATCTGAAAGGTATTTAATTTCATCACATGTAAGGTCTTTCCTATAAAGCCAGGTTTCAATTTCGATTTTTTGTATATTTTCTGGTAACTTAACTGTTTTTAAAAACTCGCGCCTGCATTTAGCCTGACTACGTGGTGGAACCGATTTACTGAAAAGCTCTGATAAATATTCTATATTTAAAGATGCAATTTCTTGCATGTCAATCATATCTGAAAGTAGCGTTCCATCTATAATATATTTTAATATTCCACCATTTTTCAAACTAATCACAACATTAAGATATGATATTTTTCTTGCAATTAAAATATTCAACCAACTTCTTGTATTAGGTCCTGCTATAGCAGTATACCCGGATGTTAAAACCAGATGTTCATTTATTCCTTTGTTATCTCCGAGTGGTTTATAATAACATCCATTTATACCATAACGATCACAGTCATTGATAAAAAGAATTTCACAATCATTATATTTTGCACCAATCATTGCAAAATCCTTGGATTTAAGCATTTGCAAATCATCAAAACAGATTGACACATATTTAGTATCTGGAAGTGTTTTTATTAATTCATTTGATTCTTCAAAGAAAATATTCTTAATTATTTCCTGAATGTATAATTTTTCTCCGGTAATTACAGCGAATCCTTTTTCCAAAGCGTTATTATTCAAAAAAGCACCACCTTAATATGATAATTGTACTATATCATAAAATAAAAACCATATCAATAATCGTCTATCAAACCATTTCATTTACTTAACTTCAAATTCTATTTCATACTCTTTTACATACTCATATGCAGTTGAGTCTTTTGGTGCAATAATTTTAATATTATTTGCTCTTGACTCAGGAATAAGGGTTGGTCTGTTGTGCTTTTTAACCTCACCTTTTGTGGCAAATGCCATTTTGCCGATTTTAGTATCTTTACCTTTAATAGTAATGGTTTTAAGTTGTGGATTGAGAGCAAAGCAAAATGGTGAAATTTCGGTTACACTTTCAGGAACAACAATTTCTTCAATACTTGTGAAAGCGAATGCCGCATAACCGATCTCGGTTACACCTTCAGGAATTTCAATTTCCTTAAGTGCCTGGCAACCATCAAAAGCTAATTTACCGATTTTTTTGATTGTATTGTCAGCAGGAATAACACTGTTTTTGCAACCCAGAATAAGAGTACCTGTTGCGGATTCAACAAGGCAGTTATTAACGCTCCGATAAACGGGATTCCCCTCTTCAACGTCAATGCTTTCAATTTCATCTGTAAGACCTAAATATTCATACATCTTTTCACTTATGGCGGTCATAGTGCGAGGGAAGACAATATGGGGGCAATTAACATCAATTTCAATCAAAACACCATTTTCAATTTTCATAACTTTAAAACTCCTTTATATTTGATGAGTTTATTATATAAAAAGTTATGTACCGAAAACAGTGCATAAAACAACAGGGTGAAATCCACCCTGTTGTTTTATGTTACCTCTTCAATTTATTAATATATTATATCATCGATAAACTCTTTAATTTTAATTTGATTGTCATACTCAAACATACACTCAAGCTGTTTTAAGGGGAATCTCTTTCCGTTTTTCTTTGGATGCAAATACTGCCAAACATAATTATCACCGACTTCTTTCCATAAATCATCCTCTGTTGTCGATTTAACCTTCTGTGCCACTATGTAAAGATTGGTCTTAACACACAACCAAGCAACCGTAGTGTTTTCATTCATTACTTTTGCATATGAATACTTATCAACTGTTTCATCCTCGGTATCAACCTCTACCAAAACATAGCCTTCAGGAACTATAACAGACTTTTTAAGATAGTTAACGATTATTTTTTTAACTAAATCATCTTTTGAATTTAATATAGCAACTGCAGCTTTTAATGAATCATTTATTTGAAAATCCTCGGTATCAAGATTTAAAACACTCATTATACTTTTTATTTGTTCATTCTTTGCACTCATATCAAAAATAATCTCCTTAAATTGTTGGATTATTGACTTAACAGATTCATCTATACAATTGTTAGACATTATGCTATCTAACCACAAATTAATATGCGTTTCAAAAGAAATACACTTTACCACATCACCATTAAGTTTCTTGATGCTTGCTTTTGAAGGTGACCATCCGTATGGTGTAAGGTAATAAATATTTTTAATAAGTTGATTCTTTTTATAATATGCATAGTAGTCGGATAATTGAGCATCCTGATCACCAGCCCATACCTTGACTTCAATAGGAAACACATTGTTGCCAATGTGTATTACGATATCAACTCTACGGTCACCATCAATAACTTCCTCCAATTCAACCCTTGCTTTTTCAAGATTATCAGGTGCATTTTCGTTTAACACTTTCTTAAAGAAATATTCCAACGCAATTGTGCCCATATTATGCGAACCTTTTGGGTCGAGTAATGCGCCTATAAAACGGCAAATTATGACCTCTTTAGTTTGAACACCAAGCACCTTAAAAATATTAAACATTCCATCAGCTGTATCGATATTTGGGTACTCTTTCAGTTCGCAGGCAATTTCTTTTAACAAGTCTTCTATATATTTCACAAACAACACCTCTTATATCACAGTAATTATACCAACTGGACATTGCTACGTCAATAATACAGAAAATTCTATATTCTTAAACAACATAAATCTGTCGTTTCATTATCCTTGTTATCTCAGCAATGCAATTAACATAAAAATCACAGTTACCAGGCAGTTTTACAATTACAGGTAATTTTATTATATTGATATCCCGTATTTCATTAAATTCATCCCAGAATCTGACGAGATTCAGAAAGCAAAGCATATTATACATAAAGAAATCCTTTTGACTTAAATCTGCTGTTGCTTTTCCTTTCTCACCTTTTGTAACAACAAATTCGCCGTTGGATTTTAAAGAAAGCCACAAATCCTTTTCTTTATTAATCAATTCAGGCCTATAACTTTTTATAAATTCATTCAGATAAGCTCTGAATGTGCGGGTTTCCCCTATTCCGTTTGTCAGAGTTGAAAATTTGCCTTTGTAGAAATACTTATTATCTTTATAACATGCTAATCTTAAAGGATAATTTTGTTTTTCAAAATCATCAAAACACATAAGAGAACGCTCTTCAGGTGACATATTTAGTAACGCACTCATACTAAAAACCGATTCTGCAGGTTTGTTGCGGTTTGGCTTTCTCCGGTATTACAATATCACTTTCTGTAAGAGTTGAAATCACTTCAGAAGTAACATCTTCATACTCCATATTAACTAACCTGTTTGCTTGCTCCATTTTGGCTTTTTCAAACACGTTTCTTACAAATCTGCCGTTACCGAAATCGGCAGATTTTTTGCTTTCCAAAAATAAATTTTTAAGTTTGATTTTCGCCTCATCGGTAAACTGCATATTTGATTTTTGCGCAGTAAGCTCAGCAATCTGCAAAAGCTCGTCCTCATTATAATCATCAAAAGGAATGTTAAAGGCAATTCGTGAACGAAGACCTGGGTTTTTATCTAAAAACTGTTCCATTTTGTCGGGATACCCTGCGAAAATAACAACTGTATCTTCGCGATTGTTTTCCATTTCCTGAACAATAGTATTTATAGCTTCATCGCCGTAAAGCCCATCTCTATCATCTACAAGAGAATAAGCTTCGTCAATAAACAAAACACTTCCCTTTGCTTTTCTGAACATAGCTTTAACAAGTGGTGCAGTTTGTCCAACATATTGACCTACTATATCTGCCCTGCCAACCTCGTATAAATCACCCTTTGACAAAAGTCCGTTATCCTTCATAATCTGTGCAAAAAGTCTTGCTACAGTAGTTTTGGCAGTTCCCGGATTTCCTGTAAAAATCATATGCATTGCAGGTCTGTCTGAGGAAACGCCTTTATCTGCATATAGCTTCTGCACCTTATAAAAGTTAAGTGCCAGAGTTATAACCTTTTTAGCATCAGCGAGTCCAATAAGGCTTTCAAGGTCTTTCATAGCGTCACCTTTTGGTGCCTCTTTCAGTTGCGTTGTTTTAACTGTTTTAATTCCTTTATACTGAGGATAAATTTTTGTTTTCAGCTTGTCTGAAAGCCAATCATCAAATATATTCTGAAGATTTGATTGATTATAATAAGTATTTTCCTGCAATTTAACAAATAATTTTTTATCTACCGATATATTATTCTTTCTTGCAAGCATTTTAAGATACGTTTTAGCTTTTTCACCTGTAACCTTATCCTCCGAAATTTCAACAAAGGAAACTGATTTAAGATTTTCCATAAAAGCATCCTTCATTTTTTCACTTTCTGCAGGCAAGCAGAGAATAGAAAGAACATTATTTTTATACTTCTCTATCATTTCGCAGACTTCTATAATACTATCCTTGTTTCTTCTGGCAAAGCTACCGTTTCTTCCATCCGTTCCTGAAAATTGAATAACAACAGTACCACCTGTGCAGGATTTATATACAGTTTCCAAAGAATCATCATACAAGCTGGTATCATTATCAAAAAACAATTTGCAAAATCTTTTATTAGTAATCCGATTATTGTTATATAACGAGCATATCAAACTATTGTATGCTGTTACACGAGAATCGTTGTTGTCTGTTTTTACGAGATAATGCACAGGATGACTTTTTATTTTTCCGCAGGCTTTACCCATATAAATACGCTCAATTTCAGGCACAAGAGAATCTTCAAACAACATTTCACGGGCATCATTAATAAAAGCGTCTTTGTTCTGTTCTATGGTAATAATATTTTCTATATATTTAACATCACAGCGTCTGTCAAAGTTATCTAATTCCATACCCTCAAGAATATCATAAGTGGAAGAAACGAAAGAATTTCTGTCTGCTTTACGCAAAAGCATAATCAAAGTTTTGACAGTAATTTCTTCAATTTCAAATGATGTAATCTTTATACCGACAAGCTGAAGATATTTTTTCAGAACATCTTCAATTCTTTCATCACCCTTTAAAACTGCACCAATAGTAATTTTTCTCGGATTAACCATTGTTACGAACAAATAACTATGTTTATGGCTTTTCTGATAAAACATTTCATTCAAGCCGGGAAAGGATGCCGCATAATCCTCATACGCTTCTCTGTCTCTTGGGTTTGGGACACCCTCATTTTTCTCCATAGTTGCAGTAATCTTATAAAAAAGCATTTTTTGCACCTCCTTGTTGTTATTGTAATATAATACGATATTTTACGTACCGGTTTTGGGGCACAGTTTTATACGATTGACCCGTGATAACACACCTTTCTTATTTCTCACTCAACTTATTTTCAAGTGCCTCGAAAGCTGCGTCCATTGCTTCTTCGCGCGTATTATACACCTCAACACAGAACACATTATCCAAAGAATATTTCCAGTTATCGTATTTTTTATTGTAATACAAAACTATCAGATGGTCTTTGATTTTTAAAAAGCTGTTGTTGTTTTTTGAAGTTTTCCACTTACGGGTTTTAAAATTCTCATGGCGTTTTTCTTTATTCTTAAAGTCATTTTCACGCTGTTTTGCTTTTTCTATATTCCCCTCCATTTTACCTGCACAAATACAACCCACATTAAGGCGTCCGTATTCATTATGCACCATATGATGAACGTAGCGTATAATCTGATGACCGCACATCTGACAAACACCAACGGGGGCCCCTAAGTCCGTAACACCCGTACATATCCATCCATTCTTGGGCACATCAGGGTTATTCCATAAATTTTCATAACCGTTCATATCCGGTGTTTTATATTCCTTCCGTTCTTCATAACTCTTAATTTGTTTTTCATTTTTCACTTCCTTCATTTCGCTTACAACCTTCTCATCCGTCTTTTCATACCCATCGGGTATTTTTTTAGTCGGAATGGTCGTTTTTTCTTTTTCGGAATGCAAAACAGGAGTTACCTTTTCTTCTTTCGGTTCTTTCTTATAATCATAAAAGCTTTCGTGCTCCTCTATTTGCTTTTTATTCTCAATATGAGGCAACCGGTGTTTCTGATTAAAATACTGTGCAGACATAACCCTTTCACTAGAAAGCTTTTGAAACTTGATTCTGTAACTGCCTTTGTTCTTCTCTATTCCTACTATCTCCCCATCACCGAATGCTGGGTGGTACACCTTATCACCAATATTTTTCACAGTATCCTTATCAGTCTCAGTAATATTTGCCTGATCTACGATTCTGTCTGTGGCATCCTGCAGTTCTTTAGGTATTGCTCCAATTCTAATATAATTGTCCTCACCGATTTCCTTAAGAAATCTTGAAGGTAACTTCTGGCTACCATTTTGCGAATAGCCCTCACTATCAAGAAGAAAAAGTCTTTTTTCGGCTCGAGTTATGGCAACATAACAAAGCCTTCGTTCTTCTTCAAGACCCAATTGTTTTCGCTCTTCAATTGTTTTAGAAGAGGGAAAAATCCCCTCTGAAAAACCCAAAACAAAAACGTTGGGAAATTCAAGTCCTTTTGCTGAATGAATGGTCATAAGCTTAACCATGTCGGTATTTTCCTCTCCGTCATCCTCACTCTGCAAAGATATATGGTTAATAAATTCCATAAGTGTAATATCCTCACCCAGATTCCTCTCGTACTCGGTGGCGATACGCTTAAACTCCGAAAGATTTTCAAACCTTTCCATATCACCAAGCTCGCGTATATATTTTTCATATCCGCTTTTGTCACATAATATTTCAACCACATCGGAAACTGTCATATAATCAAGATTTTCTTTTATATTTTCTATAGCATTAACAAAATCCTGAATTCCGCTATTTTTAAATGCAGGGTTATCAATATTACCTTTCAGAGTATCGTATAAAGAAGAATCATCCGTCTGCATCATCTGCAGACTTTGCAACTTAACCCGACCAAAACGACGACGGGGTTTATTGATTATACGTTTGAATGCCAAATCGTCATTAAATGCAACAAGTCGCAGATATGCCATAATATCTTGAATTTCCATACGCTGATAAAATTTAACGCCACCAAAAATCTCGTATGGTATGCCACTCTCCGTAAATTTCTTTTCCACGATACGCGAAAGAAAGCCTGATCTGTAAAGCACTGCAAAATCCGAGAAACCACAATGGGTTTTCTTGCGTATATCCAGAATTATCTGTACAATTTTCTCTGCCTCGTCATACTCGTTTTTGGTGTGATAGTGGTACACGTCAGCCCCTAAATCACTTTTTGTAAACAAATCCTTCTTTAACCTGAACTCGTTTTTTTCAATCAACGTATTGGCACATTTCAAAATCTGTGGGGTTGAACGGTAATTTTGATTAAGAAAAACCGTTTTTGTAGGGATATGTGTTTTATCAAAATCCACAAGCAAATTAACGTTTGAGCCACGCCATTCATAGATATTTTGGTCGGGATCTCCCACTATCATAAGGTTTTTGTGTTTTTGGGAAAGCATATTTATCAGTTGCATTTCAGTTTTTGAGCTATCTTGAAACTCGTCAACCTGAATATAATTAAGCCTATCTTGCCATTTCACCAAAACATCCTCACAGCGCGAAAAAACATCAATGGTAAAATACAATAAATCATTAAAATCCATTGCGTAAATCTGCTTTTGGTGTTGTAAATATGCCTCTATAATCTGGTCGTCAAGGGTGTTGATTTCTTCAAGAATCTGCATCTTATCGGTGCAACACATTTTGGCAACATAATTCCGATTAAGTGTTTTGTAACGGGATATCTGCCTCACTATTTTTTCAAAACTGCCATGGTCAAGCTTAAGTTCAAATTTCTGATAAATCTCACCCAAAATTGCTTTTTGCTGTGTGTTATCAATAATCTGAAATTCTTTTGGGAAAAATATTTTTTCAACATCCTCCCTAAGTACCCTGACACAAAAGCCGTGATAAGTACATATAAGTGATGTATCATATTCCCCACCGATAAGTGCCCTGATTCTTCGTTTCATTTCCCCTGCGGCTTTATTGGTAAAAGTAACACAAAGTATATTGGATGAATCAATGCCGTACTCTTTCACAAGGTATGCATAACGCGAAACAAGAAGTTTTGTTTTTCCGCTTCCGGCACCTGCAATAACCCTGAGATATCCTTCTGTGCTTGTAACGGCTTCAAGCTGTTTTTCGTTCAATTTAAGCAAATAATCCATTGCACCTTTCACCTCAGGAGTATTTTATCACACCGCAAGTACCTAAAATGGTACATCAAACAACAAACCGACTTGCTAAAGAGTAAATCTCAAACAAGTCGGTTTTATTTATATTTTTCAATAGCTTCGGTTAATGACTCTTTTATTTTTTCACGAAGTTCCAAAGGCTTCGTTATTTCAACAAAGCCTAAATACTGCTTTGCCCAATGTTCCATAGCAAGAACACTTGCTGTTAACTCTACCTTAACATTTACCTCATCACTTTCTGTAATTTTTATATCTCTTCCGAACCAATCAACTATATGGTCAATAATTCTTTTGTCTGCAATAAACTCAATCGGTTGAGGTTTATCAGTAAACATATACGGAAGGCCTGTAGCAATTTCCTTATAGTCAATGCCGTTTTCATAACCCTCTACTGTACGGATATTTGTTAATGGTCTATCCTCAACAAGTGTCATATTACTGATTCTGTCGAGCCTGTAAAAACCCATATTGTGCCATTTCTCGTTAAGAGCCATTAAATAGTAGCGTTGATTATGAAGAATAAGCTGATAAGGACTCGCTTTATGAGATGCGGATTTATGCAGTTTTTTATCCACACCGAACTTGATGTAATCAAAAGCAATCTGCACACCCTTTTCAATAGCTAAATCAATCATATCTATATTATAAAAAAGAGCGATATTATCTGTTTTGTTCCAATCATTTACAGAGTAAATATTTTTGATGTGAGATTTAAAATACACATTAGAAAGACCGCAAAGGCGTTCAATCAAATCCTTTGAATATTTTGGTGCAATATGGCTACTTGAAAGCACACCATCTATAAGCATACGAAGCTCTGAATCCTCAAAATCTCTTGCTTCAAGGAAAGATCCTGCGCGTGTTTGCTCAATATCATACCCTGCCTCTTTAAGTAGAGAAATATTCCTGCCTATTGCCTTGCGTTCAATAACTATTCCGTATTCCTCTTCAAGATATCGGGCAATATCCTCTTGCTTTAAAGGATGGTCGAAATCGCTGTATTTCTCAAAAATCTGCAAAATACGAATAAGCGCCAATTTTTTAGGTTCAAGCTCAGCCATAATAACACTCCTGACACAAAAATATTAACAATACCATTGTACCATATTCGCACCATAACACAAGTGTTATATGTACCAAAAAAGACACATTATTTTCATTCATTTGACCAAAGGAAAAAGCAATCGAACTGATTGCTTTAATTCATAATATGTACATTCTATTTTTATATTCATCGTCTGTAATATAAGTGCCGTTCTTTTTAACGATTGACGGATGATATTCAGTGAAATAAATGTCTATATCAGGGAAACGCCTTTTTATGTCTTCATAAATGATATCTTTAAGTTCTTTTGATGCTATCAAGATTTTTTGAGGTTTTATTATTTCTATTTCTTCAAATATATATCCCTTATAATCTTTAAAATAATTTTCTATAACTTTATTGTCAGAATTCCCGAAACCTCCGCGTTTGTTTATATTCATATATGCACATTTATTGTAATCACACCCTATCACTTCAGTGCATTTCCTAAGTCTACGGGGAATTTTGTGTCTATACTTTTTGTGAACATCCTTGAACCAAAATTTATTTTCTTCAGCCTTATAGCCCATTAAATTAGATTCTTTCATTACAAAAAGAATGCTGACACCATATTCACAATTCTCACCAACGAAACCATCAACACAAAAACTATCTTTGCTAATGTATTTTCCTTTATGTTTTTTTGTATTGTTGCGATAATTTGTATCATTAATCTGTTCTAATCTCCATCGATCAAATAATTCTTTCAACCTTTCAGCCATAAAACCACTCTTTCGTATTATAATTCTTCAAGCCAAACTTACTTATTGATACAACATTAATTTATATTCATATCTCCAAAGTTTCTTCCAACATTTCTCTTAATGCGATTAATGTATCTTCATCTTCACTATCTTTAAGCTGTGCATATAAAGATATAGGGTCTATATACTTCCCCTTGCTTAACCAGCTCGGATTATATTTAAACACTTCTACAACTACGTATTTAGACTTTTCATCCAAGTTGCTTTCATCTATTAAAAAACTTTCCGGAATCCTGCAAAGATTTTCTTCCGCAATTCCATAGTAACGTGTATTATTGATACGGCTATCGGGATTAACAATTTTATATAGTGCATATTTATTTGAATACAGCTCGTGATACGATACTTGTTCAGAATATAAAACTTTCGAAACAGGATTAAACAGAAATACTTTTCCTTTTTTCCAAAACTCGATTCTTGAATTCATTTTATAGAGTTTTCGTGTATTATTACCTACTGTTTCAAGTAGCCCTCTATCTACTAATTCTTTTAGTGCTCTATTTATCGTTGCAACGGAAAGCAACAATCTTTTATCCAATTGTCGAGCATTCGTCTCCCTGATATTGTTCAATAAGATAAAGATATAAACTATCTGCGCAGAAACAGAGAAATATTCACTATATGTTTTTTTAGTAATATCCTTTTCAATTAAACTGATTATTGTATTGGAAATGTAAATCTGATATTGAGGAACTACAAAGGCAACCCCTGATTCAACTAACATATTTCTCTGATTTATACGCAATTCATCAAATACTAAAACAGGTATTGCATCAACTTCTTTTCTTATTTCTGATATAAGGTTTTGAATTGTTTTTGTTCTTATATCAAACTTTTTCTCAAAACGAACTAATACATATTGATTTAAACCATCTCTTAATTTGAAAGTCAAAAGTTCGCAATCTATATTTTCACCGGTTAATTTCTTGACTAATTGCGCTTCCTCAAAAAAAGTAATGGTATTTCCAAATACAGTTTTTAAATATTTTTTTACGTTATCCATCTCACACCTCATTATATCATCATTGTATCACGGTGTGTGAGATAATGCAAGTTTTATGATTTAATACTTTTGTTAAACAAACAAAAATGCAGAGAAAACCATGTTAACGATAAACTGATTTTCTCTGCATTTATTCACACTTTATAAAATCTATCAGGTGACTTCAGCCCTTATATATCGGGGTTTTCGGCTTCGCATATATTACTTTTACCCGTACAGGAACAGGTTCAAAGGGCTTGTCCGGGTCAGTGTCCTCAAGTACATATTTTCTATTGAATTTGAGATTATCAAACTCTAATTCACCTATCAAAAAGGACACTTCCGTGTTGCTTGTAGGTACAGAGGAATTAGGACACCTTGAAATGATCGGTGCAATTGTTTATCAGCTTACGAGAAATCTCACTCTTGAAGAAATCAAGAAAAGCGGCTTTGACACCTATTTTGTTGATCATACAACAGGTATCTACCCTGTTGCAGCGAGTGGTTATCCCTATACTGCTGCTCAGATGCAGTCTAAAGGTGATGTAATTACCGACTTGCACGAGGACCTTGCAGCAGAGCAGAAAGCTCGCACAACCTACGACAATATTCTTCGTCTTGTAGATGACCCCGATGTGCGTGACCCAATCAAATTCTTGCGCCAACGCGAAGTTGTGCATTATCAAAGATTTGGGGACCCAAAGCGTTCAAATGGAAAAAATAATCCCTTATATATCGGGCAGAAACGGCATTCTGCCCGATACTTTTGTTATATGTTCCAGATTATTTCGAGTTTGTCTTTTGACACATAAATCTTCTTTATGATGGCATTTGCAACTGCTCTTTTTTGTTCAAAAGAGAGTTCGTTGAACCTCTCGAAGTCACATATAACCTTTTCTTTAATTGCGAAACTTTTCTCGCTTAACCTTTGAATTTCAGCTTCCGTTTGCCTTTTCTCGTCTTCTAATCTTTCAACATTTTCGTTTATGTATTTCATAACCGTTGGACTTGCATCTTTAACGCCTTTGACTGTTTCAAGAATTTCAGTTTCTATTTCACTTACTCTTGATTTCAGTTCTTCAACTCTCGGGTCTATTGGTGGTGCAACGCCATGCTCAATAACTTTATAGTCTGCCAATTTCTCTTTCATTTTTTCGTAAATTGCATTCTCAAAATCATCTGCATGAATCGTTCTTCCTGCGCCCGTACACAATCTGTCATTCATTTTCCTTGAGCATAAGAAGTAACTAACATTCTTCGCTTCATAGGTTTTCTTGATGATTGCGTAACCACAATTACCACATTTGATAAGACCTGCAAGCCATGTGTTTTTAGCTCTTGGATTGCGTTTAATCTGTTGTTGAGATAACGCTCTTTCACGGCATGCTATCCACAGTTCAGAATCAATGAAACCTTCATGAGGTGCTATAACCAACACCGTATTTGATAAATCAGTCTGTTTTCTTGTTCCCTTATCACCTGTGTATAAGTAGCAACCGTTTGTACCGATAAAATCCTCAGGCGGATTTATTATCTTTGCACCCTTCGACTTGAAGAAGTTATAAATATTCATATCAGCTTTTACATAAATCGGATTCTTAACAAAATCCTGTATTCTTGCTCGGGTTACAATTCTTTCTCTCACTGCTGCACTGTGCTTATTGCGAACAGCCTCGGCAATAGCCGAATTAGAGTTATTGACATCTGCATACATTTCGAAAATCATTTTAACCACTTCAACCTCTTCCGGAATCTGTTCATACATTCCGGTCTTGATTCCGTCTATGGTTAAATCAACTTTTTTGAAACCTACAGGTATCTTGCCACCCATATAAAAGCCTTTTTGCGAACGTGCCGCATACGTATCTCTGACACGTTGCTGAGTTGTTTCTCTTTCAAGCTGAGCAAAGGTTATGCAGATATTCAGCATTGCTCTGCCCATAGGTGTGCTTGTATCAAATCTTTCTGTTGCTGAAGAAAACTCAACTTTCATTTTACTGAAGGTATCCATCATAGTTGAAAAGTCAAGGATACTTCTGCTGATTCTGTCAAGCCTGTAAACTATTACTTTTGTAATACCTTTTCTTCCCGATTTTATATCACTCATCATTCTTTGGAACTCGGGGCGGTTGGTATTTTTACCGCTGAAACCTTTATCCGAATATACTAAATAAGCCTCACCACGCGCTTCGTACTCACACATTTCAATCTGTGATTCGATTGAGATGCTGTCTTCTTTTTCTACCGATTGACGGGCATAAATTGCTATCATAGAACTATCACCTTTCTATGACACATTAAGCCAACAACACAATACTCTAATCGGCTTTCAAAGTCCAGACTATTCTTCATCATTTCCGAATGCCTTTACCAATGAATTTTTGATTTTTATTTCAGCGATTTCTTTTTGGTCTTTGGTGAGGTTGGGGGCATACTCGTTAACTATGATTAAACAATTTCCTAATTTCAATTCAGAAGTCTTAACAAGCTTCTCGGTTATAATCGGTTTATTCATAGCGCCACCCCCTAAACTTATTTATATTATAGGGACAAGGCTTTATATTCTTTTTTGTAAACCGGCGTGACATAATGCCACTGCCTGTATTTCATATCACTATCCTTTCGTGTTTAAATTTTAATTATGTTATTCTTAATTGGTTCTTTACAGTTGATAAACACAACCGTGATTTTGCATTTATCAGATGACAAACTGTCTCTCGGTTTATAACCTTTCATTGCACATTCACCTCCTCGTTTTATAAATTTTCACATTCCATAACGCTTGCCTGGGATAAAATATTTGCAAGACTTACTTTGAAATGTTTTTAACCTATGTAACAATACACTCACCAAATTTGTTGTAAGTGTATCGAATAGATATCTGAATCAACGCCAAACCACAAACAAATGTTCGTTGCCAATAGTAAAATTTTTTTACATACTCAGCCCAAAGTACTCTTCTTCATCTTCGTCATCAGCAAAGGAAACATTAATTTTAAGACCTTGAGCAAGCTTCTTTTCGTTAATTTTTTCTCTAATCTTGCTATCAATTTTTGAATTGAGTTTACTACTTTTCTTTTGATAACTGCTTTCAAATAATTTGAAGAATGCTTTTGCAATATTTGTAAAAGCATAGTCACTCGCAAAGTTTTTTGATATAAACTCTTTGTGTTCTGCTTCGCCATAGTCTTTAGCAAATTTAATAATCATATTTTTAAGACTACGAAACTCTTTGTTATCTTCAATCGGTATATCAGGTTTCTCTTTAGCATCATAGTAGAGCGATAGCTTTTCTCTGTTAATGTCATTCCATTTTTCATACATCTCAGATAGATTATCATCCTTGAACAACTCAACAAGAATTTTATCAACCAATGCTTTAATATCTTTCGGCAAGTAACCATACTGTTTCTTACCTTCTATAGAAGAAAGCTTTTCGGACAACTCCACGAACATATTTTGCAACTCTGGTGTGGAATTAAAATGATAACCTTTATCTTCAAGCATCTGTCGAAGAAGAGATTTGACCTCATCACGCTGATGGGTTTCTTCCTGAAAGAGTTTGAATTGTTCGTTACGGAATATGTCGTTACCGAACCTGCTACGAAGATTTTCTATGCCTTTGTTGGTTAGATAACCTTCCTTCACATCCTGAGAATACACAAGCAAATGTATATGAGGATGATGAGTTGTATCATGGAAGGCTGCATACATTTTCATGTTGCTTGGTTTGATTTTATGAGCTTGTGCTATGTCAAAAATATTTCTTTGCAACAAGTTTTTCCAAGTATTTGCATTGTTGTAACCAAGTCTTTCTGCATCCTCTCTTTTGAGGCTTACAACATGAGTCCAGACTAAGCCGTCGTGATTAGATACTTCATCTGCAACAGAATCCAAATCGATTTTCTCATCATCGAAACTGAACAGACCATGTGAACCTAACTTTTCAACACCCGGTCGTTCAGCCATATATTGAACTAACTTTTTGCTATCTTCAACTCTGTCAGCATTTCTTTCGATGACTGCATCAATAAACTCTGTTGCAAAATATTTTGATTGCTCGGTTTCATAGTCTTCATATTCAAGATAGTTTTTTGTTTCAGGAAAGGTTTTTGTAATTTGATTTATCAATCGTTGCTGACGAACTGTTGCAGGAGAATGGTCTTCACCATCAGGTAGTTTTTCAACACCTTCACGTGTTCCCATATATTTAACCAGCTTACCTAAATTTGAACCTTTAGGATTACGGAAGTACCTGCTTGTAAAAATTATCTTTGCCATGGCTTAATCCTTTTGTGCTTTGTACGCACCTTCAAATGATACGATACCATTGTTGCGAGCAACTATTTTGCAACAGTCTTCGTTTAAATATTCTAAGCTTTCTTCTTCAACTTCACATACAGCTGCTAAAATATTGTTCTGTTTTGCAGACTCAACTGCAAGTCTAAATAGCATTTCACAGATATTTTTCTCAGAGCTTTCTATCTCTTTTCGTACTGCAGTTGCTATTAACGGAGCGAGATAATCCATGTTCTTTTCGCTTCTTAAATAGCCCATATAGAACTCAACAGCTTCACGTACAAACTCACCTTTTGATGAAGAATATCCTTCATCAACGAAGCTTTGAATTTCAGCTATCATTGTAGGTGTCATCCAATATGCAATTTTCTTCTTATTTTCACTCATAATCTGATAGACTCCTCTCGTTTTTTCTCACAAACCTTGAAACAGTCGGCTCTGCCGTCTGATGTGATTTGTGAGGCAGACGCCTCACTTTAACCTGCTTTCAATAATGACGACAAAACACAGCCCAATTTCATCTATTTCAACCTTAAAACAACAAGAACAAATGTTCTGTTTGGGTGAATAAATTATAACATATAGCATTAAAATGTCAACAACTTTCCGGAAGAATTTCTTGATGAGCGGTACATTAAAACGTACTTCGAAGAGTGGTTTCCAACAGCGAAGTCCTGATTTACATTTTCAGATTTCTGCCATTTCTCCGTCAAAACAATAAAATTACTACCAATAAAGCCTGACTTGCTTTTGCAAGATTTTTTACTTTTTTTGATTATTATATATTTTCTTCGCTTTTTTGTTTGGCGAAAAATGACGAATGATTAAATATTTTTCAAAACTTCATCGCATTTAACAGCATAGAGAGTGGCATTTCAGTAAAAAAACACATCCAAAATTAATCTCCCTATTCTTTGATTTATGCAGTAAAAATTTTTGTACATAAACTACTGTGGAAATATCGGATATTTTATGATATACTCAACTCATAAACTTGGATTTGATGGAGATATAGATATGTTAAACGATAAAACTTTGCTTGAATTTGTTGAACCCTATTATGCAGATAAAGATATTATGCATAATATGTGGCATATTGAACTGGTTCAAAAAATGGTTAGTAAAATTCTTTCCAATTGTAATTACACTGTTGATGAAGAATGTTTAAAATTAGCAACATACTTTCATGGCTTCATATATTCCGACGAGGGAAAAATCAAGCAGTGGATGATAGCACAGAATTATAATGAAGAAAAAATATCTAAAACAATCCAAATAGCTTGGGACTCTCAAAGGAGCGAAATACCCGAAACCATTGAAGGAAAGATTTTACACGATGCTCACGTGTTAGAGGGTGGCAAAACATATCAAGTTGTAAAAACATTAATTACCGGTTCTGTCAGAGGGCAATCTTTAATTGATACTTTGGATTTTATGGAAAAGAATGTTTTGAACCAAAACAAATGCTATTTACCTGAAACAATTCCTTTGTGCGAGGATATGAATAACTTTACCAATAGTTTCTTCGCAGATCTAAAAGATGGAATTATATAAATAAAAAAATGGAGATTTAGAGAAAATGATAGAAGTTAAATTTTATGATCAAGTAGCAGATGAACTTTTAAAATTTGCAGTTATTATTTCTAAGACAGATGGTAAGTGGGTGTTTTGTAAGCACAAAGAACGAGATACATACGAAGTGCCAGGTGGTCATAGAGAGGAAAATGAAAATATTTTAGAAACTGCAAAAAGAGAACTAAAAGAAGAAACAGGTGCATTGGATTTTAGTGTCTCTCCCATTTGTGTTTATTCGGTTACAGGCAAAAACAAGGTGAATGAAACAGGCGAAGAAACCTACGGTATGTTATTCTTTGCAGATATTAAAACATTTGAAAACGAATTACATAGCGAAATGGAAAAAGTCCTAATTACAGATTCATTAGTGGAAAATTGGACCTATCCTTTAATTCAACCAAAGTTGATTGAAGAAGCAAAAAAGAGAGGATTTATATAAGGATTTGAAGGAGTAAATAAAGTGGCACTAAGATTAAGACCTTATAACACAAATGATGCTGATACAATTCTTTCCTGGAGCAAAGACGAAAGAGCTTTTTATAAATGGTCTGCAGGAGTTTTGGGTGAGTATCCTATCTGTAAAGAACAGTTTAGTTTTGTAAATAATCTTATGGCATTTACAGCTATTGACGATGATGAAATAGTCGGCTTTTTCACGATGCGCAGACCAAGCGAAAGTTTCGATGAGTTGAGATTTGGATTTGTAATTGTTAACCCTGAAAAGCGTGGAAAGGGTTATGGAAAAAGAATGTTACTGTTGGGTGTAAAATACGCAAAAGAAATCTTTGGTGCAAACAAAATTTCTTTAGGTGTTTTTGAAAACAACGAATCTGCCTATCACTGCTACAAAGCAGTTGGTTTCAAAGATGTTGTTTTGGAAAAGACTGAAACATATACCGTGCTTGGTGAAGAATGGAAATGCATAGAGTTGGAAATGCAACTATAAACAAACTTAAATATGCTATAGCAGTTAAATTTTTGAACATGGGCAAAGGAAAGAAAAAGTGAGAACAGAAGTAGTTTTACTCTGTTCTCACTTTTATATATTAGCTGTTATTTTTATTTTCTGAACACAAACAAATACTCATGCGCAATCAACAAAAAATTGTATTTTACACTATTTGTTTTCCAATATCCTGTTGCTTTGCAGTTGTGTTGCTCTTTGATTATAAGCTCTTTAAGTTTGAATCCTGCATCTTCAAAGATACGCATCACTTCAAATGACATAGGTATCATATGACCTTTTTGACGAGTATCACCCATGAGTATTGCACAGAATTTTTCATCTTTAAGAACTCGATAACTCTCTTTAGCAACCTTTTTCATTTCTTCAAGAAAATCTTTAACTTTCAGTAAAGACAAGTCTTCAGGTATGTCTTCACTATACTTGATTATATCTGCATAAGGAGGATGAGTACAAATTAAATCTACGCTTTCGTCAGGTATGAAATCAAGATTTCTTGCATCTCCTTTACGGATATAAACCTTACCGTCAGCACCCTCATGTTCAAAGTTAATTTTGTCTTTGCATCGTTCTAACGCTACATCATTAACATCAACACCAACGATATTTCTGTTAAGAAGCTTTGCTTCAACAAGAGTTGTTCCGCCACCTGCAAACTGATCAAGAACTAAATCATTTTCCTGAGAGTATCTCAGGATTATGTTGCGAGGAATATATGGCGACCAGTTACCACGCCATTTTGCATCGTGAGTAGCCCAGTTCCCCCTGTTAGGAAACGACCAATGAGTAGTCATTTCAAGTTCAAAGTTTTCGGGTTCCCATTTTTTTATACGCTTGTTATACATTTTATGCTAAACCAACATCTCTCAATTTATTTCTTAACATCATTCTGCCTGACCAATTCCAGTAAGTAACATCTTGTTCTATAAACAACCATTTTATTGCTAAAACGATTATTGCTATTGGTCTCTCTATTTCATCACAATCAGTAAAATATATGTTTCTTATTTCGTTGAAGTTTGGCTCTTCACAATTAAAAACAGCGTGAATTTGTTCCATTACTTTTCTATATTCTTCTTCGGAATATGTCAAAGTAACATCCATTAATACATCTATTATATCAGCATGACTGGGATGGGTATATCTTCTGTTTTTGCAAAAAAAGAAACCATTAATATTTACTGTAAAATCAAAACCTTTATTTAATGTTGCAGGTCTATGCAATATAATTTGGTAGCCATCATATTCATCAACAACATAATGATATTGAGAACATAGTTCTCCACGTCCTGTACCAGGTTCTTCCAATAGGAATAAATTTATAATCTCATTTCTAACATCGGTACGATTGTTAGAAATTAAATTATATTCTACTACACTTAATGGCATTAAACTCACTCCTCACTTATTGTACATATCCAAAATATCAAAGACAAATTGTCTTTGAAAATAGAAAGCATGGTTTTTATTTGATACACATCTCCCATAAGTAGAAGAATATATAGGGTGATAAGGTTTAGAATCCTTACTTCTGATTTGAATATGACGACCATTAGAAGTGTGAATAAATCCATCAGCACTTGTTTCAATATGGGCCTTAAGTTGTTTACAGATGCTGTAATAATCATCTCTCCAAATAGCTAAAAGAGAAGAAAATCTGTCGTCTGAAAGGTCGATATGTATAGCATCCAAAAACATCCAGTCATGAGGGTCGCCTACCTTACAAACAGGAACATAAAGTATATTACTGATTTTCTCATACAAATGAGTTTCTTCAAATTTTTTCTCTTCAAGCAATTCGTCAATAACACTTGAAATCTGTGTGATAAACACAGTTTCTAAAGGTGTTCCATTTTGATCGCATTTATTACTCTTCAACTCACCATCTTCAAAATCAATGTTAAAGCTATCTAATTTTTTGCCAAGTGCTAATTCAAGCAATTGTCCTGTTTTACCTTTATTTCTTTTAATTGTCTCGAAATCTGTTTCATTAAATATTTCTGAGAAAGGTATATTACACAATTGAATAATTTTCTCTTGAGCTTCTTTTAGTTTCATAGTAAACCTTCTTTCAAAGAGTAACACCGTAGCGAATGCTACGGCTTGAAATTGTATTTAATTTTTGTAAGGCTTTAGTAATTTGTTATCAACAGTTCGTGGATTTTTCCTCGGTTGTTACCATTACTGTTGATTGCTCTGTTTGCAGATACTCGATTTATATTTAATCCTGAATATAAGTCATCAAAGAAATTATCTGTTTCATCAACATTCTTCGGATCAGAGTTGCTTGCCATAACTTTCGATTTGTTTATTGATTTAATAAACTCTGCTAACTTAGTTTGATGTTCGTCATTAAAGTCATCTGCATTGTATGAAGTAAACTCTGCAGTTTTAGTTAATGGTCTATAAGGTGGATCAAAGTATATGAATGTTCTTTCATCCAATTTATCTGCAATGCAAGTGTAGTCGCCTGTCAATATAGTAACTTCTTGCAAGAGCTCAGATGCCTTTTTCAAGTTATCTATATCGCATACTGTTGGGTTTTTATATGAACCCATAGGTACATTGAAAGCACCTTTTCGATTAACTCTATATAACCCATTGAAGCAAGTTTTGTTAAGGTATATGAATAAAGCTGCTCTTAATAAAGAATTAGCAGAATCAGATTTTTGGATTTCTGCATTGTACTTTTCTCTTTGTTGATAGTAGTATTCTTTTCTTTCTTCATCATTTTTAGATAAATGACCGGATTCAAGTTTAAGAAGTAATTCGATAAGTCCTTCGATGTTGTCACGAACCACACTATACACATTCATCAATTGAACATTGGTATCACAGATATATACCTCATCCATTTCATAAGTGTTTAAGATATCAAACAATACTGCACCTGCTCCAACCATTGGTTCAATGTACTTTGTTATGGTTGTTCCTAAACCATCAGGATAGAATTTTCTGATAGTAGGAAGGAGTTGTCCTTTTCCACCTGCCCATTTTAAAAATGGCTTTGTTGGGTTCTTTTTATCATATCTGATTGTTCTACCATCAACTGGCTTTGTAGCATCTTTAGGAATTATCCACATATTTCCTAATATCGCTGCATTAGGAACACGGTTTTCCTGGCAGAGCGTAATAACACGTCTGTGAGAAATATTCCATTTTTCAGCCGCTTCACCGGCAGTCATATATGCAAGCATCTAATCACCTCACATTTTGTTGGTTTTATTATATTCCAAATCGAGAACAATAGCAATACCATTTTTAGCACAAAAACAATTTTTGAAACTGTTTAATTCTTACAACAGTTTCTTGACGTCTTATTCTTTGATTTAAGCAGTAAAGTTTTTGACACATGGTCAAAGGAAAGATAAAACGAGAGCAGGGATTAGTTTCCCTGCTCTCATTATAACTCGTCTTATTCGGCTTTCATTTGCGAATGAACGGTAGATTACAGTCTTTTCTCATCCTCTTCTCTTTGCTTTTTAGAGTTAATTGCAAAGGGAATTCCGAAGCCAAGACCGCCGCCAACTACAAGACCACCAAGAAGGAAAAGCCACCAAAGAGGATTTTTCTTTTCTTCCTCTTCCTTTTTCTCTGCCTTGATAACCTTCTTTTCAATAAGAGTTTTAACCTCTTGTTCTTTTTCAAAGGTCTTACCGAAAGCGTCTTCATAAGTAATTTTAATTGTACCTTTCACATTACCTGTTTTTTCGCTGTCAACCCGAAGATTTGCAGTTGCAGTTTTGCTTTCACCAACAGGAATTTCTCCTGCAAAGCTACTGCCACCTGATTCAAGACCTTCAATATCATATTCAACCTTGCAGTTATAAAGAGTGGATTTACCGGTGTTCATAAGGTTAATGTTAAGTGTAACCGTATCTTCCTGAACAACCTTAACAGGAAGCTTTGCACCGTCATAATCCAGCTTTGCAGGTTGGCGAACCTGAACTCTTAATGTGTCGTTGGAAGAGTAACCCGAACCAAAAGAATCCTCATATTCGCAAGTGAAATTCAGTTTATGCTCACCAACAGTTGCGGAATGAATTACTGAAACTCCGATTTCCCAACTGTAAATCTTACCTGCTCCGATTGATGAAACATATTTTGTTCCCATCCCATCGGGACGAATTTCGTCAGCACCATCTTCAATGGAAAGCTTGATATTTTTCACTGATTTTGATGGGTGCATATTCTGAAGCGTTACAGTTATCTTTCCTTCTTTTTCGGGAGTTAAATAATCATTCTCAACAACATAGCTTGTCACCATAAGGCGAGGCTGAGAGTTATCCTCTTGCACCTCTTCATTTTTTTCGGGAGCCTCTTCCCTCTCCTCTTCCTTTTCGGCTTTCTTTGTTGTTTTTTCTTTTTTCGTTGTCTTCTCTGCTTTTTTTGTGGTTTCTTCCACCTTTTTGGTTGTAGCTTCTGTGGTTACTTCAGTTGTGACTTCTGTTGCTTCCGTCACATTCTCTGTACCCTCCTCCGCTGCCAAGCAAGGCATTACGCACACCATTAAGCAGAGCATAAATATAAATAATTTTTTCATATAATCACATCTTTCTGTTACAGACATTGCACAAGTTTTGCGAAGCTCATTCCGCATTCCGAACTCCGCATTCCGCATTCTTTTACAGTTCTCTTATATTCTCAACAATACTGTTCCTTGTTTCTTTCCTTATCTTTGTATAAACACTCAACGAGCAGATTGCAAAAAGTATAAGACCTAATAAAAGTGTAATCCAAGGATTAAATACAAGAACCTCTGCAAGGCTTGTATATTTATTTGTGAGCACTATTATCAAATATGATAAAGCGAACCCGCCAAAGCCTATTCCAAAGCCCCATTTGAACATTGAAAGAAGCTGGAGAATATATGATTTTGAAATTTCCTTTTCATTTGCACCAACCGCACGAAGAGTACCGATTTTCTTTTTATCTTCTTTGATGTTGGCTGCAATTGTGTTATTAATAATACTTCCACAGATTGTAAAAAGAAGTATTACAATAGCATAAACAAGGAATGTTAACCCTTTAATTGTTTCTTTTTGTTCCTGGTTGTATTCGTAATTGGACATATAATGGGATTCATCGACGCAATTAACAATGCTTTCAAGCAAACCTGTTATCTCTGCATCAATTTCATCGTTACATTTATCCTTTAAATCGAACATAATTTCTTTATACTTTGCTCTCGGGAAGAAATGCTCCATCCCCTCAACAGTTGTGACTAAAGTGAATTCAGAACCACCAAAAGTAAACATAGGAATTGTAGCATTTGCAATTGCACAGATTTCCACCTGTTTATTGCTAACCTCCAAATCCGCTTTATCTACAATTGTTTCACCTGTTATATCGTAATCTTCATTGGATTTTTCACTGTAAAGAATACTTAAATCAAGCATTTCCCCGACTTTGAAATCGCACTCTTTTTCTGCAAGTATTTTAATAGCGTTTTCCCCTTGCCGCTCTTTAGCCAGTTCAATATGGCTTAACTGTTCATATACGTTGAGCCAATTTCCGTGTTCATCTGAACGGAGAGTTAAATATACCTTTTCAGGTGCAAGAAGAAGCACCTGTTCACCACTATTAAGCTTTGCTATATCTATTTCACCATCACGCAAATTATCAATCTCATTTATTAATTTTTCATCTAAAGCTATTATTTCGCTTGTAATAAATGCACCTTCGTAGCCTGCAACGTTAGCAATATCAAGTTTTTCCTGACTCATCCCGTGCTTGAAAACCTCTTGATAATTCGACTCATCAAGAGAAAGCAATTCCATATCAGGCGGGAAATAATCTGCATCTGCAATTTGCTGATATTCCGTCATTTTATCAACAAGTATGTTAACATTTGCAGTTTTATATCCGTATGCAGACCTTATATTTTCGTTCATTAAAACCGTCTGCTTCTGATTTTCAGTAAAGCCGTTATTGCCTTTCGGGTAGTTAATTGCATAATAACCCGTATCTCTGCCCAAATTCAATTTATAGTCAGAATCATCTTCATATAAATCATCCTTAGCAAAGGAAAGATATGAAAGTGCATAAGAAGAAAAGATAATTGTGATAACAAGGAAAACGCTTACAACAACTAACTTACCCTTTGAAATAACAAGATTTCTTTTTGCGATAAGCCTTGAAACATTAAAATTCTTTTGGCTTTTAATCTTTTTGTTCTTTAATTTTCTTGTTGCTTCAATATTTCTGATTGCCTGCATTGGCGAAATTTTAGAAGCTGAAACTAAAGGAATAAAGGATGCTGCCATAACACAAATAATACCGAGAGCACCGCAAGCTAAAAGCACCCATATATTAGGCTCAAAATATGCATTTTCAAAAAGATTGTTTACAAGGATTTTTACTGCACCATAAGAAATCAAAAGACTTATGGGTGTACAAATCACGCTTAACAAAACTGCTTCTCTGCCGAAAAGCTTTCGTATTTGCCTTTTGGTTGCACCGACAGCACGATACATGCCGATTTGCTTTTTCCGTTCCTTTAAATTGCTTGTAAAAGCATTAATTATACCAACGGAAGAGGCAAGAAGCAAAATTACAACAATAGTGCCAATGAACAGTAATGATGAAAATTGGTCAGACATAAAATCACGCACATCACTATAAACATCAATTTGTTTAGTGAAGCCGTCATATTCCGCCATAACATCATAAATTATGTTCCAACCGTCATCAGTAAGCTTATAATAAACAATCTTATTTGCTTTTCCGCCTAAATCAACCTTTTCATACTCGCTGACAAAAGCTGACGGAAGAACATCCTTATCATCAACACTGTAAAGAATATTAGATCTTTTATCCTTTAAAATGCCAGACAAAACAAAGGTTTTTTCTTTAATTTTCGGTAATAAATCCTCGCCATCCTGAACCTGCATTTTTAATTTGATTTTATCACCGGGCTTTGCGGTAATTCCTAACTGCAAAAGTGTTGTTTGTTCAATAGCAATTTCGCCCTGCTTTTCAGGATAACTACCTTCTATCAAAATCGGGTTAACAAGCTTCTTTGCAGTTTCATCAAGCTTGGCAATTGGTGTTCCGTTGATTTTTTCTTCTTTATCAGTAAAAATCAAACCCAATGTTTCACCGAAGCCTGTTTCTTCAAAAGCACCTCTGCTTTTTCCGGCTTCATACATTTCTTCATTGAAAACACCAAAGAATTTGTCATATAAACCCAACTCTGCTTTGCGTTGTTCCTGAGATGTGGTGTAAATACTAAAACCAAAGTAAATAATACTCGAAGAAAACACCATTGAAAGAACGATACCTAAAATCATCAAGGTATATCTTTTCTTCCTATGCTTCAGGTTTCCTAAAGCGAGGGAATTAAAGGTTAATTTTTTCTTTTTCATAGTTTCACCATCTTCCTGTAAGGAATAAAGTATAAATTTTGCGAAGCTCATTCCGCATTTCGAACTCCGAATTCCGCATTCTTTTAAAGTTCTCTTATATTCTCAACAATACTGTTCTTCATTTCTTTTTTTACTTTGAAATGAACATTTCCTATACAGCAACCAAAGAGTGCTATAACAGCGACAATTGTTTCACGGAATGTCAGAATAAAGTCATCGGTAGTGTCGCCCATACTTATGAATATCAAACAATATAAACCATAGAAAAGTGCGAAGGCTACAAAACCTAAAATTGTTCCGAAACCGAGAACCGACAGCAACTGCCTTATATATGAGCTTGAAATATCTTTAACAGATGCACCGACTGCTCTTAAAGTACCGATTTCCTTTTTACTTTCTCTTATTCGTGCAGTAAGAGCATTGTTAATAAGACTACCGCTCAATGTAAAAAGAAGTGCCACAACAGCAGTTATAATAAGCAATAATGTTTTAGCTGTTGCTTCACGAGATTTCTCATAACTGTAAGTAGAATATATATCCTGCATACCACGTCCTGCAGTCAGTCTGTCAAAAAGAGTCATCATTTCCTTTTCAATTTCGTCATTGCATTTCTCATTGAGATACACATTCATCGAAAGATGGGGCAGTTGTTTTGTAAAAGTATCAATACCATCAACAGTTGTAATAACGCAAGGTTCACTGCTCTTAAAGAAGTTATAATCAAAAAAAAGAGACGAAATATTGGCAGGCAGGTAAACTATGGCTCCTATTTTTACATCCTTTTCAACTTTTGTGTGCTTGAATTCACCTTTTTTAACCGTTCCTTCTCCACCTTCATGTTCATATTCAATAGGTTCATTCTCTTTTGTACCAATCCAACCCAACTTGATGCTTTGACCTACTTTAAACTCGTTACCAAGCCTTTCAGAATCAATAACAACCTGATTATCTGCAACTGTTTCTGTGGGAATAATGCTCGTTCTCATTTTTTGAGCAGGTTCATACTCATCATCATAAGCCCAAACTGAAAGCTCAATGTATTCGGGTACAATAAGAATAACCTCTTCGCCTGAGTCAAGCTTCTCTTTATCAATTCTGCCTAATGTAACCCCATCTTTTAAGGATTCGATATATTCTTCCTCAACACCATAAAAATCTAAAGGAAAAACCTCACCTTTAATATCTGCTTTTTCCTTAACAGCCTTATTTTCAAGATTTTCTTCTGTAAATTCACCGTAATTTTCAGGTGTAATTTCACCTTTTTTTGAAAAATTCTGTTGGTGAACACCATTTTTATAACCACAAAGGCGCAGATAATCTGTTAATTCATCAACTATAATAAACCCTTCTGTAGCTTTACCAGTAACGACTCTTTCAACATTTGAATTAGAAAGAACTTCATAAACATCATTATCCGAAAAGCCTTTAACCTGATTTTCATAATATGCCAAACGCCTATATTGATACTCATAATACTCTGCATTAATGCCATAATCATAATCAATAATTCGGTTATTCTTTTTAACTCCACCAATAATTGAATAACCAAAAAGCGAACCAAAAATTGCTACAGCAAGAATGATACTTGTTAAAACCTGTTTGTTTTTATAAAGCCTGATATTTCTTGATGCAAGAAGCTTTGAAGGAGTAAAATCCTTTTGAGTTTTGATTTTTTTCTTCTTCATTTTGCGGTTTATCTGAATATTCCTTATTGCCTGCATAGGAGAAATTCTTGATGCAGAGAAAAGAGGAATGATAGAAGAAAGAAGCACCAGGCAGACACTTAACATAGCACTCAGAGGAAGCACCCACCAGCTTGGCTTGAAAACAAAGTTTGTTACCATAATGCTAACGCTCATTTTCACTGCAAAAACAGATATTAAAAGGCTTAAAGGAACGCAGAGCAAGCAGATAATAAAGCTTTCTCTGCCATAGATTTTTATAATCTGTCTTCTTGTTGCGCCAACGCTTCTTAAAAGTCCTATTTGCTTTTTTCTTTCCTTTAAATTGGTTGAAAAAGCATTTATGATACCAATATTTGAAACAAGTGCCAATACTGCAACAAAAACAAGCATCAATAAAAATGGTGCGTCAACTCCGAACATGTCTGCAATTGTGTAGCTAAGCTCATATCCGCCTGTTGTGTAAATCCCTGTTCTGCCACCATTACCGGAATCCATTGTTTTTCTTAATTCAGTGATATATGTACCAACGCTACCTTCTTCATTTTCAGACAAAATAAGACAATGTAAGCTTTCCTTGCCACCTAATTCAACTTGGGAGTTATCTGCAACAAATGCTGCAGGTATTTCAAATGCCTGCCCCCCGTGTTGTATTCCGATATTCGACCTTTTATCGTTAAGAATACCTGAAATAACATATTCTTTTTTTATTGGTTTTTCTGATCTTTTTGAACCATCCTGAACATATAAATCAAAGATTATTTTATCTCCGATTTTATATGTTCCGCCAAGTCTTATAAGTGCGCTTTTTTCTATGGCAATTTCATTTTTCTTTTGTGGCATTTTGCCTTCTGCGAGGCTTTGATAATAAAGCTCTTTACCACCTTCATCAAGCCAACCAACAGCAGTACCCAACTCAATTTCACTATCAACCGTGGTAATCGCACCCAAGATGTGCATATAGCCATGGTCTTCATAAGTTTCATTTAATACAGCTTCCAAAGAATCGTTAATAACAACATTAGTTACAATTTCGGACTGCTTTCCGTATTTGTAATTATGTGTTTCGATTGCAGAAGTAACTGCACTTGAAACGAAAAACACAAAGCCTGAAGAAAACACCATTGAAAGAATGATGCCGATAACAAGCAAGGTATATTGCTTTTTCCTATGCTTCAGATTACCGAAAGCAAGGGAATTAAAGGTTAATTTTTTGTTTTTCATAGAATCACCTATCAGCGTAGGGTAAGATCTTAATCGTACCGCCAAATTATCGCTTATCTTGCGGTCGGGTCAAGACCCGACCCTACATTATTGATTAAATTTACTGTCTTCAACAACAGCACCGTCTTCGATTCTGATAACTCTGTCTGCCTGCTCGGCAACGTGCAAATCGTGGGTAACAAGAATAAGGGTTACGCCTAATTCTTTACTTACATATTTAAGAAGTGAAAGCACCTCTCTACCACTTTTACCGTCAAGGTTACCTGTAGGTTCATCAGCAAAAAGAATTGAAGGCTTATTTGCAAGTGCTCTTGCAATAGCAATTCTCTGCTGCTGACCGCCTGAAAGAGCCGACGGAAGATGAGAAAGTCTGTCTTCAATGCCGAGAATATCAATAATTTTCTTCAGATACTCTTCATCAGGTTTCTTTTTATCAAGCATAATGGGAAGTAAAATATTTTCATAGCCTGTTAACTCTTCCACAAGGTTATATGCCTGGAAAACGAAGCCGAAGCGTCTTCTTCTGAGGATTGAAAGCTGATTATCGTTATAATTTTTAAGGCTTTCGTTATTATAAATAACCTCGCCTGAGGTTGCATTTTCAAGACTACTTAAAACATGCAAGAAGGTTGATTTACCTGAACCTGAGGGTCCTGTTATTGCACAGAACTCTCCTTTTTCAAATTCCAATGACACATCGTTAAGTGCCACAACTGTATTTTCACCGCTTAAATATTCCTTTGTGAGATTTTTGCATTCGATAATATTCATAGAAAACTCTCCTTTGAATTTGATTTTGAGAATACTAATCCTCTATGTTGACTCTATTGTAAAACATCAATCTTAATTTTAAGTGACGTTTATCTTAAGATTTCGTAAGATAAAAGAAAAACTGCCCTTTCGGACAGTTTCATATAGTTTGGTAACCATCAATATGTGGAAAGCACATTATAACATCAAGTCCATTTGCAGAATTTACTGCACTTATTGTTCCGTGGTGCTTTTCAACAATTGCTTTTGTTATTGCAAGACCGATTCCAGCGCTTTGAGGTTTAGCATTTTTAGCTCTGTGGAATCTTTTGAAAAGCTTACCGACATCGTCTTTATCAACACCGCCACCGTTATCGGAAACGGTAACAATTGTGGAGCGTTCATTTTCTTCAATAGTTATATTGATTTCGCCATTGTTATCCGTATGCTCGCAGGCGTTTTTAATAACATTTCCTAAGGCTTCTGTCAGCCATTCTTTATCACATCTCATTCGGCTTTTGCCGGCAACACCGAACTGTTTTTCAGGAAAAATGTGCTTCATATCAAGGAGTATGCTTTTAAGAATTTCGCTGATTTCATAAAACTGAAAATCCATAACATATGTATCGCTCTTTATCTTTTCAAGGCGTAAAAGCTTTGCAACAAGCTCTTCAGTTTTCTCCACAAGCTGAAGCTCTTTTTCTGTATGCTCCGTAGGATTCTGTGCGTTATCCATTTCAAGATAAAGGCGAAGTCCGGCTAACGGAGTTTTCAACTGGTGAGAAACATCTGCAATAAAATCAGTATTCTTTTTAGTTTCGGACTCGGTGTTTTGCTTTTGCACTTCAAGAGCATTTTCCAAATCGCAAACCGCATTCTGAAGAGGTGCAAAGCTATCGTCTTTTGTACTGAATTTTGTCAATTCACCTTTTTCAAGATATTTATTGATGCTTTTAGTAAGCTTTTTCACATTTCTTTTGTTTTTGGTAAGCAAGATACCAAAAACAAGAATAATAAAAAATAATAAGCAAACAGAAATAATCAAACAGATTTCCAAAGGAGTCATTTGCCCTCCTCCCATCTGTAACCGATACCTCTGACAGTAACGATATGCTCAGGACCGATTTTCTCACGAAGTCGGCTGATGTGAACGGAAAGAGTGTTATCATCAATAAATGAGCCACCCTCATCCCAGATATTTTCTAATAAAATTGCTCTTGTAACAATTACGCCGCTATTTCTTATAAGAGCGGAAAGAATCTGAAACTCTGTGGGAGTAACAAAAACATTTTCTCCGTCCTTTTTGACGGTCATTGTGTTAATGTCAATAACAATATTCTCGCAACTGTAAACCGTTGATTTGTTTCTCCTTAAAAGAGCACGGATTCTTGAAAGCAATTCAAGAAGCTTGAAGGGTTTAGTAACATAGTCATCTGCACCTGCATCAAGACCACGGACAACCTGAACCTCATCATCGCATGCAGTTAAAAAGAGTATCGGCACATCTTCATTTTTTGAACGAATGAAGGTGCACATATCAAAGCCGTTACCGTCAGGAAGCATAACATCAAGGATTATAAGGTTAAAGTTTTCTTTAAAAAAACTTGCCTTCGCATCCTCAACTGTCCCTGCAGCAACAACGTCATAGCCTTCCTTCTTGAGCATTTCACAAAGCCCGTCACGGAGGAAAACATCATCTTCAGTTACAAGAATTTTCACTGCCATATTTATCACCGATTAAATGATAACATACAGCAGTGAATAAATCAAATTAAGATTTTGTAAGGTTGAGTGTTCTTTTCTTTGTATTATGCAGTAAAGTTTTTGATACATTGGCAAATAAAACAGAGTATGCAATTTTGTAATATTATTTTACTCTTTCGTTTAATTTTGTAATCATTGCATCAATAAACTGATTCAACTCGGCACTATCTTTTTGTCTTTTTATGTATTTTAGAAGTATGGTGTTTAATTCTGCAGTTAAACATCTTCTTCCCTTTATGATTCTGTTACGAGATACGTCAAGTTTTACTGATAAACCGACGCAATTTATAACACCTAATACTTCTGGAATACTAAGTGGAAGATAATTTTTTAAAACTCCGTAATTTTCAACTAAAATACCTTTATTGTATACATATGAAGAATGCGCGTCAGCTTCATTAATATTGTTATAAACATATCTATGATCAACTAATGATGAATTAAATAATTCAATTTTTTTATCACCATTAATAAAACAAAAATGGAACTCATTTGCATAACCTATCCAAAACTTTTCAAAATATTGTAATTCTGAGTTTTCAAAGACATCTTTGCGGTTCTTAAAACATTCTTCATATTGTATTCTAAACAAGGTGTTGGAATCGTTGGGATCCACAGGGAAAAATAAAGTTAAAAGCTTATCATTTGTTTCAGCATAAGCGAGAATTTCTTTACAAAAACCAACATCACTTCTCTTTGATTTTGAAGCTATTTGATTATACTCTTCTAAAGAAATATTAGGATACTTGCAATAGCAGTAAAAGCCTGTATTCTTACAATAATTTTGAAACATTTCGTTCTCAAAACTATAAACATACGAGGTCTCCTTATTTATATCACCAATTGTAAACCTTTTGTTTTTTATATTATTTAAATATAGCTTTCCTGTGATTTTTTTCGAAAATTCTTTGCAATTTACAACTGCGTACTTTGAATTTTTATTCCCTAAACTCAATGCTGTTTCGATTTTTTGTGGACAAGTATTCTGAATTTTAATAGAACTTTTAGTATCTTCGTTTCGTATTGTGATAGGTATCGCTGTAAAGAAGAATTTTTCAATGAAACTCTGCAATTCCTGTTCAGTTTTGAACACCTCAAAAAATTTGTTGTATTCTAACTTAATTTCAGTTCCGCAGAAATTTGGAGTTTCATGAGTATTAGTTACAACATATTCGCTATTTTTTTCTAGTTCAATTTGATTTATTTCAGCACTTAAATAATGCTTCGTTTTAACAACAACATTATCAGATAATAAAAAACAGGCTAAAAAACCGATTCCGTATTGTCCTATAGGTTTATATTGATGGTTTTTAAACAGATACTCACTGGATTTATAATAAGACTTGCCTACATTAAGGAAATGTTTTTTCACTATATCCAAAGACATCCCGATGCCAGTATCTTTTATTTTTACAGTGTTTTTTTCCTCGGAAATAGATACTATGATTTCTGGTGCAACCAACATTAAATCTTCATTGTTTTCACATATTTCTGCCATAAGTTCACAAGCATCAATAGAATTTTGTATTAATTCCCTAAGACCTAATCGTGGATCACCATAGATGTTTCTTCCCATCAACAATTCTGTTATAGATGCATAATCCAAATTCAATCTTAAATCAGAATATGTAAAACCTATTGTTTTGACTCTATCGTCAATTTTTGTACTAATATTAAATTTGTATTTATCATCTGTTGTTTTGGTATTTAGCAGATTGTCACTGTTTTCTAATTCTAATTTTATATCATCAATATAAGAGAGATATTTTCTATGTATTTTGGCATTTTCACTTCTTCCATCAAAGTAGACTTGAAGCTTACCATCAATATAATCTTTTAATTTTGTTACATTGTGTATGATAAAATGCTTTTCCCACTCTTCTTTACTAAAACCACCTATTTTCATTACTCGAAACCAAAGAACGGGGGTTCTGGATTTATCCAAATCCAAATAATCAGCCAACCTAAGTAATGCAGCAATATACTGTAAATTATATGAGTATCTAACTTTTGTACATTCTTTAGACATATCGTTAAGATAAGAATGTTCTTCTCCGTGGGCTTTGCAAATTTCGGCAACATCTTCAGCATAAGGATAGTTATTATCGAGTAAAAGAATATCATTAATACTTCTGCTATCAAATTTATAATCAATAAACTCATAAATCCTTGCAGCATGTGTTCTTCTTATAATTTCTTTTATTGCCTCGTTTTCATCATCATCTGTAACTTTCAAAACACCTTTAAAAGTTAATTCATTAGAATATTTTATATTATTATTTTTTATTTCAATTTTATCTTCTTCTCTAATTGTCATTCCTATATCATGGAGCATAGCCGATAATATCATCAAAGTAATTTCAAACGCGTTAAACTTTGCTATATTACTATCAAAATCTTCACCAATACCAAAAGCCAATTGCTCCATATATGCTGCAACACGCAAACCATGGTTCATATCATGCATAGTATAATTATCAAACGATTTTGAAATACCATTTATAGTTTCTGCCGTAAGATGATAAATTGTTTTAATTTGTTCTGCTAACGAATTATCATTAACTTGAACATATTTAAACATTTTTAAATTTTCTAGTTCCATTTTATCCTCCAAAAACAAAAATTTTCGAGTCTTATTACACCTCATTTATATATGACAAAAAACGACAAATATTTCAGGTTTATTTTACATTTTTTGAATTTTCATCGTATTGCACAATCAGCAACACAGTGAGTTAGTCAAAACAACAATAAATTTGCAGTTGATATAATAAAAAACAGAGCAAGGTTACACTTTGTGGTGTACTACCCTGCTCTGTTTTTTGTGTGAGAGAAAATGCCGAAGTCGGAATTTTGTTGCTTCAAATAGCAAATTGCATTCCGAAATCGGCATTTTGAGTCTGATTTTTTATGAATCCCAGTGTGATTATCGCTATTTTTGCGAAATTTGGCTTAATGTGTCGTTTTTTTCAGGAATCCATTACTGGGGATGTAGATCTTTGATAGCCTGTCCGTCTTCTTTGATTTATGCAGTAAAGATTTTTTGCACATAGGTAGAACAAAAAAGCAGAGTAGTATCACATATTTTTGTGTACTACCCTGCTCTGTCTTATACTAAATTTTTCAATAAAGTTTTGGGGTTGTCATATTATCAACTTCTGCTAAAAGTGTTTCTGCGATTTCACGATTTTGCAGTCGCATCATTGTTTCTTGGCTAGTACCGAATGACATTAAATTTATACTTCCATACCATACTGTTTTACCATCCAGAACCGCATATTTCTGATGAATCATACTATGGGGTACTACATTTATACCACATTTCTGAAGTAATCCGATATTTTCTTTAACTCGTTGTGATTCATCTTCATTATAATCTTCAGGACATCTTGTTACAACAGTTATTTCTTAGATATATCATACTTGTTTAGCTGCTATATCAGCAGCAATTTTATTAAGATTGGAAATTATAAATTTCTGAGCATTTGCGTCATAAATATTCTTTTTATATGGCACACCTTGAGGATTAACCGCATCAATCGTTAATATACCGAGTTGCTCACCTTTGGGCGTTGTAACCTTCTTCTTGCTTCCTGAATATATGTTTTCCACAAGATATCCGTTATCAACAAGCCAATTAGCAATATGTACTGCAGGAAGTGTCTTGACATTTTCGTCCAGCACCTCCCCTATTCTTTTTGAAATTATAGACACACCCACCGGGTCTTGTGTTATAAGAATTTTTGAACACTGTTCATCTGTAATTGAAAATGCTATTTTCTGAGTTTTTGCTATTCTTCCTACGACACCGCCATTATTAATAACCTCCTGAAGAACACCCGAAACATAAAACAGGCATCTGCTTATACGGACATTGTTTATGACGGAATCATCCTTGATAGTCTCATCTGTTAACGGATCAATACCATTGGCTAATTTATCTATATAATTCTTTGCATGTTGCATTGTTTCAAGTTCGGTCATAATCAAATCCTCCTGATAAACACCAAAATAAACATTTTTTCATTTTTGGCTAATAGAACCTCAGCAGATATTACAATTTTTCTAATTTCAACCGGGTTTTGTATTATTGTTTATTTCTTTTTTCTTTAAGTGATTTTAAAATGTCGTTGATATTGGATTCTTTCGCAACCTTTGGATAATCCTTTTCAAAATCAATTAAAATATCTTTTGACTCTACTTCGTCCTTTTTTACTGATGTGTAGATATTTTCAAAATCACCATTTTTTAGCGCATCTTTAATAAAAGGTTTTGAATCTTCAGGGAAATCATCCCAACCGCCATAAAGATTTGTAACTGCCATTTCTATTTTTTCAAAAGTAATGGGTTCACCTTTCTTTTCGTGTTCTGCCAAAATTCCGATAACATCAGAAAGATCATTTTTATATTTTCTTCCTGAGCGAAGCTTCATAGCAATCAGATATTCTGCTGAAATTGTACGAATATTGAGAACACCGTAAGAAGTTTTGTAATAAACCGAAAATTCATTGAGCTTTGGCGAATATGAACCGGTCTTTACAAAATCTGCATTTAACCATCCAGTTGGCAAATTATATTTATCTCCAACCAGATTTATAGCATCCTTCATTGTTGAACCTGCGTGAATTACGGCATCAACATCCGTAGTCATATCTCGAAAACCATAATTAGTGAGAATAGCTGCACCACCTACAAGCACAATTTCTGCAGGCATAGATTTACCGTTAATTTTTCTGAATTCTTTTGCTAACTCTTTGAGATAGGTATCAAGATTTTCTTTTGTAAAACTGTTAGATGACATTTCTAATCTCGCTTTCTATAATGTTGAATCTCCTGAATTCGGGAATACATTCATCTATTGCTTTCTGCTTTATTTTTTCATTTTTAGAAACCTTTGCCGCAACCAATACACTTGCAGGGAAAAGGGTAGATTTTAGTTTTAACGTACGCATATTATCGTATTGTGTGCAAAGTGGTATATTATTCTCTCTACTGATATAATCAAGCATAGCAAGAAGATACAAGCTTTCGGAATACCATTTTTTCTTATAATATTTACGTATCCGATCTTCTTCTAAAAGTTCAATAACAAATTCAATATCACCCAACTCTTTAAGTCTATGACAGGTGTTACTTTTAAACAATTCAAAGTCACTACGAACCTCTAAACAAGGTTCTACAAGGCTTTCCATCGAAACACCGAGTACCTTTGAAATACGGTAAATTGTTTCGGCAGAACATTTTTCAAGCTGTGCTTTACCACTACATATATCGTTTATTGTTGTATATGCAATTCCACTATCTTTAGATAAACGATATTGCGTAATATTTCTGTTTTCCATTAATTCATTTATTGTCACGATGTTTCACCTCCTGTTACTACCATTATATCGGTCAACCGTTACAATGTCAATAGTATTGGTATTTTATTTTCGGTTATGCAAACAACCGTTATTCAAATTCCCGTTCATTTGTCATCTTTTTGTTTGAATTATTCTAAATTTGGCTTAATGTGTCGTTTTTTCAGGAATTGATTACTGCGGATGTAGATCTTTGATAGCCTGTCCGTCTTCTTTGATTTATGCAGTAAAGATTTTTTACATATCAACGGAGCTGAAACTGTCTTTTTTCAATCATTTTTATCACTTGAGTTGTTTAGTTTTTCGCTCACTAAATTGTTTACAGCCAAACAAAGTGTATCGTCTTTATTCTCCTTAAATTGAGCATATAAAGATATGACATCAATGAAAGGACTGTTACTTAGGATTTTGGGATCGTACTTAAACTTTTCAATTACATAAAACAAATCCTCAAAATCGTTATGGTTATCAACAAATTCCTCATCTGCTATTTTATCAATTTCTTTTCCTGATGCAGCATAATGTGGAACAGGATGGTATTGTGATATCTCCGATAAAGTATATAATGCCTGTTCGTTAGACATCTGTAAATCAACAGGCATGGATTTTGTATAATACACCTTTGATACGGGATTAAACAAGAAATCTCTCCCCTTTACCCAAAATACACTTTTCCCGTACCATTTATAAACTTTCCTTGTACTGCTACCGGTTGTGAAAAGTAACTCTCTGACTACAAGCTCGTTTAATGCACGATTTATTGTGGCAACAGAAAACGGAAGTTTACTTGCCAACTGATGTGCATTAGTTTCTTCAATATCATTCAAAAGCATAAAGATAAAAATCACTTGTACAGGAACAGAAAAACACGATTCATACTCTTTTTTAATGACATTTTGTTCCGTTAAATTCAACATCACACCGGGAATATATATTTGATAATTAAGAACTACAAATGCTAAATTCGATTGAATTAAAGAATTTCTTTGGGACAATCGTAATTCATCTAAAACAAATATTGCGTTGCATCCTGTATATTTTTCTATTTGGTTTTGATGTTTCTTTAAACCACTAATGTTAATATTAATTCTCTTTCTTGGTCTTGCTAAAATATATCTTCTTGAATCTCCACACACTTGAATTTTTAAAAACTCGAATTCTTCATTTAGAAAAATATCCGCTGTGTTATCCCACTCATCATACAGAAAATTTACATTATTTCCAAATACAGACTTCAGATAAAAAACTACATTTTTCATAAGATTACCTCTTTTCACTCGCATTATACCACACAAAATGATATAATGCAAGATTTTTGAGATAATCGTTTTTTCAACTTAATATTTTTATTCACAATAATATTGTTGAAAACAGCGTTTTTTAACGAATATTCTATTCCAATTTACCTTTTAAAATCAAGCTTTTGGCTAGTTTGTCCCCTTTTTGTTTAATTTTTTCGTAATTTGGCTTAATGTATCACTTTTTTCAATATTGCTGTATTGGGGAAGGCTTACGCCTTGCTACCGATAAAATGGATTCAAAAAATTTCTACGCCATCAACCCTGCTTTTGATATGAAAAAGTCTAACAAGAGAAGATAAACACCAGCGAGCAGATTTCGGTCTGCTCGTTTCTTTGTTTTACGTATATTTTTTTACACCTCTTATTTTAGTTTAGTTTTTATCATCCGTTTGTTTATTGCTTAATACGTTTACATCCCATATAATATAGGCATCGGTACCGAAATAAAATACAAGGTGATAATATATGGAACTCGGTAAAAAGATTAAACAATTGAGATTGAACAAAGGTGTAACACAGGAAGCTTTGGCAAATGCATTAGGCGTAACATACCAAGCGGTTTCCCGTTGGGAGAATGAAACCACCCTGCCTGATATTTCTTTACTTCCGCAAATATCAGTTTTCTTCGGTGTGAGCATTGATGAGCTTTTTGAATTCACAGAGGAATCACAATACGAGAGAATTGAAAATATGCTCAATGAAAAATCATCACTCACAGATATGGAATTTGAGAATGCAAAGTGGTTTCTTGAAAAACAAATCGCCAAAGAAAGCGAAAATATCAATGCACTCAAACTACTCGCATGGCTTTATTCACACCGTGCAAAATCTTCAAATATTCAAGCTGTTGAATATGCAAAGAGAGCTTTGCAGCTTGGTGATACAAGTAAGAGTATGAATAATATTTTGCGTGATGCATACGGCTCACCACATACAGATTGGAACTACCGCAATCGTCACGAGCTTATTGCTTTTTACTATGAGCACTTGAAAACACATCCTGATGATATGAGAGCTTATCGCTATCTGTTACCTGCCCTTGTTGCAGATGGCAGAACTGATGAAGCCAAAGAAATAATTGAAAAAATCAGAACATTTGATAAACCGGAACTGCTCTTTGTGTTTGATGCAATGATTCTTCGCAGAGAAGGTAAAATAAAAGATGCTGAAAACCTACTCAATGATATGGTTAAACAGTTTCCTGATAGTTGGTATACCTGGGCAATAGCTGCAGATTTTAAAGCTGATGATTGCATATATGATGATGCAATTTCCTGCTACGAAAAGTCGTTTGAACTCCAAGAAGTACCCCGATTTACAGATTCACTTGAAGCAATTGCACATATATACGAAATCAAAGGTGAATATCAAAAATCCATTTCAACCTACCACAGAATAATTGACCTTTTGAAAACAGATTGGAACATAACCTTTGGCGCAACAGTAAATAAATATCTCCAAAAGATTGATGAGCTTACAGGCAAAATGAATTGAATAATCTTTAATCAACCAACGATGTACTCCGAAAGGCACATCGTTGGTTTTGCTGTAGCTTATTCTTTGAATTATGCGGTCAATATATTTTTACATATGTTTTCATCCTTTTCTTTTGTGATCAAAATAAACACCCCTTAGTTTTGTTTTCACTTATATATGACAAAAAAGGCTAAATACTTCACATTTATTTTCAGATTTTTCAAACTTCTCTCTTTTGCACTATTTTTCGACAATGTTTTTAGTGAAAAAGACAATGAAATTTCAAACTTTTCCTTGACAAATCGTTTTTGTGGTGTTATAGTGACAAAAAACAAATGAGGTAAAGGTTATGAAAACATATCTTCTCAAAAAACAAGATATGCAGAAATCCTGGCTTGCACAGAATGATTACGATCCTTCTTGCAGGTCTATGCCTTTATACTCATTTCGCAAAAAGTAAACTATTTTTAACGATATGATTATACCGGTGTAGGCTTACTGCAAAGCTTACACCGGTTATTTTTATACATAAAGGAGAATTGATATGAAATTTTTAGATTTATTCAGAAAGAAAAAAGTTATTAAAACAGGTAACCCTGTTATAGATTTTTACAACAGATATGACGAAGATGGCAGACTATTAAAAAGAAGCCGAATGCCTGAATACCTAACCACTATGAGATACATTGAAAAATACTTGAAACCCGATTCAAAGATTCTTGAAATAGGTGCAGGCACAGGCAGATATTCTATTGCACTTGCAGAAAAAGGCTATGATGTTACATCTGTTGAGCTTGTTCCACACAATCTTGATATTATGAAGAAAAAGGTTAAACCTGTACATAAAATTCAGATTCACGAAGGTAATGCCTGCGACCTTTCTTTTCTTAATGATGGTACTTTTGATATTGTATTGTTGTTAGGTCCGATGTATCATTTATTCAATGAAGAGGATAAACACAAAGCATTGAGCGAAGCAATAAGAGTTGCTAAAAAGGGTGGTATCATTTATACTTCATACTGTAATAATGATACATCTGTTTACAAATTTTTTTACACAAACAGAGTGTTAAAGTTCGTTAATAAAGGTCTTATAAAAGAAGATTACCATACAGTATCAGCACGTGCAGAAATTTTCGAACTGTATCGTAAATCAGACATTGATGAGCTTATGAAAGACTATGATGTTACACGACTACACTTTGTTGGTGTAGATATGCTATCATACCTGTTTGATGATAGATTAGATAATCTGAATAACCGTGAATTTGAGGAATACATGAAATTTTTATCAAACCTCTGTGAACGAGAAGACTGTGTCGGTCTTTCGATTCATATGCTTGATATATTCAGAAAGGAGTAGAAACTATGATTAAATATCCAAACTATGACAGAAGCATACTTTCAATTGCTTCATCAGTTTTAAACCATTTTGGCGTTAAAGACTGCCAACATAAAACATTACCTGAATTTGATAAATTACTTGAGAAAGATTATAAAAACATTATAGTAATTCTTTTTGACGGGTTGGGAACTTCAACACTTAACTACCATCTTACTGAAAATGATTTTTTGAGAAAACACTATGTAACCGATATTTCTTCTGTTTTCCCATCAACGACAGTTGCCGCAACAACATCTATTCTGAGTGGCTACTCCCCTTTGGAATGTGGTTGGCTCGGCTGGGACTTATACTTTGAAGAAATCGGAGAAAACGTTGCAGTTTTCAAAAACACTTTACAAAGGAACGGTGAGCCTGCTGCAAAATACAACGTAGCTCACAAATATATTCCTTACAAAAACATTATGCAAAGAATTGAAAAGGTCAAGGGCAGAAAAAGTGCTTACTGTGTAGCCTTCTTTTCAAAATATCGTGTCAAAAGTGTTGAGGATATTTGCAAGACGATATATAAGCTTTCTAAAAAGAGAAAGAAGAAATACATATACGCTTATTGGAATCAGCCTGACCACGCAACGCACGGTCACGGAGTAACAAGTCCTGAAGCACATAAAGAGATTCTGCACATCAACAGCGAGATTGAAATGCTTTGCAGTGAATTGAAGGATTCCCTTGTAATCATTACTGCAGACCACGGACTTTGTGATGGGAAAACAGAATATTTAGAGGACTATCCGCAATTAACAGAACTTTTGAAAAGACCGCCATCTATTGAACCAAGAGCATTAAGTTTGTTTATTAAAGACGGAAAAACAGAAGAATTCAAAACAGAATTCAACAAAATCTTTGGTGAGTCTTTCAGGTTAATGACAAAGGACGAGGTTTTCTCTGAAAACATTTTAGGTTTTGGAACACCTCATCCGAAAACCGCAGACTTTATAGGTGACTTTTTCGCAGTTGCTCTTGGTGAAATAAATATTGACTATAAACGAGGCGATTTTGAAATGGTTGGTGTTCACGCAGGTCTTACTGAAGCAGAAATGACTGTTCCGTTTATAGCAATAGAAACAGAAAAGAGGAAACGACGATGAATATAATACAAAAAATTAAACAGATAAAATACATAAAAACCACACCCATACTTGAAACAGAACGGCTGATTCTTCGTCCTATTAAACCAAAGGATGCAGATGCAGCTTTCGTATGGTTGAGTGACGAAAAGGTTAATAAGTTTATGCCGTATAACCTTTACAAAAACACAGATGAGGTATTGCGTTGGATAAATGCAATAATCCCCAAGGATAAGAATTGTCACTGGGGAATTGTGGTCAAAGAAAACGACCTTTTAATTGGTAGCTGTAGCATTGGTCCTGATAAGAAACAGCCTGATGCTTGGGGCTTCGGCTACAATATCCGTTCTGACTATTGGAACAAAGGCTTAACCACAGAAGCAACAAAACGAATGATTGAGTTTGCACATAAAGAACAAGGTATAAAGAATTTCGTTTCAAACCACGCAGTCGATAACCCCGCCTCGGGTAAGGTTATGGAAAAATGCGGTTTAGTATTTGACCATTACGGAGAATACAGCACCTTTGACGGTACTGAAACTTTCAAAGCAAAATTCTATAAAATGCATTTGGATTAAAAAGTGAATTAACAAAAATACGAAAACATTGCTCTTGCGAACATTGTCGATATACGTTATAATACTGATTGGAATAAGGTGAACCTACAACGGTAGGCGGTTGAATCTTGCCCTCGGAGACGGGGGTGATGCCCTATGTACATAACTATTCAGGATTTATTTCAGTTTAGTATTGTTATAATTTCAGTTATAACACTTGTAATAATGGTCATAAAAAAGAAATAATCGCCTTTCCCCTGCAAAGTTAAGGCGATTATTTCTTTAATCAATTTTCTTTGAGGGCAAAACCGTCTATCGGTTTGCCTTATTTCATTTATATTATATACCGCATACGGTACTTTGTCAAGTTTTTATACCGCACACGGTACTTTGTCAAATTATACATGCTTTTCACTACCTGTGTGATGGTTTCTATAAATATAATACTCTCTGACGGTTACAGTGTTGTAGCCGTCTTTTTTTCTTATTTCTTCGGCAAATTTCCATTCTCATAAAGACTGTTGATTAGTTTATGGTGATCGTAATTTCTTCCGCCATCAACGGAGCAAACGCCTTTTTCATAAACCTCCTTAAGTTTGGTGTATCTATTCTATCTTTTTCTATTTGTCAGGTCCACAACTATCAGATAAACTTTTGCAACCAATGGTTGCAACACCCCAACAATCGCCCATAAGCATAAAATATTCTCTACATACCCCGAAAAGCTTTGCTTTATTCCTTCGTGAGTCTGAAATATTACATCATTCAATTGTCTTGCTCTTTCTTTTATATTCGCCATAATCGCCCACCTCTCAAAACTCATTTTCGTGTTCCTTGAAAAAGTCGTAATATGCTCTGACATTTTCAAGTTCTGTCCATTTACATTCCCTTGCAGGGTACAAATCAAGGTTATATACCTTTGCACCGGGCATTGCTAAAAAGAACGGCGAGTGAGTTGAGATAACAAACTGACAGCCGTAAAATCTTGCAGATTGGTGGATATACTCCGCCAACTCCTTTTGTCTTGTTGCAGAAAGTGAGTTTTCAGGCTCATCTATGAGATACAGAGAGTCACGGTCAATTCGCTCTGTGTAATATCGCATAGCGGTTTCACCGTTTGACTGCATATCTACATTTCGCATAAGACGGTTTTTAACAAACATTGACTGAGTTGATTTTTTTGCATCTATACTCTCTTTCCAGTCATCATAATCTGCCATTGATTTTAGCTGATGACTACTGTATTTCCTATCAAGATATTCATCAAACAGCTCATTTCTGCGAACATCAATACCGTCGTTCAGATAGCGGATGTTGAGAAGATAATCGGTAACATCATCACTTGTGAGAATCTGACTACTCTCAGGTATAGGCTTTGCATCCAACTGACAATGGCGTGTATATTCTTTGAAGAATGCACTCCCACTGAATGCAGAATGACGTGTTACACCTGTCAGCTCTGCGAGAATATTGAGAAGTGTGGTTTTGCCCGAACCATTACCACCATAGAAAATTGTTATGGGTGCAAAATCCACTCTATCAAGCCCTTTGTCAGGAAAAATTTTGAAAGGATAAACTCCATTATAGCAAGTCCGAACCAAATTCCTGATGAATATTGTTTCATCATATTCCGAGGTTAATTTTAATGATTTTATATACATCTAATCCCCCACCTTGACACAAAGATTTTTAAGTTGGGTATATTATAACATATCTATTGTGACATTCGTGGGACTTTATGAAATGATTCTCCCACCTACTGTTCATTCATTTTACAGTAAGTGGGAATTGTTCTATATATAACATTTATATTTATAACGCAGAAAATGCTGATTTTAAAATCGTAGCAATTATTGAAAGATTTATAGCAATATGGTATCATATCAGCAGAATGTTTGAAAGTAGGATTGCTTTATGAATTATCTCGAATATGTAAATATCAAGCAGGGTTCAAAATCTCTGCATCGTTTTTCTCAGGGTAACACATTACCTCTTGTTCAAAGACCTTTCGCTTTTGCCGCATTCAGCTTGCAGACTGAAACATCAAGGGGTAGCTGGTACTACCATCCCGATGACCGTTCCGTTGAGGGTATTCGCCTTACCCGTCAGCCAAGTCCCTGGATCAGTGACCACAGTGCATTTACAATGATGCCCCAGATTGAAAAGCCTTTTGTTGATTTTGAAGATTGTTGGTCAGGCTATGACCCCGAAAAAGCAATTTTACAGCCCCACTATCTCAAATGCTACCTTAAAAGACCTTTCTGTGATTTTGAGCTTACTCCTACCGAATACGGTGCTTGCGTAAGGCTCAGCTTTAAGAAGGATTTTGACCGTTATTTGTCGGTTTTACCTGTTAAATACAACTGCGAATATGAATTTGATACGGAAAGCAACCGTCTTTACTGTTGGACAGACTGTAACAGAGGCAAAAAGGGTTACGACAAAGGCACTCTAAAAGGTTATTATGTTTTCCAGTTCGATGCAGATTCAGTTGATGTTGACAAAATTCTCACTGGTAGCAGGGAAACCTGCGATACTGAGCACAGCTTACATATCAAGGGCGAAGGTACAGGTATTCATATTGCATTAAAGAAAAAAGATGTTACGTTTACAGTTGCAACATCCTTTATAAGCTATGAGCAGGCTTTGAGAAATCTTCAGCACGATTCTGTTTACGGTAGCTTTGATGAGCTTAAAGATGAGAACGAGCGTATATGGAATGAATATCTCAGCAAGATTGAGATTGATGCTGACGAAGATACAATGAAAACCTTTTACAGCTGTATGTACCGCACATTCCTCTATCCTCATAAAGCCTATGAGCCTGATGAAAACGGTAACCCTATTCACTATTCACCAAGTGCTGATAAGGTTCTGACAGGTGTGAGATATACCGATAACGGCTTCTGGGACACATATCGCACAAACTATCCTTTCTATGCAATTGTTGCGAAAGATATTCTTCCCGAAATTATCGAGGGTTATATTCAGGATTATATAGATGGTGGCTGGCTTCCCCGTTGGACCGCAGGAGATGCTCAGAACTGTATGCCAAGTACCGCAATTGATGCGGTAATAGCCGATGTTGCCACAAGAAACCTGATTTCAAAGGATTTACTTGAAATTGCATTCCAAGGTATGGAGCATCACGCAAATAAATCCTCTACAGTTCCCGCTTACGGCAGAGAGGGCTGTGAGGAATATCTTGAGCTTGGCTATGTTCCTTGCGATAAGTTCAGCGAAAGCGTAAACCTTACACTTGACGCAGCATACTTTGATGATTGCCTTGCAACTGTTGCAGGTATTCTCGGCTACGAAGACAAAAAAGAAAAATATCTTGCCCGTGCTAAAAATTACAAGAATATTTTTGATAAAGAAACAGGCTTTATGAGACCCAAGGATTCAGAGGGTAACTTCAAGCCGGATTTTGACCCAATAAGATGGGGCGGAGATTATACGGAAGCTGCCGCTTGGCAAACAAGCTTTGCAGTTCAACACGATATTGAGGGTCTTGCCGAGCTTTACGGTGGTAAAGAAGTATTTATCAAGAAACTCGATGAACTCTTTGCTACACCTGCAGATTACAGAGTTGGGGGCTACAGCTACGAAATTCACGAAATGACCGAAATGGCGGCTTGTGATTGGGGTCAATGTGCAATTTCCAATCAGCCCAGCTTCCATATTCCGTTTATTTACACATATCTCGGTCAACCCGAAAAAGCTGAATATTGGCTGAAAAAGATATGTGCAGAAGGCTTCTCCTGGAAGGATGACGGCTTCCCCGGTGACGAGGACAACGGCTCAACTGCCGCCTGGTACATTTTCAGTTGCCTTGGTATTTACCCCATCACTCCCGGCAAACCCATTTACACAAACAACAAACCAATGGTTGATAATATCCGCATTCTCGGTAAAAAGGTTGATTTCACTAAATACGGAAATATTATTTCTTATGAAGAAATAATGAAAGAAATTGAAGAATAAGAGGTAGATTAAAATGCATAAAAAATTAGCTCTTACTCCCCCTATGGGATGGAACAGTTGGGACTGCTACGGTGCGGCTGTTAATGAAGAACAGCTTCTTGCCAATGCAGATTATATGGCAAAGCATCTTAAAGATTACGGTTGGGAATATGTAGTTTGCGACATCCAGTGGTCCGAGCCTACTGCAAACAGCTTTTACTACAACTATTTTGCCCCACTTTGTATGGATGAATATTCACGCCTTATTCCCTCCGTTGAACGCTTTCCCTCTTCAGCAGGCGGAAAAGGCTTTAAGCCCATTGCAGATTATATACATTCACTGGGTCTTAAATTCGGTATTCATATTATGAGAGGTATTCCGAGACAGGCAGCACATCAGAACACCAAAATCAAATGCGATGGCATTACTGCAAAAGATATTGCAAACCCCACATCCATTTGCAAATGGAACCCTGATATGTACGGTCTTTACCCTGATAAAAAAGGTGCTCAGGAATACTACGATTCTATTTTTGAACTTTATGCCTCATGGGACGTGGACTACATCAAATGCGATGATATTGCCAACACAGAAATGTTTCCCGACAACCCCTATTCTGCAAGAAAAGAAATTGAAATGCTCAGAAAGGCTATTGATAAATGCGGCAGAGATATGGTTCTCAGTCTTTCTCCCGGTCCTGCTCCTGTTTGGGAGCACGAGCACCTTGCAGCACACGCAAATATGTGGCGAATGACAGGTGATTTCTGGGATGAATGGAGCAAGCTCCACGCTATGTTTGAGCGTTGCTATGCCTGGCAGGAATATGTTCAGCCAGGTGCCTGGCCCGATTGCGATATGCTTCCTATCGGCAGAATTCAGATTACTGAAGAAAAGCCCGAGTACAGAGACCGTTACACCCGCTTTACCCACGATGAGCAGATAACAATGATGACCCTCTGGGGTATTTTCCGTTCCCCGCTTATGATGGGTGGCGAAATGCGAGACAACGATGAATTCACTCTTTCACTTCTTCAGAACAGAGAGCTTATTGATATGCTCAAAAATTCAAGCGGTGCAAAACAGTTCAAAAGAGAAGAAACTGACGGCAAGGGCGAAATCATCTGGACTTCTACAGGTGAAAGCTGCAAATATGTTGCACTTTTTAACACAGATGACAAAGAACGAGACATCAGCTTCGATATTACTGATATTTCAATCGGCGGTGTTAAATACAGCGTATGGGATATGTGGAAGCACGAAGAATATACGGTAACAGATGCAGAATTTTCCGCAAAGGTTAATTCACACGGAGCACGACTTTTTAAGATTACTGTGAAATAAAAATTCAATAAATACTAAAAGACCGAACACCTTCTTCAAGGAGTTCGGTCTTGTTTCACTCTGCCATAATCAATTAATCCTTACAACAAGGTCGCTTTCGGGATAGCAGCAGCAAGGATGTATGAAATTAAACTGCATATCTGCAATACGGCGTTTATCTTCGCCTTCGGGAATATAAACCTTTCCGCTTACAAGCTTACTTCTGCAGAAACCGCATTCACCTGTGTGACATCTTGCAGGAACAACAATACCCGCTCTTTCAAAAGCGCAAAGCACTGTTTCACTGCTGCTTGCTTTAATAACTGCTTCATTGCCACGGTTAATAACCGTGATGCTATACTCCTTGGGTTCTTCTTCCGCCTTCTTACCGGAAGAGAACACTTCAAAGCGAATATATTTCTTTTCTTTTTGGAGCTTGGGAAGCTCTGTGTCAAGGAATTTATATAAACCGCCGGGACCGCAAACAAAAATACTGTAATTCTCTGCAGGTGCATATTTACTTATGATATCTGCACCAACAAAGCCCTTTTCATAGCCTTCCTCATCGCTATGGCTCAACACATAAACCACCTTGATTTTCTTATTTTCCTCGGAAAGCTTATCAAGCTCTGCTTTGAAAAGAATTTCATCCGATGCTCTGCAACCGTACAACAAAGTAAGGGTGCAGTCTTCATCCCCTTGGTCTATTGCTCTTGCAAGTGAAAGGAAGGGTGTAATACCGCTACCGCCTGCAATACCAACGATATTTTTTGCATCTCTTAACGGGTTATATATAAGATTTCCTTCAGGTGCATAAGCGGTAACTTTATCGCCTACGCTCCAGTTATCAAGAATGTAATCGGAAACGAAGCCTTCTCGAATACGCTTAACTGTAATCTGATATTCACCATCTAATGCACTTGCAGGAGAAGAAGCAATTGAATATGAACGGGTAACAACTGAATTACCTATTTCAAGCTTAAAGGTAAGGTACTGACCTGCTTTAAAATATGCAAGAGGTGCTGTTTCGCTTTTTAAATAATAACTTTTTGCAATATCTCCATATTCTTCAATTCTGCTGATTACAAGACTTTGCTCTTTCGGGTGAATGCTCTTAGCAACCTTGTTTACTCCGAAATCATCGGTACGAGTTGGTATAACTGCCTCAGCACTGTTAATAAACTGCTTTCTTTCTGTTAAGAACTTTACTGTATTAACGCTATCCTTAAAGGTGCCGTTTACGGAAAATTTTTTCTTACTCATTTACTTTGCCTCCTTTTCCATAGCGAGTACCGCAGCCTTTGCTGCCATATCACCGGTTGTATAACTGGGTGAATACCCCATATGCCTTGTAGTATAACCACCGGCAAAGTAAAGTCCCTGTATACCTTTATCTATCATATCAAAAACAATTCTTTTAACTATACCGTCTTGCTTAGATGCTTCATATCCGTAAATAGTACCTGCAGGCGCATCTGTATAACGGGCATAAGTCATAGGTGTTGCTATTTCAATTTCTTCAATATAATCCTTAATCTTAATACCTGTTGCTTTTTCAAAATTATCTATCATTTTTTCTGCAAAGGAAATCTTCGTTTTATGGTAATCCTCAACGGAAACCTTACTCCATTCATCCCCTGCAAAAATAGATGTCATATAAAGTATGCTTGTGCCCTCCGGTGAACAATCCTCAAAGGCTCTGTTAAGACAAACAGTTGCCTGAACATCATTTGTTTCAATGCTCTTACTTAATTCGTAACATCTTCTGTTATCATTAGTGGGATAAATGAAATAGGTGTGGTTATTAAGACCCAATTCATCTGCAGAACGGTTAAGACCTAAAAATACTGCAAAGCCTTTTGCGCCCAATGTTTTGGCATTAACCTCTTTTTTCAGCTTCTCGGGAATTTCCTTTTCATCAATAAGCTTTGTGAAAGCGTTATATGGTGAAGCGTTGCAGATAACTGCTTTAGCGTTTATCTGTGTACCGTCATCAAGCTCAACGCCCGTTGCTGAGCCGTTTTTAACAATTATTTTCTTAACGCTTGTGTTAAACCAAGCCTCACCGCCATTTTCGGTAAAGGCTTCAAGTAATGCGGTGCTTATCTGATGGCTTCTGCCTCTTGGTATAACAGCACCGTCAATGATATATGAGTGAAGCATTGTGAAATAGTGAATAACATTAAGTTCATCCGTAGGCTGACCAAGGTAGCACCAATAAGCATTAAGTATATCTCTTGTTTTTTTGCCGGCACCGAATGATTTGAGCACTTCATCAACAGAGTAGTTTGCAACTTTGAGAAAATCTGTATGCTCGGAGAAGATTTCTTTTATCATTGAGGGCTTGAAATCTTCAATGTTACTTACGAAATCCAAGGTTTTTTCAATACTCTCAATAAGATCAAAAATCTTTGTAACTATAGCTGATGAACCGGGATCATATTCTTCGAGTTTTGCTATGAAAGCCTCTTTACCCAAAGGCATTGAATAGTCGCACTTTCCGTCCAAAGTGAGCACTCTGAATGCCTCATCAAGTGAGACCCACTCTATTTTATCTGCTGCACCAACCTCCTGAAAAATTTTCAACAAGGGTGATTTTCCGGTAATAGAACCAACACCGCAAAGCTCATGGAGTGATGCCTCAAACTCAAATCTGCCTCTCACGAAGCTCGTTGCAAAACCACCGGGCAAATTATGGCGCTCGATAAGCAATGTTTTTTTACCTTCCTTGGCAAGACGTGCAGCTGCCACAAGACCGCCATTACCTGCGCCGATAACGACTGCATCATAGTTTTTTACCATATTCCCACTTCTTTCGTAATAATGTTTGATTACCGCATCTCCGAAGCCCTGTAAAGAGATGCAACAATTCATCTGATTAATTTTACAAAATATATTTATAATCATTATACCACTCACCAGGGATAAAAAGCAATACAAACTTAAGCTCTTTAGTTATTGACACTTAAGCTCTTTAGTTATTGACACAAAAATCATAATTATATAAAATATACCTATAAATCATATGGCTTTTTTGAAGGTGAATTTTTTGAACATTAAATTGATCGGCTCGCCAAGAGTTGTTATGACAAATACCGAAAGTCACCACGCTTACTTTGCCTGGCCTACTATTGCTAAGCTTCAGAACGGTAAAATCTGCGTTGGTGCTTCGGGTTATAGAGTGGAGCATATTTGCCCTTTCGGTAAAGGTGTTTTAGCCTTCAGCGATGATGACGGCGAAACCTACGGAAAGCCCGTACCTGTTTTTGACACAGTGCTTGATGACAGAGATGTGGGACTTTGTGTTTTCGGTGAAAGTGGTCTTATTGCAACTTCCTTTAATAATACACTCCAATTTCAAAAAGAAAATATGCCTCAGACTCAGGAATGCTTTGATTACATAAATTCAGTTTCTGCTGAGGATGAAGCAGAGGCTCTTGGAGTAAATTTCAGAATAAGCAAAGACTGTGGTGAGACATTTGGGAAAATATATAAATCTCCAATCTCATCACCTCATGGTCCCACTGTGCTTAATGACGGCACAGTTTTATGGGTTGGCAGAATACAAGACATACACAACCATATTGAAGCACACACCATAAATACCGAAACCGGTGAAATGACCTTGCGAGGCGAATTGGGTATCTATAAATATGAAGAGTTTAAAGAGCTTTATTTCTATGAGCCTCACGCTATTCAGCTCCCTGATGGAAAAATAATATGCCACTTACGAGCAGAAAATGCAGAGGAAACTATATTTACTCTTTACCAGACTGTTTCACTTGATAATGGTGTAACGTGGAGTAAACCAAAGCAAATCGTGAGAGATGACAGCGGTGCTCCCGGACACTTATTCATGCATTCATCGGGAACTTTGATTTCCACTTTTTCTCACAGAAAAAAACCTTACGGAATATGGGCAATATTCAGCGAAGATAACGGTGAAACCTGGAGTGATGAGGTTATTTTGCACCATGGCTATGATACCGATGATTTAGGCTACCCCTCAACAATAGAGCTTGATAACGGCGATTTAATCACTGCATTTTACACACGAAAAAGCGATGACGACTGCGACCCCGCCTTTATAATGCAGCAAAAATGGTCTTTAGAAAAATAATACCGGTAAAATTCTATAACTAATTCAATTAAACTAACAGATGAACACTGAATTGTAAAAATATATTCAGCAAAATGGAGGACTTATTATGGCGTGGTATGACGAAGCCGTATTTTATCATATTTATCCTTTAGGGATGACGGGGGCACCGAAGCAGAATTCTTACAGTGAGCCTGTGCACAGGCTTAATACCCTGTTACCTTGGATTTCTCATATAAAAGAAATCGGCTGTAACGCAATTTATATCGGCCCTCTTTTTGAATCTGTGGGTCACGGTTATGAAACAACGGATTATAAAAAATTAGATTCAAGACTTGGAACAAACGAAGATTTGACTGATTTTGTTTCGGAATGTCACAAAGTTGGTATCCGAGTTATTCTTGATGGTGTTTTCAATCATACCGGTCGTGATTTCTTTGCATTTCAGGAGGTTAAGCAAAACAGAGAAAATTCACAGTATAAAGACTGGTATTGTAATGTGAATTTTTGGGGAAACAACAGCTTTAACGACGGCTTTTCTTATGAAAATTGGGGTGGTTATGACCTTCTTGCAAAATTAAACCAGCAAAATCCTGCAGTCAGGGGCTATATCTGTGATGTAATTCGTTTCTGGGTAAGGGAGTTTGATATTGACGGAATCCGTCTTGATGCGGCAGATGTTATGGACTTTAACTATATGCAGGCGCTTCGTCAGGTGGCAAATGAAGTAAAGACTGATTTCTGGCTCATGGGTGAGGTTATTCACGGCAATTACTCCCGCTGGGCAAATGACGGAACACTTCATAGCGTCACAAACTATATGCTTCATAAGGCTCTATATTCTGCCCATAATGACCACAACTATTTTGAGGTTGCCCATACGATAAAATACGTCAGTGATATGGTAGGAAACCGTCTTAAGCTTTATACCTTTGTTGATAATCACGATGTGGAGCGCATTTATACAAAGCTCAACAACAAAGCCCATTTTGTGCCGGTTCATATAATGCTTTACACCTTACCTGGCATCCCCTCAATTTATTACGGCTCTGAATTCGGCATTGAGGGAAAAAAAGAAAGAGGTTCGGACGATTCCTTAAGACCTGCATTGAATTTTGTTGATTATAAAGATGCAGTAAAAACAAATCCTTGCACAAGGCTCATTTCTGCCCTTGGGAAAATTCGTCAGAATACACCTGCTCTTTGTTATGGTGATTACAAAGAATTGGAGCTTCAGACCACTCATTTTGCTTATGAGCGAAGCCTTGACGGCAAGTCTGTTATTGTTACACTTAACAATAGCGATAACCCTGTTAATATGAATGTTCCTTGCAGAAATTCTACAGAATATGTTGGTGCTTTAACAGGAGAAAGGATATCTGTAACAAATGGACGAATTCAGGTAAACGTGCCCGCAAACAGTGGAGAAATATGGATTACGGTAGATACTTTCAATGAAAGCCTTGCACCCGTAAAAACAGAAAAAGCATCGGAATCTGTAAAGGTTGATAAAGAACCCGAACCCATAGTTGCAGAGAGAACAGAAGAGTCTCAAAGGCCTGTTGTTGCAGAAATAAAGAAAGAAAAGGAAACAGAAGTAATAGCCCTTGACATAAATAAGCCTTATGAAGAAATGACTGTGGAGGAGCTTCAGGAGGCGATTCTCGAAAAAATGAGAAAAAACGGCCCCGTCACTGATTATATGTTAGGAACAGTAAGAGAAAATACACATCACGGTTCTCTGGTAACCTGGGTTAAAACTTTCAATTGAAAACCAATAAAATAAGTACGAACAAGCTAAGCAGTAAAAACCGTTCTACTTGTTTTTTCACAAAAAAGGCCACTAATTGTTACAAATCAAACAATTGATTTTAAATGCCATATATAAAATAGTTTTATAAGGAGATGATTAAATGAATAACAAGAAAAAAATCATAACTTCAATTGTTTCCATAGTTGTTGTTCTTGGCATTATCGCAGGTGCTCTCGCTTTATATTTCACAAGATATTTCAAGGATTCCGAAGACACTGAAGAGTTATTCAGAAAGAATGTTGCAGCCGTAGAATATGAGAACACTATTGAAACTGCAATTCCTCAGACAGAGCTTTATGATGTTATAAAAGACCATTTCAATTCAGATTTGCCTGAGGGAAAAACCGAAAAGAAAGCCATAATTATCGGTTATGACGGTTGCCGTGCAGATATTCTTGCAGAAATGCAGAATGAAAACAGTGCAATCGGCGCAATGCTTAAAGACGGTGCATCAATAAACCTTGCATACTGCGGCGGTGTCAATTATCCCGAAGTGAATACTCAGGCTACCTCAACTGCTCCGGGCTGGTGCTCCATATTAACAGGTTACTGGGCTGATGTTCACGGAATTACAGGAAATGATATAACAAAATCACTTGATACAAAAACACTTCTTACTTCTCTTACAGAAGAAAAAGTGATTGACAATGCTTCATTCATCACAAAATGGGCAGGTCATTTTTCCAGAGATAATGCTACATACCTTCTTGAAAAAGAATATTGTGAAAAAAATAATCTAAATGTTGATTTCAACAAATGCAAAAATGATGAAGCATCTCACGAAGCTGCTCTTCTTGAAGTAAATAAAGCTGATTGTTCAGATTTTATTTTCGTAATTTATGAGCCTACTGACTCAACAGGTCACAACTACGGCTTCACCTTTAATAATCCTCGTTATAAAGAGGCTTTTGCAAAAGCTGACAGTTATGGACTTGAAACAATTGAGGCTATTAAAGCAAGAGAAACTTATGAAACTGAAGACTGGCTTATTATAATAACCTCTGACCACGGTGGCATCGGCACAGATCATGGCGGAGCAAGCATTCAGGAAAGAATGACATTTGTTGTAATGAATTCAGAATTTTGATTTTAAACCATATATAGGGGTTTTCTTATAATTTTTGATATAACTAAAAGCGAGGGCAGGGATTAACTCCCCGCCCTCATTCTATTATGGTTTTATTATTTTTTTAACGGAAATTGACATAACCGAAGATAAGCAAGCCCACCATTAAAATATGGAAGAAAGGAAGCACGGTTATATCTCCGCCAAATGCTACAAGGAAATCCTTGAATGACTTTGATTTTTTGCGGTTTTCCATAACTCTCTTCGGACGATAGAAATATACAAGGTCAAAGATAACATATCCAACACAATAGAAAATCCATGTTTCCCAAAGAGTATAGCCTCTTAAAATCTGACCCACAAGTATGGCGGCGCCCAGTAAAATAAGGAATATGCGTATAAATTTAATATTCTTATAGTCCCAATAGCGCTCGAGACCGTCGTGTTGTGCAATAACATAATACATTGTAAAGCAACAAATGATTGAAGCCATGGTTGTTGAGCCCAGCATAATAAGTGCAAATGGTGCTACCATATAGCAAGGACGTTCAAGAACCTCAACGATATTCATATCAACCTCGCCAAAGGCACGGGTAATTTTGTTTCCGTTTCTGCGATAAGGAATGATAAACAAGAAAATTGTCAGAATAATAAGTGCGCAGAACACCCAGGAAAGAGTAATGTCAACCTTTTCGGGAAGCATATACCAGAGCTTTCCGTTAGCTTCAGCCTGCTCAAGATTTTTAGCGGCAATAGGCCAACCGAGCACGAAAGCAGTAGCTATACCCAAGCCGTTGAAACAACCTTGAGTAAACTCCATAATCTTCCATCCGTCAATGACCTTGAGCTTTTCCAATTTACCGAAAAGTCTTTTGCCGTTTTTGAGCGGATGCAATTGTTTGTCATAGAATGTGATAGCAACAATCCAGCCAACCGAACCTGCAAGTGCTCCGCCAATCCACATAATAATACCGAAAATATCGCGACGAATTGCCATCATTACAAGCAACCCGGCTACAATCATAAGATTTCTGCCCCATTCCTCACGACTATCTTTAGAAAAGCAAATCTTGGGCATTTTGCCGTTTTCGGGATCATAGGGGGTGTTAAAGATACGGTAACCTATTTCCTGCACCAAGGGAACAAGGGCAAAGAAAATAACAAAATCGTACCATTTATATACAACACCACTCATAGCAGAGAAGCTGATACCTAAAAATGCCGAACCTAAGCCACTCCATATTGAGCCTTTAAACGCCAGAGCCAGATAACCGAGAGATGGATTATACCGAGGCTTATCGTGATCAAGAACGAGGGACATAGTTGAACCATAGGGCTCCATACCGCCGTAGAAATAACCAAGAGCACAAGCGGCGGCAAACAAGTAAACGTTATTCATAAGAAGCTCTGAGCCTGTGTACCATACGCAGAGAATCCCCATAAAAGCGCCGGGTAACATAGCGCCCTTTTCACCGCCTATTGCTGAACCTCGTATGCCCCAAGCAAAGCACATACCAACCATACTGATTACTAAAAATGCAAAAATATTCTGAGTTTCCATATTCATACCCCTTTCTCAAGTTTTTTTATTTTTCAACACGAACTAAAGCGTAGCCGATTTTCTTGCGTCCGCAGGTGTAAACCATGTGAAGTAAATTACCCTCTGCAACAATAGAAGGATATGAAAATTCTACGCCCGGTTGAGTTTCAAGTTCTATGCGAACGGGGTATGTAGTACCATTATCTTCAGAAAGGAACAGACAAAGCGGTGTGCGGTCACCCCAGTTTTCACTTACCGGGTTACATATTAAACCTAAAACACCGCAATCAGTCATCGCTGCACCTATACCGCTGTTGTTATTAGGCATATCAGTAGGTCGGGCTATAGACCAGGTACGACCGAAATCTGTTGATTCACTGCGATAAATCCAATTAAGATTAGTACGGGCAAGCATATAAACTCTACCGTCGTGGGCTTGGTCCTCCCATACTGCAGGTTGAATAAGACCCTCGCCCTCCTTTGGAAGCTCCTCCTTGCGGTTACATATTGTGCCATCGGGCAATTCAAATGCAACAGGTGCTGAAAGCTTCCAGGTTTCACCGTTATCTTCGCTGTAATCAGTCCAGGACTCCCAACGGTCACACAAGTCCTCAGTTGAACCGGGAGCAAGAAGTGCACCGTTAGAAAGCCTTATCATCTGATTCTTTACGGGTCCTCTTCCACCGATATCACCGGGGACAAGCTCTTTTGGTTCCGACCAGGTTTTTCCACCATCGGATGAAACTGTTTTCATTGAATACCAATGGCCCTCATCTATACCGCTTTTATAAATCAATGTGAGAACACCATTTTCCGCAAAAAGAGTTGGATTCCAATCCGCTTCACCATCATCGGGTGTTACGGGAACAGGTGTACTCCATTTACCGTCGCGCTGTGCAAACCATATGCGCACATTGGGATTTTTTTCTTTTATTCCCCCAAACCAAGCCGCCGCGGGCTTGCCGTTGCAGATTGCAACTGTCGCCGCGTGGCACTCCCCTATTTCTTCAGTAATGCCTTCAGTTTCAAGGTATTCCTGATATAAAAGCTCTGCCTTAATCATTTTCAACATCTCCTAATTCAGAAATCACAGTGTCTGCTACGAAGCGAGGCGCCTCTTCTCCGAGATTATAATAATAAAGAATATGCACCTCGTCATTTAATAGTGCTATACGAGGATAACCAATATCTGTATTAACTGCATCTGTTCGCAAAGCCTGAGGTTCACTCCAATTTTTACCATCTCGAGTTGTAGTAACGAAAAGACCACAGGGCGCTTGTCTGCGGAAGAATGCAAGCATTACAGTTCCGTCAGGTAACGAGCAAAGTGCCGGTGGGCTACCACCACTCATATCTTCATCTATATATGCAAGCTTTGTTTCGTAATTAAAGCTTTTCCCCTCATCATCGCTAATATATACATCCAATTGTGTGAATCCCGGTTCGTTTTCACTGGCATATCGCGCAATTCCAAGCAACTTACCATCGGGGAGCTTTGCAAGAGCAGGCATAATGCGGAAATCGCCTTTTGGCGGGTCTTCGCCCATCATACCCAACATTTCCCATTCACCGTCAAAAGTAAGCTTGGCGGCAAATGCATTGCCCTCTAAACCATCTTCTTTAACACCTGTCATAGACAGAAGAAAATAGCCGTCACAAACAAGATAATCTGTTCTTGAACAAACGCCTACAATACCAAAATCAGGAACGCGGAAGGGACCCTCCCAGCTTTTGCCACGGTCGTTTGTAACCAAAAGCTGTGTAAACACGTTACCGTCCCATCCCGAAGGCATAAAATACAGACCACTTTCAGACGTGAGCAAATCTTTTGGTATATCAGGAAGAGGAGTTTTATTTTCATAGTCAATAGCAGGAATTTCAGGATATTCGTGAACCCATCCTGTTTCGGGACGAAATCTTCCAAACATTCTGACTGTGGGCTTTGTTCTGTCCAATGCGTGAACTCCCGGACCGTTGTAATGATGAATTCCTTTTTCAAAGCCTACGAGCAATTCGTCATTAAATCGCCAGATACCATGATTAGCAGGCCAACCAAAGAAGCTATACTCTTCAAAGGCAACAATATTATGTTTTACTTTCATAATTTTCACCACTTAGCAACCGTGAAGTTCCTTATAAATTCGGATAACCTCCTGCAGGTCTTCCTCCGTATCAACACTGACTGCTTTATAATGTGCAGGAGCAGGAACAATTTTGATTTTATAGCCGTGCTCGAGCACCTTAAGCTGTTCAAGGGACTCTGCTTCAGAAAGAGGGGTAGGAGCAAGCTTTGTATATGTATTGAGAAATTCGTGAGTATAAGCATAAATTCCTATATGTTCAAAATATTTTGCATTTTCAGCATGACGGGGATAAGGAATGGGTGAACGTGAAAAATAGATAGCGTTACCGTTTACGTCGCTTACAACCTTAACCACAGTATTATTGAGAATATAGTCTTCATCTTCAATCTGCAAACTACCTGTTGCCATAACACAGTCAGGACTGTTAATCAATGCTGTACTTATATCATCAATAATCTGAGGAGGAACAAGGGGTTCATCGCCCTGAATATTGATAACATAATCGCAATCATAATTACTTGCAGCCTCTGCAACGCGGTCAGACCCTGTGGGATGATTTACACTTGTCATAACAGCATCGCCACCAAATGCAATAACTGCATCGTATACGCGCCTGTCATCTGTTGCAACAACCACATGATCAAGCACCTTTGATTTGCTTGCATTTTCATAAACATGCTGAATCATTGGCTTACCGCATATATCTTTAAGGGGTTTACCGGGTAAACGGGATGAACCGTAACGAGCAGGAATAACACCTAAAACTTTTGCACTCATTTTAAAATCTCCTTTAGAAACTGTATTTATCTTTTAAAGCATTACGCATCTTATCGAGAGAGAAGGGCTTAATTTCATCGCAAATGCGCTCTCGCATTGCAACACCCTCCTCAGTATTCTGAGGAGCGGAAGTGAAATCAAGAGTAACACCAAGCTCCTTGCATACTTTGTTAACAAAAATCGGCCACAATTCACCAATATCACCAATAACGGGAATACTGTTTTCAAGGCGGGTAAATGCGGACATTTCCATACGGAAAGGAATTTTTGTAAGCTTTGTCTTGGGAAGTCCCTCGTTAATTGCTTTCTGAATAAGCTCGCTTTGCTTATTAAGGTCCCAGGAACGTTTAAGATTTTCGTCAAGATCAAAGCGAATGAGAGTTTTGTCCTTGAGGCTGTATGTAGGTAAACCGTTCATAGATGCCCATATACCGTGACCTGTGTAGGTTTCAAAGGGGCCGTCGTGAATCTCCTGAGTAAGCGCAACTGCAGATTCAATAATAACATCTGCCTCAGAAAGCATTTTTGCAATACGCTTACAACGCTGGCTTACGGGAATACTGTCGGAAATGCAAAGTCCAACCTGACCGCCACCTATAAGTTGGGGAACGCTTACGAGAACAGGTACATCCTTAATGGCGCCTGCACCAATCATAGTTCTCGGGTCTGCACCAAGACCGGCAACGTATTCAAAGCTTTCGCCAAGAGTCTGCGCTGCAACCATAACCTCTGTTGAAACGGTTTCATTGAAATAGCCAACAGGATAAGCCATATTACCTGCTGCTTTTATAATTACCTTGCCCTCTGCCTTTTCGCAAACTGAAACAAGTTCTTCGTCAAGAGGAAGCTCCGAACGAATACGTGCCCACTCTTCTTCGGGAAGCTGAGTAAGTTCAAAAATATTACCGCGGGGACGCAATTCTTCGGGAAATTTGTCGCCCAGAACATCTGCATCAAATCGTTTAACGCGGTCAAGTGTGCCACCCATTTCGTGAGAAATAACCGCCGAGCTTGTTGTTACGCCGTCAATAAGTCCTGCGTGAATGAGAGTTGCTATCAAGGTTGTAACACCCTCGTGAAGATTGGGACCGCTTCCTATAACAGCCGCAACCTTTCCCCCACGTTTTTTTACCTCTACAACACGTTCTATCGCGGTATTTAAAAATTCTTTTGTTTCATCAGGAAGTGCTTCATAGAGCTTATCAACCAAAGCTTGTGATGCCATAATTTTTTCTCCTATTTCATAAATTTATGTTGTTTTTTCGGGATTTTACTGTGCTTTCTTTAAAACTTCACTTGAGTTTTTTACCGAAGCAAGCATCATCATGGTCCAGTGACAAAAGGATGAAATTATATTTTTTATAGAAATTCACTGCACTTTCGTTTCTCGGACCACAGGTAAGGCATACACCCGAGACACCTTTTTTTGCAAGATGGTTACATAGAGTATCAACAAGCTTACCCCCCATACCCATTCTTTGATATTCGGGAAGAATATCAATATGAAAATGAGCAGGATACTCATCCTTAAACTTTTCCTGAGCATTATATGCAGTTGATGCCCACTCATATCTGCCCTCGCCAAAGCTATCTGAACGGGGAAGATAATCTCTGTCAAAAATATCTTTGAATCTGTCAAAATTTTCTGCACAGATAATGTAGCCTACTACTCTTCCGTCATCATCAATAACAAAGCAGTTTTCAGGTTCATGCTCAAGATAATAGTCACAGAACGTGTTGTGATAAAATTTACCTGTTAAAAAATCAGGAACTTCTTCAGGACCATCACTGTTATGGCAAACGAAGTGCACATCCGCAAGGTCTTTTTCATCGTATTTTCTGATAGATAACATTATATTCACCACCCTTAATCCGGTCTATTGTTAGAATAGCATATACTTTTGTAAAAGGCAAGAAAATACTTGAAATTTCCGCAAAATAGTGTATAGTAAAGGTATACAGTTTTTTGGAGGTGGGGATGTGAATTTTAGGGATAGTTTCACAAAGGCCACAGTAACTGCTCTGACGAATTTTTTGGTTTCAACAATGCCGAAAAAATGCTTCACAACTCAGAAAAAATCAAACCAATTTATGCTTAAGGGTGATGAAAAATTTTCATATGTTTCGGGCGAAAAATGGAGCTGTGGTTTTGGAAAAGCATTATATACCCCCACCGATTACGATGATAAAACATACTATATTGCAGGCTACGATTCCAACAATCCCGTAAAGGGAGTGCTTGATGATCTGTATGCACGGGCAGTTTACCTTGACGATAACAGAGGTGACGGCGGTGTTATTTTCTGCGCGCTTGATTGTGTAGGCATAAGCAGAAAAGATATAAACGACATAAGAAGGCTTGCTCTCGAAAGTGGGAAACTCAGGAATTTAAAATCAATTAACATTTCCTCAACCCACACTCATGCAGGTATCGACACACAAGGGCTTTGGGGCGAAAAAATTTATAAGTGCGGGAAAAATGAAGCCTTTATGGCAAACCTTAAAAGAAAAGCGACAGAGGCAATTATTGAAGCCTTTGAAAGCAGAAAAGACGGTAGCTTTTATATGGGCTTTGCGCCTGTTGTAGATATGCAGGCAGATGTGAGAACTCCCGTCACCTATGACAATAATCTTACAAGATTCCGCTTCTCCCCTGACGACAAATCCGGTGATATTTACATAGTTAATTTTGCTTCACATGCGGAATTGCTCGGAACAACCTCACTTGTAAGTGCAGATTTTCCTGCCTATCTCATAAAAGAAATTGAAGAAAGCGTCCCCTCTTCAAATGCTGTTTTCTTCAACGGTGCCATAGGCGGTATGATTTCTGCAAAGGAAATCAAAAAGGTTTACAGAGATTCAATAGACTGTAAAGAATATATGCAGAATTTCGGCAAACAGTTGGGTGAGATTACCCTTTCCATAAAAAACGAAACAGAGCTCAAACCTATTCTCAACATAAAATCCAAGGGTATTGCAGTTCCCGGTGAAAATACCGTGCTTATTCTTGCCAGATATATCAAAGTTCTTAATAACGATATCGGCAGAACAAAAAAGAGAAGCAAGGTCGACATATATTCCGAAATAGGTTATATGGAATTGGGCAATAAGGATGTTGCAGTTTTTCTTATTCCGGGTGAGCTTTTTCCCGAGCTTTATAACGGTGAATTTCTGACAGAAAAAGACAGTGCGAACCACAGAAAAGCAAGCTATAAAAAGGTTCTTTCCGATATGACGGACTGCAAACACAAATTTGTTATTGGGCTTTGCAACGATGAGCTGGGCTACATTCTTGCAGAAAACGATTTTTTGCTCAATGAAGTCCTGCCATACATAAACAAAGCTACCGACGATATGGATAGAGACCACTACGAAGAAACAAACTCAACGGGTCCTAAAACAGGACAAATCATTCTTTATGAAACGGAAAGTCTGATAAAATCAGTGATTAACTAACATACATTCTCATTGTATTTCAAAGTTAATGCTATGCAAATTTTTATAGGGAGTTGTAAAATATGAAAAAACGTTTTATTTCTTTTATTGCGGTACTTCTTGTGTGCTCAATGCTCTGCTCTGTAAGCACATCAGCAGCTTCTACTACGTCGGCAAGCAGTAACCCCATTCATATCTTCACAGATATTTTTGGCGGAATTATTGACGAACTCATCAGATTTTTAGGAATGATAACACCCAACCCTGACAATCCCACAGTTGAAGACTATTTTTCATCTGAAAGCGAAAATTTCTATAAGGGTACAGAAAATTTCATAGATGATGCTGTAGACGGGGCAGAATGGTCTTTAGGCTTCGGTAGCGAAAGCGTTATTCCCGACAATCTTCTTGACGGAACTAAAGAATACTACACAGGCGGATATTTCACTCAGAAGGTAAACGGCGTTTTTGATGACCAGAAAGCCAATGCAATTGCTCTTAATGACGGCTCCGGAAGAGGTACAACAATTTTTGCAACAATTGACGGCATAGGTGTAGCTAACGGAGACATACGCTCTATAAGAGCTGCCGTTGAGCAAAAATTAGAGGCTAATGGTATTGATAGCGATATTAACGCCATCAACATTAATGCAACACATTGCCATACAGTTATTGATACTCAGGGTATCTCTATTGACCTTGTGCCTAAAATCTTCTCAAGCGTTTTTGGCGGTGCAGAAAGGTCAATGGATGTAGAATTCCTTGAAGTAATGATTGATCGCACCTCCGATGCAATAGTTGAGGCATATGTGAATATGGAAACAGGCTCGCTGTATTATTTTGAAACTGTCGGTATAGGCAAAGACGAGGAGCATGGCTTGTATCTCGAAGATGAGTACGACTATGTTTTAAATAAGAGATATTACACAGAGGGCTATCAGCATAAATTTGCCTGCTTCAAATTTGTTCCTGATAATGAGCGCTCCACGGCAACAATCTTTACAAATATCGGCGCACATCCCACAGTTATTGACGAAGAAACAAATCTTCTTTCCGCAGATTACCCTGCCTATATGGGAGAAAAAATTAACGATGCGGGTATGAATTTTATGTTCATTCAGGGTGCACAGGCTCCCGTTTCCGTAAACAAATGGACAGAGACGCCTGAACCTGTTACTGCTGAGGTTAACGAAATAATTGCAGAAAATCCAACTGCAGAAGATTACAAAACCGCTATACTCCTCGGTTATGAATACGCAAGGCTTATACTTGAAGCGCAGGATGAAATGAAAGAAATTGAGCCTATACTCAATGTTAAAATGACCGAATATGTTGTTCAGCTTGAAACAGGTCTTTTCGGGTATGGTGCAACAGAAGGCTTCATCGGTACAACAACAGTTAGAGATGCTTCCGCCGAAACCGGTTATTCAATCGTTACTGAAGCCGGCTATATTGAAATAGGTAAAGACATTATTCTCCTCACGGTACCGGGTGAGCTTGTTCCCCAGCTTGTTTACGGTGGTGTTGTTACTGAAGATGATGCATTCCAAGGCACTGAATGGACCTATGATGCAACCGCAACCCTTGTCCCCGAAGGCAAAACCGTTCTTGTAATGGGACTTTGTAACGATGCAATAGGTTATATTCTTCCCGATAATGACTACGCCCATTTTATTACCGATACACTTTGGGATTCCAATGCCGGTGAATTTTTCTTCGGAACCTATCACAGACATTATGAAGAAATGCTTTCTGCAGGTAGTACGGCAGGCTCCTCAACTATTTCAGTTCTTAATGAGCTTGTAAAAAGCGAAAATCCGTAAATCAGTAATTTCGTAGTCGAAGCAGTGTAATTTTACACTGTTTCGACTAATATAATCCTTATAAAACTAAAAAATTCAATATATTCTTTCACATCTAAACAACAGGGCTATAAAAAAACGACACGTTTTTTATAGCCCTGTTTTTGAATATAACTTTATTTATTATTGCTTACCGAAAAAATCTGAAAGCTTAACATCATAGCCATTTTCTTTTAAATCCGAATAAGTGCTAAAATTATTGAAAACAGTATAAATTGCACCAATAGCTCTTACAAAACCATCCTTAACTGATGTTAAAAGTCCGACATCTTTATGACCGCCATCGTCAGAGGTTTTTGTAATTGTGAAGGTATTAAAGGGTGAATCTGCGCCCAATTCATAGGAATTAACAGTTATTGAATCCTCTGTAAAATCGAGAATATTATATGTTGCTTTTTCAGTAAGGTAATCAAAACCTATCCACTCATCATTAAGACCTATATCTTCATCATCTCTTGGTCTGCCCAATGAACAAGAAACCATATAAATTGTACCTGCAGGGTCAACCATTTCAGATTCCAAATCAGCAACGCTTTCATTTTTATAAAGAACATCAGTTACTGTGTAGTAGTGGCTATGTCCGAGAAGAACAAGGTCAATGCCGAATTCGTCTGCAATTGGTCCCCATATCATACGAAGGAGCTTATTCTCGCTTTCTCTGTGAGGAATTCTGCCACTATAAAGGTCGTGGTGGCACATCATAACCTTCCATTTAACATCGGGATTAGCTTCAACTGCTCTTTCAACAAAATCTGCGTGAGCCGCACCATTACCACTATTGGAGTCCATAACAAGAAAAAGTGCATCGCCTTTTACAAACCAGTAATCCGTACCATTATAGGAACGAATTGAAGCTTCGGCATCTTCATTGGGAAGATTTTTAAATGAGTTGTATGCAATACCTTTGCGGTCGTGGTTACCCATAGCAGTTGCAATTGACACACCTTTAAATAAATCTGATGCGGTCATTGCTTTATACTCGCTTTCAAGACCCTCGGTTGCCTGGTCACCGGCTGAAAGAATAAGAGAAATATTCTCATTCTTTGAAAGTGCGTCCTCAAAGGTTTCATTAAATCTGTAAGAGGTATCGGAAAGAGAATTTTCGTTAGCATCATCAATCCCCGTAATATGAACATCGGTTACATACATTGCAGAAAAATCAGAGCCACCTGAAGTTTTGAAAGAATAAATCTCGGATTCAAAGCCTTTACTTGTACATTTATAGTAATATGTAGTGCTTTCGGAAAGTCCCGAAACAGTTACTTTATTTACAACTCCGTTCTCAACAGCTTCAACACAAGTGCCTTTAAAAACTTCAGCAGAACTTAAATTCTTCTTTGTAGAAATTGTAACTGTCGGTTCGCTCTCCGCTTTGGAATACCATGAGAAATTACGTTCACTTTCGTTACTGCCTACGAACATAATAATTCCTGCTTTTGCATCAGTATTTGTCCATACCCGCTCCCAGTTTTCCTCGCTTACTGCAAAGGTGGGAAGTGTCATAGTAAAAAACATAACGCCTGCGAGAATAACAGCCAGTAATTTTTTTGTTGTTTTCATAAACTCAATCCTTCTTTTTTTTGATTGGACAATTATACAGCAACAAGAAGCACAAGTCAACAACCGCTCAAAGTTAAACCTATTATGCAAACATATTCATATAATTTTTATGACTCTCGTACCTTGCTATACATTTTTGTGCATCAAGGGCAGGCTTGTTTGCTCGGTGGTGGAGAATGTTTATCTCTCTCGCTTGTTTGATTTTAATCTCATTTGCTTTTTGTTGTTTGCGAAGGACTGCAAGTTCTTCCTTTAAGGAATTCACTTTTTTGCCCGACTCTTTTGCAGATTTAATTTTCTTCTGAAGCTCACCAATTTTAACAGCGAGCTCATCAGATGTGTTGAAAAGCTCTGTAAAAATGCTGTTATCAAAACCTTCTGCTTCCTTAAAGCTCTTGCTTTCAAGAGTCTTTTCTGCAATTTTAAAATCCTTTACGGATGAAATCATTTTATTTCTAAACTCTTTTTCATCGCGAGTGTTTTTTGTAATGCTTTCATACGCTTCAAGAATTTTTGTGCATCAATAATTCCGCTTGAAGAAATGATTTGCTGAGAATATTCCAATTCAAATTTCCCTTCAGGTGTATTAAAATAGTTAAGCACATTCAATATAATTTTTGCTATTTCTATTTGTTCATTTTCTTCGCAAATGTGCTTTTTTCTGATTTGCTCATACCCTTTTTAACGGTAAGAGCTTTTTTATTTGCATATACCTTTGCAGTATTTAGGATTTCTTTAACTTCAACTTCCTGCTCCTTTGTTGAAATTCCGCTCATAGCATCTTCAAAAAATGCTCTTATTCTTAAAACTTTAACCATTGCTTTTTGCTTTGTTTCGGTTAAGTCGTAGAAAAAGAACGGTATTACATTAAGAGTTGCACCCACAATAGAAGCAATAATTAAAACAGAACAGATTGACCGGAAAAGCTCGGTATTATAAAGTACATCGTAAACATTATCTGCGCTATAACCCAAAGCAACAAGGTCTGATATTCCTTTTCGGGACAGATTTTTAATTCCACAAAATCACCTTGCTTTTCCTTGAGCTAACTACAGTATAATATATAACTCTGCTTATTGCAAACTTATATTTAAAGCATTGTTTTTTTAGTATATTGTGTGATATACTTACATCAACGAAACCATCATTTAATAAACTTGAACTTATATGAGATATACAGGTGATGCTTTTATGGGTAAAAAACCGAATATTTTATTTATAGTAACCGATGACCAGCGTTTTGACACTATTCACGCTCTTGGTAATAATGAAATCCTTACTCCAAACCTTGATAAGTTAGCCTCTCGGGGCACTTCCTTTGTCCGCGCGCATATTACCGGCGGTACTTGTGGTGCAGTGTGTATGCCAAGCAGAGCTATGATTTTATCGGGCAGAAACCCTTTTCATCTTGAAAATTTAGGCGGTAACATTCCCGAGGAACACAAAACCCTTGCGGAAACCTTTAAAAATAACGGCTATGAAACAATAGGTCTTGGTAAATGGCACAACGGTTGCCCCTCCTATGCCCGAAGCTTTACCCAGGGTGCAAAGATTTTCTTTGGCGGAATGTGGGACCATTGGAATGTACCCACCTGTCGCTTTGACCCAACAGGGAAATATGATAATGTTATTAACTTTGTGGTGGATTTTTATAGTGATAATAACCCCCAAGGACAGCATTGTGACGAATTTGACCCTGGCAAGCACTCAAGCACCTTGCTTACAGATTCGGCAATCGAGTTGCTTAATAAAAACGCAAATAAAGATAAGCCCTTCTTTATGTATCTTGCATATTTAGCTCCACACGACCCTCGCACAATGCCCGATGAATTCCGTAAAATGTACGACCCCGAAAAAATCACCTTACCACCGAATTTTCAGGAAATTATTGATACTAACTATCCTCTTATGGTTCATCGTGACGAGCATCTGGCGGCATATCCCCGAGAAGAAAAAGAAATAAAACGCCATATTGCAGAATATTTTGCAATGATAACCCACCTCGATTATGAAATCGGACGACTCCTTGATGCACTTCACCAATCAGGCGAGGAAGATAATACAATTATAGTATTTACGGGTGATAACGGTCTTGCTGTGGGTCAACACGGATGGCTCGGTAAAGAGGATATTTACGAACATGGGGTGCGTATTCCTCTTATTATGGCAGGCCCTGATATTGCAAAAAATAAGAGAAATGATGCTTATGTCTATCTTTACGATATTTTCCCCACCCTTTGCGAAAAGGTAGGTATAGGCATCCCTTCTTCCGTTGACGGCAAAAGCTTTCTGGAGCTTCTTGACGGTGAACACGGCGATAAATTCCGCGACGAATTGTATCTTATATTCGATAAGTTTGTCCGCGGTGTAAAGGACGAAAACTACAAGCTCATTGAATACCGCAACGGTGACGCAGAGGAAGATAAATGGACCTTCCTCTATGACATAAAAAACGACCCCTGGGAAACAGTAAACCTTGCAAATGATGAAAGTTACAAGGACAAGGTAATCGAAATGCGAGAAAAAATCCTCAAGCACCGTGACGAATGGGAAGAACAAGCACATCCTTGGGGTAAGGATTTCTGGAATAGGTTTTGAAAAAATGCTGATATTTAAACAAACAAAAAGATATTCATACCGTGACCCCGCCGCTTTTATTGAAAACGGAGAGATTTATTTGTTTTTTACTTTAGTTGAAAACACACCCGAAGGGCAGTATTTTTATGTAGCTACAAGTCAAAGCACGGACTTTGTTAATTGGAGCAAGCCGAAAATCCTCACGGAAAAAGACAACCTGAGAAACTACTCCTCACCGGGTAATGTTATAAAATATAATGGTGAATATTATCTTTGCATTCAAACCTATCCGCGAGAGGATGGGCAGATTTACGGCAACGAAAGCTCAAGAATTTTCACTATGAAAAGTAAGGATTTAATAAATTGGGAAAAGCCTGTGCTGCTTAAGGTTAAGGGCAATATTCCCGAAAAGGACATGGGAAGGATGATTGACCCGTATATTCTCCCCGACAAAAACAAATTCATCTGCTTTTTCAAACAGAACGGCGTTTCGTTCAGTACTTCCGAGGATTTAATAAACTGGGAATTTCAAGGCAATACCGAATGTGGTGAAAATGTTTGTGTCATTAAGGAAAATGACTGTTACTATATTTTCAATTCCCCTGAAAACGGAATAAACATAATGTCAACACGGGATTTCAAATGCTTTAAAAATATTAAAACCCTTTATCTTAACCAGCAAGAAAAACCGTGGGCAAAAAACAGAATAACCGCAGGCTGTGTTGTTGAACCAAAGGGAATTTCTCCTCATAAATATGCCATGTTTTATCACGGCGATAATGAAGATGACTATCTCTTCGGCTCCTCGCTTGCGGTTACATTCAGTGATAGTTTAACAGAGTGGAAGTGATTTTTTAATTTAGGAATCAGCTTACCTCTTGACTAATCATATTTTTATTTATATTGTGCGAATTAAGACTTTCTTTTAGCAATCGATAAACAACTGCAACCAAAGGAACACCCAGCATCATTCCACCGATTCCGAGAACACCTCCGCCTACCGTTACCGCGGCAAGAACCCATATTCCCGGCAAACCGATTGAAGAGCCTACAACCTTCGGATAAATCAAATCTCCTTCAATTTGCTGTAAAACAATTATGAACACAAGGAAAATCAATGCTTTAACGGGCGATTCCATAAATATCAGGAAAACACCCACACCTGCTCCGATAAAAGCACCCACAATAGGAATCAATGCAGTAAATGCCGTAAGTGCGCCAATCATAGGTGCATAAGGCAACCTGAGAATCAGCATACCAACCATACACAGTGTACCGAGAATAACCGCTTCGGTACACTGTCCTACTATAAAGCGGTGGAAAGTGTTATTTGTAACTGTTAAAACATACTTGATTTTATTAAAAATTCTGTCAGGAACATAATGCTTCGTTACTCTCTGAAATTGAGAAATCAATCTGTTTTTGTCAAGCAACAAATATAAAGCAAAAATAAATCCTATAATTGCATTTGAAACACCCGAAAAAATGGAGGTGAAGGTGGATACAGCTACATCCACTACATTTCCGAATCCCGATGTTATATTTTTGATTATGTCGCCGATCTTAGATTTCCAATCGACTTCAGAAAGCGTATTAAATAAATCTTCAGAAAGAATATTGCTTTGCTTAAGCTTATTTATAACCATTTCAATTGCGCCGGGCAATTCAGCCACAAGCAGTTTTATACAATCTGTGAGTTGAGGCACAACAAGCGCAACAATCAACACAATTATTCCCATTATGGATAAAACTGCACCTATCAGGCAAACCGGTCTACGACTTTTCTTAACCGCTTTTTTATTGGATTTCGGAAAATAATGACGTTCATAAAAGCTCATAAGAATGTTAACAACATACGCTATGACAAAACCTATAATTATAGGTGTTGTTGCTGAAACGACTGTTTTCAGAAATCCCGAAATATTGCTCCAATAATGAATCAAAAGGAAAAGTACAAACACAACCGTCGCAATTTTTAAAAAAGTTTTAGTTTCAATTTTCTTCATATTGTGCACAGCTTTCTTTATCATTTATAATAAAACTTATTATATCAACAAATGCCTCTGCGATTAAAGTTACTCCCGTAAAAATCCACAACATAGACGTACTGCTGAAGGGATTAAGCAATATTATTACGGCGCATATTGCCGATGCTGATGCACTGATAGCAGAAATATACCATTTTTTCTTTTTTAACCTAATCAAATTTATTGTGTTTTGAAGTTTAATCAAAGCTGTCAAAAGAATTGCTATACCGTAAAGCACTGTAAGTAACGGAAAAGCGGCAATAAACCAGGATGATCTGAAAACACAAAACAAACCCAGAACCATAAACATTGAACCTATAAAAAATGACTGACTTTTTACAGCTTCTTCAATCCCTGTTCTGAAATACTTTATTATAGCTTTCAAGCCTAAAAGGCATAACACTATTCCGGTTGTAACAATAATTCCTGTAGTAAAACCAATTGGATTGACAAGCAACAGTATACCTATGATAATTTCAAACAAACAAATAATAACTCCTGTTGCATTTTCTTTAACTTTTACCATAAACAAGACCTCCTGATAACAAATATTTAATGTAATTTTTTAATATGAAGCGCAGACGGAACAAAATCCTTTGCTTCACTGATTTTTGTTTGTATTATAAAAAGCTCTGCCATGTGCACTGTGGCAATACTGCAAATAACAGCCATCCATATTTCGCGGGGCATAAACTGCATTGCTATAGGCAAAACAAATACCGAACCGCCAAATACCTTACCCAAATTTGTATGAGGTAAATAGAACTTATCGAATCTATGCTTTGAAACAAAAGCGCAAACTCCAAAAAGCACACCAACACTTATTATCCAAATCAAAATCCAATTAGGTACTAACTTGTTTTTTACAAGCAACCTTGTTAATGCAAGATATGTTGCCACATCTCCTATTGTGTCAAGAGTAGCTCCGATTGTGCTTGAGCTTCCTGTTTTTCTTGCGATAGGGCCATCAATTAAATCGGTAAAGCCACAGATAATATAAACCACTAAAAATTTTGTTGAAATCTCACTGCAGGTGAATAAAATTACTGAACCTATTATTCTGCTGCAACTAATAATATTCGCTAAATGTTTTTTCATTACAATCTCCATATTCTAAAAATTTATTTTACCTCTTGAGAATTTGCATAAATTTTTTCCATTCTTTCATCAGGAAAACGAGCATCAAGAAAGACTTCAAAATAATTTGAAGGTTCAAGGCATTTTCCCCTCTCATTCATTCTTATGGCTGCAGATGCAGATATAACTGCATCAAAAATCAAGAAAGCGGTTAACCCCACCACCAGAACTCTGCTGATTTTAAACGGTATTTTATCAGTTAATTTATCAAACAACGGCATAATAATTTTAACCCATAATATACCTAAAGCTCCCCAGAAAAGCGAATACAACAAGCAAACTCTTCCGTTTATGTTTAAAGGCAAATGGCTGTAATCCCAAGCCACTGAACCAAAAACAATTTCTTGACCTAAAGAGCATATATATTCCGTTATGGTACCGGTAAGAAAGGAAATTAAAAATATTTTCGGGTAAGATGAGGTTTTGAATTTATTGAGAACTAATGTAAGCAGCACTCCACCCATTCCGTATGCAACGCTGAACGGACCGTAAACAAGAGATTTTCTGCTTTCCCAATAACCATTTTTAAAAAAGCACCAAAGTGTTTCAATTATAAAACCTACAACACAGCAAACAACAAATATATAAAAATACTTGTGGTAACGAGGTTTTTCCATTTATATCACCCTTGTTTTATTTCTAAAAAATCAGAATCATCAACTTTGCGGTTATTTTTTAACACTTTTCGATTTTTAAGTTTTGACAAAATATTTGGCAAACATCTGAAAACTGCTATAAAAGCAAAAACCGCTACTACTATTACCAATATATACATAACTATAATTTATTTTTTACTCCAAATTTTTTCGGCTTCAACTGACCAATTCTCAGCATAAAGCTTACATTTTGAGCATAAATGCTCAACCTCTTCGGGCGATTCCATATCTGTGCTTACCGCACCCGTTCTCTCAATAATATTTTCAAGTAGTTGAGGATTTTCAAGCATTGGACAAGGCATAAGATGATTATTGTTAAAGGGCTGACCATCGTGATACGCCATAAAAAGAGGACTTTTCAGTATTTCGAGTATTGATGAGGTATGTATATTGGAATCCGAATAATGAATGAATACACATGGCTCTGCATCACCTGCAGAATTTATATGGAAATAGTTCCTGCCCCCTGCAATGCAACCGCCCACATACTCACCGTCATTCTGAAAATCCATCGGGAAGAACGGTATATCACATTCCTCGGATCTGATATAGCGTATTCTTTCTATCATATATTTTCGCTGTTCAGGTGTGGGTAAAAGCTCTGTAACCGCCTTGTTGCCAACAGGCATATAGTGGAAATAAAAACCGAATTTAGCGCCGTTTTCTGAAAGCATAGTAAGAAAACTATCTGTGGTAACAGATTCAATATTCTGACTTGTGTAGCAAATAGACGTACCGAAAATTATTCCGTAGTGCGTCAATAAATGCATTGCATTGATAACTGCATTGTAATGTCCTGTACCCCGTCTTGCGTCGTTAGCATCCGGGGAGCCTTCGATTGAAAGAAGAAATGCTATATTTCCCACTTCAACAACCTCTTCACAGAAGGCTTCATCAATTAAGGTTGAGTTTGTAAAAATTGCAAACTGAACATCATTATGCATTTTTGCAAGCTTTATAATATCCTTCTTTCTTACCAAGGGCTCTCCACCTGTTAAAAAATACAGATAAACACCTAATTCTTTGCCCTCGGTAACAATCTTATTCATATCATCAAATGAAAGGTTAGATTTATCACCGTATGTACCTGACCAACAGCCTGCACAATGCATATTGCAAGCAGAAGTGGGGTCAAACAATATTAACCAAGGGATATTACAATTATGAATTTCCCTGTTTTTTCTGACTGCTTTTGTTCCCTTGAAAAAAGCTTCATAACCAAAATTCAAAATCGTGGTTTTTGCAACATTAGGGTTGATATCGTCGAATAAATAGTTAACAATATTCATCCACTTGCTGTCAGGGTTTCGTATCTCCGCCCTTACCTTTTCAAACAATTCCTGCGGATAATCGTTATTCCAAAATTTTTCTGCAATATCAACTATCTTGAGCAACGCGTCCTCACGATTTTTTGAAACCTTGCTCATTGCCTGGTCAATAAGCATTGACACTGCCCTTCTTTGCATTGAATTTTGTTGTTTGTTAATCATAAAAACACCTCTCTTTTTAACTATCATAACCCAAATCTGTAAAATAAAATTCAACTGTATATCAACAATTGTTGACTTACAGTTGAATTTCAATTTATAATATGTTTATATAATTAAGTAATTAAATGCCGTAGTATTTCTTTTTAATTTCAAATCGGAGTGATTATATGTTTAAAATACTCATTGCAGAAGACGATCGTGAGTTGCGCCGTCTTTTTGCTCATGTGCTTATAAAAAACGGATATAGTGTCAAAGAGGTTTCTGATGGGAAAGAGGCATTAAACGCAATCGAAAATGATTACTTTGACCTGATAATTTCTGATGTTATGATGCCTGTTATGGATGGCTACGAGTTTGTTCGTACTCTTCGCGATTACGGCAACAACACCCCCGTTATGATGATTACCGCAAAAGATGCTTTTGACGATATGCGTTTAGGCTTCCTTTCAGGCTCTGATGATTATATGATAAAGCCTGTGAATGTCAATGAAATGGTTATTCGCGTTCAGGCTCTTTTGCGCCGTGCTCAAATGATAAACGAAAGAAGATTGACCATCGGTGAAACAGTTCTTGAATGCGACACATTTACCGTTCATTCACCTGATAACACCATTTCTTTACCGCAAAAGGAATTTATGCTTCTTTACAAAATGGCTTCTTACCCGGGAAAAATTTTCACCCGCCAACAATTGATGGACGATGTATGGGGCTATGACTCTGACAGCGATACTCACACAATTGATGTTCATATAGGCAGATTGAGAGAACGCTTCAAGGAAAACAAGGATTTTAAAATTCTTACCATACGCGGTGTGGGCTACAAGGTGGTAAAGTAATGAAACAAAATAAAACCACCCAAAAAGGAAAAGTTAAAAAGTTTTTTCCCAGCTTACATACACGCTTAACCTTAATAATAGGGTGCGTTATTCTTGTAAGCGTTTTAGTTGCTTTCGGCTTGGTCATTCTTATCAAGTGGCTGTTCCCCGATGTAACGAGTATTCTGCTTCTTGTTCTGTTGAACATTTTAAGCCTTACAATTGCAACAATTTCAACAAAGCTTATATTAAAACGCTTTCTGGAGCCTATAAAGGTGCTCATTGACGGTATGAAAAAGGTTGCCGACGGTGATTTTTCTACACATATTGAAACTAACTCCTCATCAGCAGAAATCCAGGAAATCTTTTCAGGCTTCAATATAATGACTCAGGAGTTGGCATCGACAGAGATTTTGCAAACTGATTTTGTATCAAATGTATCTCACGAATTCAAGACCCCTATAAATGCTATTGAGGGTTACACAACACTGCTTCAAAGCACCGATAACATTGACGATATTGAAAACGAATATATAGAAAAAATCCTTTTTAATACCAAAAGGCTTTCAACATTAGTAAGCAATATATTGCTTTTATCCAAGCTCGACAACCAAACAATAACAACAAAACAAGAGTTTTTCAGATTGGATGAGCAAATACGCGAGGTTATTGTTGCATTAGAACAATCCTGGTCAAGCAAAAATATTGAGCTTGATGTTGATTTGGACGAGGTTATTTTCTATGGTTCGGAAACTATGATATATCACATCTGGTCAAATATTATAGGAAATGCCGTAAAATTCAGTCCTGTCGACAGTATATTGAGAATCAAGCTCACCGATGAGGAAAACAAAGTTTCCTTTACTGTTGAAGATAATGGTCCCGGGCTTTCAGAGGAAGCGCAAAAGCATATTTTTGATAAATTCTATCAAGGTGACAGCTCCCATAAGCAAGAAGGTAATGGTTTAGGGCTGACATTGGTAAAGAGAATTGTTACCATTGTTGATGGTGATGTGTTTGCAGAAAACACAGAAAGCGGTTGCAAATTCACTGTGATTTTAAAAAAAGATTAAAAACATTACACCCCTCGCCGCATTTTCTCGGCAAGAGGTGTAATTTATTTTATATCTCGATGTCTGTTGTTTATTTCATATAAGAATATACTCTGTATCTGCCTGAGTTTCAAAAGTAACGGCGTCTCCTGTTCTGATATGTGAAATTTCTTTATTGTCCGCCTTGCTTATTACAGATTTAATACCCTCGCATTTAACATTACAAGTCCTTCCTTTAAGACTCTTTATTTTAAGAGAAATAATTTTTCCGTTTTTTAGCTCTGCAGAAACAAGGAATGCACCATCAGCGCGAAGATTTTCGAAAGATGCATCCGTTTTTTTATTCCAACAAGGGAATAATCTGATAACACCCTGATGGCTTTGCATAAGCATTTCATTTATGGTTGCAGGAATGGTTGTAAGGTGCTCAATACCGCCACCGTGATGACGGAACAATCTGTTGGGAAGTGCGAATTCTCTAATATTCTGATGAATACCTTCAATAAGAAAATCGGGGTCAACACCAATTCTCGCACCTGCAGGAAGATATGAGTTTGAGCCGTTATCATCAAGTCGTCTGTCGTTAATAAAATATGTATTCCTTGCAATTTTAAGAAGCTTTTCATCGGAAGAAAGACCAATCTGAGAAGCAGGGTAAATATGCTGAAGACCGACTGTGTTATCGTTTCTCCAACGAATACCAAATTTTGAATATCTGAAACACTTTTTACCCTTTTTGACAAATGTGGGGAAATCACTGAAATTTTCAATAATATCTTCCCATAAAGCATATTTTTCAGAATTAAGATTAAGCTCTTTTGCCATATCATAAGCACCGTTAAATAACAGCTTTACAAGACCCATTGAATTGATAGCATTTATTGTATTTACCTGACCAAAATGAGTAATATATCTGAATTTTTCACCGCGATAATATGGAATTTCGTGGGCGGCATCACCTTTGATTACATATCTACCTTTTTCTTTAACAAGATAATCTTCCCAGAATGCCGCAGTATTTAAAACAAAATCATAGTAGTTTTCGAGAGCATATTCTTTATCATAGGTTGAAAACCAATGCATTATAGGAATTACACAAGCATAGGCAGCGTGGCTTTTCTGACCAAGGAAAAGTATGCCGTGCTCCTTGCAATCAGCCTGACTATAAACATCAAGAGCTTTCGGACCGAAGCTTACGGGGAAAGCATAGCCCTTGCAACCGAAAAGCTTTGCCATTCTTTTCGCTTCATCTCTCATATCGTTAACAGGTGCCATATAGCCGTCAAAAAGCTCGGGATGATTAGAGGAGAAAATGCAATAATAGGGCGCTTCATAGTTATAATTCATATGATAATCCCCTGCCCAAGGGAAGAAATCATCAGTAACAAAATTACCGAATAATCCGGGAGGAAATTCGCTGTTCCCCATACATCCTGCAAGATGATAAAGGCTTGAATTATAGAATTTTTCAATTTCTTTATCTTGGAGAGTTACTTTAGATGCAGAGAAGAACTTTCCCCATTTCTCCTGAGTTTTAGTTTTTTCGTCATCATAATCACAATTTTCAACCATTTCAAAAGCTTTGCTTATGTAATCATCAGCATCAAAGTTTGTAACAACTGAAATACAATAGCGAGTAGTTTTATATCCATCAACTATATTTGAACTAATCGCTTTTAAGCAAACTGCAACAGCAGATTCTCTATCAACATTTTCACCGCAGAATTTACGAGAATAGCATTTCACACCATTTTCTTCCGACTGAAAATTTACCGAACCGCAAGTATCAGGAAGATTAATACTAATATCGTTAGTTTTCTCTGTTTCAGGTACTTTAATTTCAAAACAAATTAGATTTTCGGGAGCAACAAAAAACTCAATTTCAGTGTTACCAAATTTGCATTCAAGAAGACCTTTATCAAAATACTGCTTGATATTGTATTCTGATAAATCCACATTATTGATTCGCAAATCGCCAACGGCTTTAATACCGCTATCTGTATGAGCGCCACGCCCGAACTTCCAGAAATCGCATTTAGAAATGTGAATAACAAGGTCTTTTTCATCATTATCAAAAACAACGCCCAAATCACCGTTACCGCACATTGCACCTGCAGGAATTTTATAAACAACTTTACCGTCAATTGTGTTTATGGGCTTTGAGGTTATTTCATTAAAGTATGTGTCCATTTATATCGCCAACCTTCACTTTTACACCGCAGTTATATTAACTCAAACAATGCTGTATCGTGTTTTTTCATATAGAGGGAAATAATATCTGCTTCCTGCTCTTGAAGTTCTGCACCAAGAAGAGCTTTTACCCTGTATTTTTCAGGTAATCTGATTTCAACCTCGCCCTCATCTACCGTATGAACTCCCATATAGCCACCACCGCAATAAACCACATTATTTTTTGCATTATAACAATGCACACCTTTTGAAACAAGAAAATCTCGCAATTCTTCTGTGGAAATAAAGATTTTTTCTCCATCCGGAAAAAGATATGGTTTATTCATTTTTTCACAAAGCTCCATAGCCTTTTTACCGCTTTCAGAGGGTAACGGAGTTGTAAAAACAGCAACTTTATATTTCTCAATAATCTTTTCAGCGTCCTCTGTCATACACAAATCAAAGGGAATACCAGTGTTGCCCATTGCCACACGAATGTTATTAACACTATTACATAAAGCACTACCTCGTGGATTATTAAAATATGCCCTCTCGTCTATAAAAACAACTGCTTCGGCAGAGGGATATACATTAGATTTATCCTTTGATTTTTCTGCTATGCTTCTCATTTTGCTCAGTTCAAGCATAATTTGTTCGTTGTGGTACCAACCGCCCCACATATCAAACCACCAGATACCCGAAGCCTTTGTAAGCTGGTGAGCAAATGTCTTTCTTATTGCACTTAGAGAAAGCTCAAGTGTATCAGGTCCACTCCAGACGGTTTTGTTGCCTTTATCATCCACAAGGTTAAAATACTCACTCGAGAACTTTCCGGGACGTGATTCCTGCATTCTTCTTGTAAGGAAAGTTCTTATGTCACATTCCACAAAATACAGCTTATTATGAAGCTTCAGAGATTTTTCTGCTATCATATCGCCCCAGTCAACTCCAAGCTCTCTGTTACAGTCATAGCAGCAGGGCGATGAAAAGAAATCAATGTACGGTGAATCAATAATATGTCTTAATCCAGAAAGTCCGAGAAGAATATCATTTACAAAGGCATTGTAACCATAGAAAGTGCCCACAATCTGCTCGTTGTTGATAAGCTTTTTCAACTTTTTGCAGAAATGTTCAACGGCATTTGCTGCAGCTTCACAACAAAATTCACCGTAACGGCTGACAGTTTCATTAAAACCTGCCTTAAATAAATCCTCTTTGGTGATTTCAGGAACATTATCTATATCATATTTTTCTTTCATCCATATACGGAATTGCCGATAGCCTTTTTCTGAAAACGACCCTGCCATATCGTGATGCATCCATTCCTGAGTTGTGCCACCGCAAATCTGATAACCTGCAATTCTGCCACTATAATCAGAAGAACGAATGTGAGAAACAAGCTCTGCCAATAGCTCTGCCCCATCATCAAGAAATTTTTTCGACCAAAGAGCTTCTCTCATTCCCGAAGAAGTAGAAACACATTTGTCAGGGTTATTTTCAATCCACTTGCGAGGCATTGCGATGTTTATTCTCGGGAAAATCAATGCATCAGGACATTGGTCTAATATTTCACTAACAACCTCATCAAACTCCCTGTAATCAGGTTCTTCGTTTTCAAAAACACCTGTCCTGAAAGGAGAAAAACCACTAACATTGTTTATTGGTAATTCCGTAAAAGAAATATTCACAAAAAACATTTTATAGCCACATTTTATAAAATCGGAAAACTCTCCGCACTCCTCAAAATAAGTGGTGTAGGCAAGAGGATAATGCAAATCTCCTTCAACAGATATATATGGTTTTCCATTTTTAAATTCAATTAAAGAATTCATAATATGTTCCTCATATTTCTTCATCAGTTTTTTTCAAAACCTTTTCCAAATTTTCAATAATTTTCATCGTTTTATATTAACCTCTTTTGCTTTTCTATTCCGTCAATCTGTTTTTATTCTACAAGAAACAAGGCTTTTTTTCAAGCAATTCACCCAATCCCAAGTAAAATTTCCATATATGGATGAATTTTTAGATGTTATGTTTTGTTTTGATTGATAAAAAATGTATTTGTGATATAATGATTCTATAAAACGCTTTTAAGGAATGATTTTATGAAGTTACGCCCACCTGCAATACCACTCATTACCATTGATCCTTATTTTTCTTTATGGTCTTCTGATGAAAACATAAATTTTGCACCCACAGAGCTTTGGTCAGGAACTCAAAAGGCTTTACTCGGCATTGCCAGGATTGATGGCAAGCCCTACTTATTTTTAGGCTACCACAGAGATATTAAAAAGATTGACCAGATTGCACTTGATATTGATGCACTTTCAACCACAGCAATATTTGAAAACGAAAGCGTAAGCATTACTGCAAAATTCACCTCCCCTGTTTTGCCCGATGATTTATATCTTCTTTCGCGTCCTGTTTCTTATCTTGAGCTTAGCTACACTTCAAAAGATAAAAAATCTCATAAGGTTGAGTTTGATGTTTCTCTTTGTGAAGATTTTTGTCTTAACAAGCCTTGGCAAAACGGTGTTATGTATGAGGAAACACCTTTAGCTAATGGTGTTAAAGGTATGAGAATAGGTAACCTTGAGCAGAAGCCTCTTAACAAAAGCGGTGATGATATCGGCATTGACTGGGGCTACGCCCATATTGCAGTCAGCGCAAATAATGCTTCTGTTTATGCTGCAGATACTGACAGCAAAACCTATATTCACGGTGTTTCATTGCCCGAAGAAAAAGAAAAGGCTCTTTTCCTTTTTGCTTATGACGATGTTTACAGTCTTGAATACTTCAAAAAGCCTCTAAAATCATATTGGAACAAAGACGGCAAAACAATCCTTGAGGCTATAAATGAGGCAGTAGCGGATTACGAAAAAACTCTTGCCCGTTGCGAAGATTTTTCAAAAAAGCTTTACGAAGCTGCATTTAATGCGGGGGGAGAAAAATATGCTGAAATTCTTTCTCTTGCATACCGCCAGGTTATTGCCGCCCATAAGCTTTCTCTTGATGAAGACGGCAACGTGCTTTTCGTTTCAAAGGAATGCTGGTCAAACGGATGTGCTGCCACAGTTGATGTCAGTTACCCCTCCACACCGATGTTTTTAATATACAACCCAGAGCTTGTTAAAGGTATGTTGCGCCCCATATATAAATACGCTTTGAGCGACCAGTGGAAATTTGATTTTGCTCCCCACGATGTTGGGCAATACCCTCTGCTTAATGGTCAGGTTTATGGTGAAAATCAACTTAAATATCAAATGCCTGTTGAAGAATGCGGAAATATGCTTATTATGGAAACGAATGTTGCATTGGTAACTAAAGATGCGTCTTTTGCTAAAAGTCATTTAGAAATTCTCGAAAAATGGAGTAAATATCTTATAGAATATGGTGCAGATCCGGGCAATCAGCTTTGCACAGATGATTTTGCAGGACACCTTGCTCACAACTGCAACCTTTCCCTTAAGGCTATTATGGGTCTTCGCGGAATGGCTATTATAACAGATATGTTAGGGCTGGAAGATAAATCCGCGTTCTATAAGGCAGAAGCAGAGAAAATGGCTGAAAACTGGCTCAACACCGCCATCAATGATGATGGTTCTTCCAGACTCACCTTTGACAGTTGTGACGGCTTCTCTATGAAATATAATATGGTTTGGGACAAGGTATGGGGCACAAACCTTTTCACACAAAGCTTCAGAAACACCGAGCTTAATAACAACAAAAAATGCTTTAACAAATATGGTCTTCCGCTGGATTCCAGAGCTGATTACACAAAATCCGACTGGCTTGTCTGGGTGGCTTCTATGGCTCAAACAAAGAAAACCTTTGAAGAATTTATAGAGCCCTTATGGAACGCCTACAACGAAAGCTCATCACGAGCCCCTCTCACAGATTGGTATGACACAAAAAGCGGTAAAATGGTCAGTTTCAGGCACCGTACAGTTCAAGGCGGACTGTTTATGAAGGTATTCATGGAAAATTTCAAATAATTAAAAACAACTACTACAATTAAGGAATTGGTTAGAAATGGAAAGAATGTTGTCTGCCTCTTTAATGTGCGCCGACCTTACAAATCTTATTGCATCCATAAAGGAGCTTGAAAAAGCAAATATAGATTATTTACACATTGATATTATGGACGGAAACTTTGTGCCCAATATTACTTTGGGTTTTGACTTGATTAACGCTATAAAAAGGGTTACAGACATCCCTTTGGACGTTCATATGATGGTTAATGAACCATCAAAATTCATTGACAGAATGATTCTTTCCGAAAACGATATTTTATGCGTTCATTATGAATCAGAAATACATATCCACAGAGTTCTTGAAATGATTAAAAACAAAGGTTGCAAGGCAGGTCTTGCTCTTAACCCTCAAACACCACTTGAATGCATCAAACACCTTACGGACTATATTGATATGCTTTTAGTTATGACTGTTTCTCCGGGATTTGCGGGGCAGAAAATGTTTTCAGGTGCAGAAAAAAAGGTTAAAGAAGCCCGTTCGCTTTTAATGGAATGGAATTGCCCCAATACTCTTATTGAGGTTGACGGAAATATCAGTCTTTCTAACGGCAAAAAGTTATCAGAATGCGGCGCAGATATTTTTGTTCTCGGCACAAGCGCGCTATTTCTAAAAGATAAAGAAATAAAACAAGCTGCAGAAGATTTCAGAAAATTTTTGAGGTAAAATTATGTATAAGGCTATTCGTACCGCAGTTGTGGGTAGTATCAATATGGATTTAATTCTTAATATGGAAAAGGTTCCCAAAAGCGGAGAAAACGTTTTGGGTACTGACTATGGTTATTCAAACGGCGGGAAAGGTGCAAATCAGGCAATCGCTTTGGCAAAGCTTGGAGCAAAGGTCAAAATGATTGGTAAGGTTGCAGAAGATGCCAACGGAGCAAAGCTTTTGGAGAATTTAAGAAACAACAATATTGATGTCTCAGGTGTTGCAACAGATGGTTCTCAGACAGGGCTTGCGGTAATCATTCTTGATGGCGAAGGAAGAAACAGAATCGTCGTTTATGAAGGTGCAAATGCAGAAATAGATCCTCAAAAAGCAGTTGCTGATATGGGCACAGACATTGACCTTTTGCTCTTACAATTTGAAACAAATGAGGATGTTGTTACTGACTGTGTCAACTACGCTGTAAAAAACGGAATCATAGTTGTAATAGATTGCGGTCCTGCAAAAAATTTCGCGTTAGAGAAAATGCAGGGTGCAACAATCCTCTCCCCCAACGAAAGCGAAACAAAAGCCTTGACCGGTATTTACCCCGATAATGAAGAAAATATTTTAAAGGCTTCAAAAATATTGGAGGAAAGAAGCAAGGCAAAATATATTGTTTTAAAGCTTGGCGAAAGAGGTTGCGCGCTCTGGGACGGGAATGAATTAAAGATTTTTCCATCTTACAAAAGCAATGTTGTTGATACAACTGCAGCAGGCGACTGCTTTACCGCAGCTTTAGCTCTTGAATACATTAAAAGCAGTGATATTGAAAAAGCTTGTGATTTTGGTAACAAGGCAGGCTCAATCGCTGTCAGCAGAATGGGTGCTCAAAGCTCAATGCCCACATATAACGAAATCATTGAAATCAGATAGCAAAAAGCATAACCATCGAGCTTGATGGTTATGCTTTTTGATTTTTATTCTTTATTTTTCTTATACGCTTTCAAAAGACGAAGTGTTTCAACTACCATATAAATAATCATTGCACCGCAAGTAATTGAAATTACCTCGGGACTTCCTGAGCGCAAAAGCATATTAAGTACACCTGCAAGACCCAAGAAAACACCTGCTGAAAGAACAAAGTTAATAACGAATGCTAAAATTATGCCTTTCTTCTTTTTCTTCTTTTCTATTGCAACGCAGGTTGGAAGAATTGACGCCATTGCCGCCAATGCAAAAACAGATAAGAAATAGAGAATTTCAATCCATTCAAGGTACATAAAGTAGACTGCAACAAATAAAGGAACTGAAAGAACCGTTGCTAATATGGGTAATGCAACTGTCTTTTTACCCTTTAAAACACCTATAATAAGCCAAGCTAATGCCAACAATATGGAAAATGCAAAAAGAATATAAGGAATATAATTAGCAAATAAATTATGTTCAAATTCTTTATCAGGCTGTAACTCTGATTCTGCATTATAAGGTGTTTTTCCACCCTCTCTGTTAAGACCGATAACAGTATCTTTAATTGTACCTGCCAATGAATAATCCCATGCTTCAAAATTCAAAGCAAATGCAGGACTGTCTTCCGCCAAAGTGAAGTCAAAATTAAGAGCATCCTTGAAAAGTGGGTCTGCAACTGTGGGAAAGTGAATAAAGCCTTTCTTCTCAGCCATTTCAAGTGTGTAAATATATTTGCTTGTGTTGAAATAGAGTTCATCGCCCTCTGTTAAGCTCCACATAAGATTACCATTATCATAAAAATGAGAGGGATTTAACATTTCGATATAAATGGGTGCTTTGTTATAGGTAAGGAAAATATTGTTATAATATGTGGCTGTTGCGTGAGTTTCGCCCTTGTCTATACCCGGACTCATAAGCCCTTCAGCACTGAGAGCTGCAATATTATTTCTGATAACATTACCCTCACCGTAATGAACATTAAAGCTCTGGTTACCGCAAGCATATACAAGGTTTTTCTCAACTGCCATATAAGATGAGCCTTCGTCAAGGTAAATACCCCAACCGCCGTAACCGCCTTCACCGGGGTCAGCGGCAATATTATGTATAACATTTTCACTTAAAACAGTTCCGGGTTGTTTACCTAACATATAAATACCACCCATATCGGAAAGCCAACCCTGACCGATATTGTAAATAAGATTTCGACTGATATTTATATTTTTAGTTGCGTGGTAAGCATAGCCCCAAATCCAACCAACAGAAATACCTGTATAGTAACCATCGTGAATTTCATTGTTTACCACTTCAGCAGTATCACAGAAGGTTATATGAATACCTATGGCACTGAAGAATTTTCTGCCGTATTTATAGATTTCGTTGTTTTTAATGGCGATATTCTGTGTATAGTTCTCCTGTTCGGGAAGGCAATTTTCTCCACCCACATAAATAGCAGTTGCCGCTATATTTTCAAAATAACAGTTTTCAATAGAAGAATTTTTAACACCGAATTTCATCTTTACGGCTGTACCGCCTAAATCAGTAAACTCACAGTTTTTAAAGTGGATGTTTTCTGCATATTCAACAGAAACAACTCCGTCAACAAATATTGCCGCCTGAGGAAAATCCATATCATTTTCTTCCCACCAAGTGCCTGCATACAAGCCATCAGCCTTCGGCTCTACCCAATCGGTACGAGTAAAACGAACACCCTCAAAAGAAATTCCGTCAACACCGTTAATATCAATGAGTTTGTCGATATTTGAGCCGTAAAGGGTAAGATTATCTGCTTTCTCACCCTCTTTGGGCACGTAGTAAAGTATACCTGAAACACTGTCAAGATACCATTCACCGGGGTCATTCAGAGCTTCAAAAACATTTTCAAAATAATAGCGGTCAATATCTCTTATTTCCATTGAAGATGGTCTTGATAAACCGATTTTTCCTGTTTCGGCATCGTATGATGTTATGTTCATTAACTCATCGTGCCAATAGTGGAGAATACGGATGTTAACATCCTCGGAATTGTAAAATTCATCAGGAATATCATCGGTATTTGCGTAGAAAGAGCGCTGACCGTATGTAAATTCCCAAGGTCTGTTTTCTTCATTCCAAATATCATCTTCAGGAGCAGGTGCTTTAACTGTTAAATAACCTTCCTCGGGAAAACGGGTTATATTAAGCTCTCCGTTATCACTGAAAAGGGATTTAAAATACCAATTATTTTTAGAAGTATCAAGCTTTTTTGTGAAAACCTTTACTCCGTTAGCTTCGCTCTCTTTAAAACCGTTTATTTCATAAGCACCCGAAAAAACCACTTCATTTTTGTCGTAAGCCTTATATGTAACATTTGCCATATCTTCTGAATTAAAGCTTAACACATCTTCAAAATAATATGTTCCGCCCAAAAGATATACTGTTGCGGAATTTTTCTCATTTTTCATTCCTTTGAGCATATTCTTTGCACCAACAAGGCTTATGGGCGACTGCAATGTACCTTTACCGCTTTCAGTAGCATCAGAAGAAACATAGAGAACGACTTCACCGTCACTTTCCTCTGCTGCAAGAGAATTTACACAAACACTACTTAATAAAAACAAACAAATGCATAAAGCTAAAACAATGCTGATATATTTTTTTGCTCCTGCTTTCATAAAACCCCTCTTTTCTATGGTATCATTGATATTTTAGCACTTTAATATGTTAAATACAAGCAAAATAGTTTTAGATATTGCAATTTAAAAAAATACCCATTGCCGATAACATTCGACAATGGGTATTTGCATTTAAAATTAAAGCTTAACGATTTCGCCCATCATACCGGGAGTTGCAAAAGCAGCATTACTTTCATCGGTATCAATGTGCATTGCAGGAGCAAAGTTGGGATGAACACGGCAAACAACATCACCAAAAATAAGAGAACGTCCGTCAGACTCTACCTTAACACCAACAACCTCTTTATCTTCAACGCCAAATTCTGCAGCAGCGTCAGGAGTAAGGTGAATATGTCTTTTAGCAACAATTACGCCCTCTTTAAGCTCAACCTCGCCATTAGGACCAACAAGCTTGCAATAACCGCTTCCGGCGATATCGCCACTCTCTCTTACAGGAGCGACAATGCCGATTGAACGAGCATCGGAAGCAGAAATTTCGACCTGTGAAGAAGGTCTTGTGGGACCAAGAATGGAAACTGCGGGAAACTGACCCTTTGCACCGATAACTGCAACTCTTTCTTCACAAGCAAACTGACCGGGCTGTGAAAGGTCTTTTTTGGGGGTGAGTTCGTAGCCTTCACCAAAAAGAATATCAAGGTCTGCTCTTGATACGTGAACGTGACGAGCAGATGTTTCAATAAGTACCTTTGCCATTTTAAAATCCTTCTTTCAAAAATTACAAGTAAACTTGCTTATTTTCAACACCCAAGATTATACACAAAAAATAATATTTTTGTCAAGTAAAACTACACAAAACATACTTATGATTTATGAATAAAATGCACAGAATATACCTTTATATTTTTAAATCATTGATATTTTGACTTTTTTGTGCTAAAATCCATTTTTGTTGATACAATATTTTGAAGGGATGTCCTTTAAATGCCTTTTTTAAAAGCTTTGCTCGCACTTTTTTTGGCGATTTTATCTGCTTTCAACCTTTTTCGCGGGCCAAACGAGGTCCCATCTGTAAAAAATAATTTTGATTTTACGTATCTTGAATATCCCGCAGAGGCTGTTTTAAATTTGAAGGATGTGGGACTTTCTGTAGAAGCTTATACAGGCAGAGCGGACGTTAAAGATGATGGTTATGTGGCTGCTCAAGGCTACACTGATGTTAATGGTATTATTGAATCACCTTATCACAAAGTGCATATCAATAGTACAAGAATTCCTGTTTATTCAACAACCGTTTTTGTGGGTCAAACGCAAACCGGTGAACTTCATTCTTTTTCTGAGATATACATTGAAAAGGGCAAAAAGTTCTCTTTAGCTTTTCAACTGAACCCAACAGGCTTCTATATAGATGATGTAATCGTTTTACCCGAATCACTTAATTTGAAACTCGAATACGGAAGAGCAGTAACGCACGCAACAATCACAGATTTCGGAACATACACTTTTGTTTTCAATAACGGTGGACAGGAATACGCCTACACCCTCTTTGTAAAAGAGGATATTGATGAAGAGAAAGAAATTGCAGAACTGCAGGGAGAATACGGCGAAGCAAATGTTTACGTTTATGACAAAGGCGTGTACCGTTGGGATTACGCCAGTTCCATAGGGGCGCAAAATTCAGTATATTATCTTAAACGCGGTGCATATTTCATCGCAAACCACAAGTACGATATAAACAGCGACGCAGATAACAATAACTATGTTGAGGACGGTGCCTTATCCGAAAGCGGAATAGGATTAACCCGTTATCCCTTCCTTAATTTCAATAGCTGTAGCAACATTAAACTATTAGGTAATGGTGTATTTGACTTTTCTAACCTTGACTGGCACGAAAGACGCGGTCTTGTATTCACTTCCAGTAACAATATTGAAGTAAGAGGCATTAAACTTATCAACCCTGCTGAATGGTCATTCATTACATACCGTTGCAACAATTTCACTATTAAGGACGTTGATGTTTTCGGTTATCGCCAGAATGGTGATGCTTTTGCAATATGCAACTCTCAAAATGTAACTGTTGATAACTGCTTTGCACGGGCAGGCGATGATTTATTTGATGTTAAAACTCTGGGCGGTGACAGCTCCGCTATAAGCGATAATGTAACTTTCACTAATTGTATCGCCTGGAACGGAAAAGCAAGATGCTTTGGTATTTGCGGTGAAGTAAACCTGCCCATATCAAACATAACCTTTAAAGATTGCGCGGTTATTCACCACGATGCAACCTGGGATGCAGATCGAATTCCCGCCCTTGCGATTATTGCTGAACAAGGTGGCGGAAGCATTTCGGGCATAACCTTTGAAAATATTGAAATTTATAGGGCTCACAGCAGAGCTATTGGCTGCCTTGTTTATGAAAGCGGAGTATCAAATATGATTATATCTGATATCAAATACAAAAACATTTCTTACAGTTCGGCTCTTCCTAACAAGGTTGCAGGTAAATCGTCAACAAACAGCGTTTCAGCCGAATTTGAAAATATTTATTCCAGTGGCTTTAAAATCAATGAGGTAAACTCAAGCTTCTTTGAATATGACGATTATGCTACTATAACACTTAAATAAAAGCTAAAAAAATCCGTCATTCTCTTTTGGAGAGTGACGGATTTTTTGTATCAATATAAATTATTTACTTGCTTCTTCAATAGCAACTGCACAAGCAACTGTCATACCAACCATGGGGTTGTTACCTGCACCGATAAGACCCATCATTTCAACGTGAGCGGGAACTGATGAAGAACCTGCAAACTGAGCATCAGAGTGCATACGACCCATTGTATCTGTCATACCGTAGGAAGCGGGACCTGCAGCCATATTATCGGGGTGAAGAGTACGACCTGTACCGCCACCTGATGCAACTGAGAAGTATTTAACACCGTTTTCGTTACACCATTTTTTGTAGGTGCCTGCAACGGGATGCTGGAAACGAGTGGGGTTAGTTGAGTTACCTGTAATGGAAACACCAACATTTTCAAGTCTCATAATAGCAACGCCTTCAGGAACATTGTCTGCACCGTAGCAACGAACTTTAGCTCTGTCGCCGTTTGAATAAGCTGTTTCATTAACAACTTTAACTGTTTCTGTATAGGGGTCAAACTCTGTCTGAACATATGTGAAGCCGTTGATTCTTGAAATAATCATAGCAGCATCCTTGCCGAGACCGTTAAGGATAACACGGAGCGGCTGTGTTCTTACTTTGTTTGCATTAAGAGCAATTTTTATAGCGCCTTCTGCAGCTGCGAATGATTCGTGACCTGCAAGGAAGCAGAAGCATTCTGTTTCTTCAGAAAGGAGCATTTTGCCAAGGTTACCGTGACCAAGACCAACCTTACGGTTATCAGCAACCGAACCGGGAATGCAGAAGCTCTGGAGACCTTCACCGATTGCAGCAGCAGCATCAGCAGCCTTTGTGCAACCTTTTTTGAGAGCGATAGCGCAACCTACTGTATATGCCCAAACAGCATTTTCGAAGCAGATAGGCTGAGTTTCTCTGACGATTTTATCACAGTCAATACCTTTAGCGAGTGTGATTTCTTTACATTCTTCGATTGAAGAAATGCCATATTCTTTAAGAACTGAGAGGATTTTTGCCTCACGTCTTTCGAAATTTTCAAATAATGCCATGTTCGTTTACCTCCTTATTCTTCACGGGGATCGATATACTTAGCAGCATCGTTAAATCTGCCGTAAGTACCCATAGCTTTATTGTAAGCTGTTGTGGGATCGTCGCCTTTTTTGATGAAGTCTGTCATTTTGCCGAGAGAAACGAACTCGTAACCGATAACCTGATCGTCATCATCAAGAGCCATTCTTGTAACGTAGCCTTCTGCCATTTCAAGATATCTTACGCCCTTGAGGTTTGTACCGTACATTGTACCAACCTGAGAACGAAGACCTTTACCGAGGTCTTCAAGACCTGCACCAACTGAAAGACCGTCTTCAGAGAATGCGGACTGTGAACGGCCGTAAACAATCTGAAGAAAGAGTTCGCGCATAGCTGTATTGATAGCATCGCAAACAAGGTCTGTGTTAAGAGCCTCGAGAAGAGTTTTACCGGGGAGGATTTCACTTGCCATTGCAGCAGAGTGAGTCATACCGGAGCAACCGATTGTCTCAACAAGAGCTTCTTCAATGATACCGTTTTTAACGTTAAGGGAAAGCTTGCAAGCGCCCTGCTGGGGAGCACACCAACCGATACCGTGAGTAAAAGCGGAAATATCTTTAATTTCATAAGCCTTTACCCATTTGCCTTCTTCGGGGATGGGAGCAGGACCGTGATGTGGGCCTTTTTTGACCGTACACATTTTTTCAACTTCATGTGAATAATTCATGATGTTCTGTATCTCCTTTCGGATGTTAAATTTTTACCAAGTATCATTTTATTACATCTTGGACCTTAAGTCAAGTAAAATCATTGCCTACTCATAGACAAAATGCCAACCTAAATATCGACAAATTTATTTATTTTATCTAAAGGTATTGCTTTTTTCGATTGTGACAAATATAATTATATATTGGAAATTTATCAATATATTAGTTGTATATTTGAATATATATTATTGTACTTTTGGTTTGCGAGGTCAAAAATGGTATTTTCAAGTCTTTTGTTTATATATGCATTTTTGCCGATATGCCTTATATTTTATTCATTTATGAAAGGCATAAAGGGTAAAAATATCGTTCTGCTTATTTTCTCCCTCCTTTTCTATACCTGGGGTGAGCCCGTTTACGTTTTGCTTCTTATATTTATGACACTATGCGATTGGTTGGCATCACTTTTAATTGAAAAATCCGAAACCGATGGGAAGAAAAAACTATTTCTCATCCTTGCGGTTGTTATAAATCTCGGGCTTATAGGCTATTTCAAATACACAGGCTTTGTTCTTACTAACATTCAAAGTATTTTCGGAATTCCCGAATTAATACCAAAAATTGCATTACCTATAGGAATTTCTTTCTACACCTTCCAGTTACTCTCTTATGTTATTGATGTTTACAGAAAAGAAGTTCCTGCTCAAAAAAACTTCTTTTGGTTACTTTTGTATTCAAGTCTTTTCTATCAATGCATTGCAGGCCCCATTGTCCGATACAGTGATGTTCAAAGAGAAATTAACGAAAGAAAAGTCAGCTTAACTGATGTTGCAGCAGGTGTAACCCGCTTTGTAACAGGTCTTGGTAAAAAGGCTCTTATTGCAAATGTGTGCGGCTCCCTTTCCGACCAGCTTTTAGTTTCCGATGCTTTAATGAGCAGTTCCTTTGAAAGCGCATTTGCGGAGCTTTCTTCCCGTTCCGCTTTAGGTCTTTGGTTCGGTGTTCTCTTTTATATGCTTCAAATCTATTTGGATTTCTCCGCTTATTCCGATATGGCAATAGGTATGGGTCTTATGGTCGGCTTCCACTTTAAAGAAAATTTCAACTACCCCTATATTGCAAAATCCGTTACGGATTTCTGGAGAAGATGGCATATTTCTTTAAGCACATTTTTCAGAGACTATGTTTATATTCCTCTGGGCGGTAACAGAAAAGGTAAATTCAACACCTACCGCAATATTTTTGTGGTATGGCTTCTTACGGGACTTTGGCACGGAGCAAGCTGGAACTTTGTTCTCTGGGGACTTTTCTTCTTCGTATTCCTTGTTATTGAAAAAATCGGACTTTTAAAAGTTCTTGAAAAAATCCCTGCATTTTTCAGCCACGCTTATTTACTTATTGTTGTATTTTTCGGTTGGATTCTTTTCCGTTTCTCTGATTTCAGGTTCATTCCCGTTGTTATAAAAGGTCTTTTCGGATTAAACGGAAACGCTTTTATAGATTTCGAAACAAAAACCCTTCTAATCGGCAACATTATTTTCATTATAGTTGCTCTGTTTAGTGTAACACCCATTATAAAAAGAATTTCCGATGCTTGCAAACGAAGTGAGAAAAGCAGTGTCCCTGCCGTTATTTACAAAATCGCAAGTGTAGTTTTACCCTTGGTAATTTTGTTCCTTTCTACTCTCGCTCTTGTGGGTGACAGTTATAATCCGTTCCTTTATTTCCAATTCTGATTTTTCGAGGTTGTATTTAATGATTTATGACAAACCAAGGGACATAAACTTTAGTTTATTCCCCAATACCATCGGTAAAAAGCGCCGAAAAAAAGAAAAACAGAATATTAACAAAACTCTTGCAGTAAAGGTTGTTGCTTTTTTCATTATGCTCTATGTAGGTGCAACAGTCTCTTTTATGATACCCTTGCGCCCTGCCTACTCTGAAAGTGAAAAACGCAATTTAAAAGAGTTCCCAAAATTTTCTTTTGAAGCAATTATTTCGGGAAGCTATTTTGATGATATAAGCACCTGGTTTTCGGACACCTTCCCCTTCCGCGAGCAATTGACAAAATTGAATACTTCTGTCAAAAAGCTTTCGGGTTTTGATTCTATTGCAATTCACGGCGATGTTGATTTAGGTGATGAAATCCCCGATGCGCCTATGGATGTGCCCGTTACGGAAGAACCTCAAACAACTACACCCGAAACAACTGCTCCCATTACAACAGAACCATCCACAACACAAAAAACGGAAGAACCTAAGCCGAACATAAAGACACAATCCCTCGGTGCAATTCTTGTGGCAGGTAACAGCGCTTATGAGTATTATAATTTCTCAAGCAAATTAGCACCCGACTTCATAAACTGCGTAAGCAATATAAAAGGGGCTTCAGGAAACAAATCCAATGTTTATGCTTTACTCGTTCCCACAAGTATGGACATCACTCTCCACGACTCCATAAGAAAAGACATCAACTCTTCCGACCAGAAGAAAGCCCTTGATTATTTCAACTCTTCTTTTAAAAATGTTACGGCAGTTTCAAGCATTTACGATGTGGAAAAGGCACATAAAAACGAATACACATATTTCAGAACAGACCACCATTGGACTGCCTTGGGTGCATATTATGCATACGATGAATTTTGCAAAGCAAAAGGTATTGCACCCGTACCGATAACAGATTATCTTACCACTTCCTTTGACGGATTTTTAGGAACCTTCTACTCAAGCTCGGGCCAGAGCTCCGCTTTGGGTGACACTCCCGATACTGTTACTGCATATCTACCCAGAAACAACGTTGAATGCACTTTGACGGAAGCAGACGGAAATCAATATAAATGGGACGTTATAAGCGATGTAACAGAATACGCTTCAAACCTTAAATACCTGACCTTTATCGGTGGCGACCAGGCATTAGTTACCATAAAAAACCTTGATATTCAAGAAGAAACAAGCTGTCTTGTCATTAAGGAAAGCTACGGTAATGCATTTGTTCCGTTCCTCATCCCCCACTATAAAAATGTTTATGTTATTGACCCCCGTCATTACCAAGGTACATTAAGTGATTTCACCAATAATAATCAGGTAGATGACATCATTTTCCTCGCTAACATTTCAACCACGAGAAACAGCATTTATATTGATGCGATGAAGGAATTTATTAGATAATTAAAAAGGTTATTCAGAAAATGAGCTTCTGAATAACCTTTTTTAGTTAGGAGTGAGGAATGAGGAGTTAGGAGTGTCGGGGCACAGAAATGTGCCATAAAACAATAAAATTAAGTTTTTTGGTACCTCCTTTCGAAGAGAGGTAGAACCACCATCAGCTTTATTGCACTAAATCTAATATTAGTATATTAGTTGATTATCAATTTGTAATCATCTGTTTTTTCATTTGTGTTTATTGTAATCTCAATTGCGCTTTCGTCTCTTACGGTATAAGGAACTTCGGTGCCGTTGAGGGTTACTTTGTAATCCTTCTTTTCATCGTTCATTGCAACGATTACGGTGAATTTATCGTTATTGCCGTAATATTTAAACTCTGCTTCAAAGACTTTGTTGTCACTTGAAAGCTCTTGCTTTTCCACCCACACATCAAAGCCTGTATTGAATGTACCGGGCCTATAATATGCGGCACTCCATAGATTAATGGGTGCAGAAAGCCCGCCGAAATTGTGGAACCAACCGCCTCGACCTGTTACAACATTGACCATTTCAAAGGTGTAATAGGAATATTCAACCTCACGCTTCCATACATCAAGGGCAAGTTTTGCAATTGTGTAGGCAAAATCATTTTCGCCCATATCAAGCATTGTTTTCCAGATAAACCACTGGTGAGGGAACCACACGTGTCCGTTCCAATAACCGTTTACCATAAAATAACTTGCGGTCATATCAACTGCGCTGATACCGTAGGGTGAAAGCATTTCCTTGGGATTGCTTAAGTGACCGATAATTCTCTTTTTCTGATTCTCGTCGCAAACACCTGCAATCAACGGATAAATACCGTCAAGACCTTTGTTTACATTCTCCCCTGTTGCAGTTCTGAAAATCTCAGTTGGCTCGTAGTTTTCATCGTGGAGAACGTATGAGTAATAACCGCTTTCTTCATCCCAGGAATACTTATTAAGAGCATCGCCAACACGCTTGATATCTTTATCATACTCTGCGCTATCTTCTGTTTTACCGAGAGCCAGAGCAACCATTTTCAGAATTTTTGCACAACGGATAAGCTGAGCAGAAGAAATTGCAGGAGCAGCTTTATCACGAAGATTTTCGTTCATCATCAGAACCTGAGCCGGATAATCGTCCATACCACTTGTTGAATAGAAATAATCATAAGTGGTGGTAAGTCCGCTTTTGAACTTTGCGGTTGTTGACCCTCTTATTTTACCTGCGAGAAAATCATAATAGAGCTTTGCTCTCGGGTAAAGAGAAAGAAGCTTTTCTTTATTGTTATTGCGTTTTAAAAGCTCAAGATAGAGATACATCTGCACAGGCACAGGTGAGCCGTGGTGCAAAAAAGCATAATCAGGATTACTTTCATCACTTAAATATGTATCGAGGCTGTAAAAGGCAAAATCTTCAGAAAGCTCTGTCATCCCAAGACCTATAAAGCCCGAATCCCACGTATAAAGGCAATCCCAACGCTTACCCGGGGTGTGGTGGATTATGTTCTCCCCGTGTTTATATATGGGGTAAACTGCATTGGTCAAAAGTGTTGAAGCAAGAATAGTATTACTCAACTCATATTTTTTACCGGTTTTATTATAATTGAATGTTATAGCTTTTGATTTTTGTTCAAGATAGATTTTCTCATATTCTTCGGTGGTTAAATACTTTGTTTCATTTTTACTGATAACCGCATATTCCACCTTGCTTTCACCGGGATTTACAAAAATTGTATGAATAATCGTGTTATAAAAAAAGCCTTCGTCACTATGCTTTCTCGAAAATGTTCCTGTAAAGCTTTCAAGAACATCGTCAAAGGTAACATCAGAATTCGAAAGACGGGCGGTAAGGCAGTCCTCCAAAGCACCTGTGGGGATTCTTCTGAAACGGGTGTTATCATTAAAGGTTTTTATAATATATTCGCCGTCAATATATTTATACTTTAATTTTGCAGTATAGCCCTTGCCATTTTTCTCTTCGGTAATTTGAGGAAGGGTTTCGTTTTTCTCCTTGAAAACAGATACCTTTCCTAAATCCTCTTTTTCCACAAAGCAAAGGAAATCAAATTCAATTGCACCCTCGCCCTCGGAAACAAAATTAAGTTTAAATTTACCTTTCTTAATTTCGCCAAAAGGAATTGCCGCAATTTTAAGATCATCCGTGGCAATAAAGGTTACAACCTTTTCGTTGTTAATTGTGAAAACTGCGTCCTCTTCACCGGGAATCAGGCTAACGCCAACCATCTGTCCCTGTTCATAATGCAAATCACTTGTGCGGTAGCGAACAAGAAGAAGAGCATCCTTATAATCTTCCGCTACATTGAATGTATAAGAAACCCTGTCGCCTTTTTCATAACCAAAGGGTTTAATAATCCTGTGGGGCATATGCCATTTGCCAACCCTGTCACCAAGACCGCTTTCATTAATAAACTCGGAACTTCTGAATTCACCCTTTTTAAGTCCGTCAGGATTTTCTTCATCCCAGGGACGAGGTGAATTATAAATATATTCATCATAGTCTGTTGCTTCTTTATAGCTACATTTCTCAGGAGTTACAAGCCTTGTGTAATGAGTATAAGGGTATTCAATAGAGCTGAAATAATTGATAAGGCAGTTCTGCATAATCTCCGAATTATTAACAATTTCTGTTCTTACGAGAATACTTTCATCATCAATTTTTGAATATGAAACATCTGCATAAACCTTATCTTTCCACTCTAAATCGTAACGATAGGAAAAGAAAGAATAGTCACCGCTTGCAAGCCAAGGGTGGCAACCCGACGGAACTGTTACATTAGGAATTTTAACATTCATAGCAAAAATTGCAGGTGCAACCGTAAAATCAAAACGGATACCGCTTTTAAATGAATGGTCTGCAATTCTTGAAATACCCATATATTTTTTGCCATAAGGTCCCCAAGAGGAAAAACATTTTGAAACCATAAAAACAACCTTTCACTACTTTTCTAGTTTGATTATATCAGTTACAAATATAAATAACAAGACAAAAAGAAAAGAAACAAGCCCGCACTTCACAGCACGAGCCTGTCTCCGAAAAAATGGAAATCTAATGACTAGTATATTAATTAAAGTTTATTTCAGGAGTTTGTTTCTTCTGTACTGCCACAGCTACTGCAACAGCTACAATTGCCTGAGCAACCCGATGAAGCATTTTTACTTGCACAAGTTTTACTGTCGGGACAACCGATGCACTTAACACCGCGTTTTTTAGCTTTTATCACATAAGCCAACGCCGCACCGATTATTACAGCAAGAACTGCTACAATGATAAAATTGTCCATAGCTTAACTCCTTAGTTTAAAAATTATTTTGTTACTGTCTGTTTGCCTTTTAAAGCATATTCTGTCTTAATTTTGTTGTTTGCTCTTACAATGAGAACTGCGAGAATTGCTACGAAAGCAACAACTGCAATCAATCCGGGAAGGAAGCCTTTACCGAGAGAACCTGTTGTAATAAGTGTACCAATCTGGTATACAAGGTAGCCAACTGTGAAGCCTGTACCCATCTGAAGACCGATACCAGCCCAGAGCCATTTACCACTCTTCATTTCGGAGTTCATGGCACCGATAGCAGCGAAGCAAGGAGGTGTGTAAAGGTTAAACATAAGATAAGCTAAAGCTGCAACCTTTGTGATTGCGAATGCAGATGCAACCTCTGCTCCTGCGCCTTCCATAAGAGCAAGCTCTTCTGTATCAATAAGGTTTTCAAGTCCTACGAAGCAAACTGCCAATGTACCAACAACATTTTCTTTAGCAATGAAGCCTGTAACTGCTGCTGCAGCGAGCTGCCAAGAAAGAACACCAACAACGGGAACAAGAACATAAGCGAAAGGACCTGCAATAGAAGCGAGAATTGACTGATCTGCGCTTTCTGCAACCTGGAAATTCCAGGAGAAGGTCTGCATAATCTGAACAGCTGTATTACAAAGGAGGATGATTGTTGCCGCTTTAACTATGTAAGCCTTACCACGAGAAAGCATCGAAAGAGTTGCTCTCTTAAGACTGGGAACTTTATATTCGGGAAGCTCGATAATGAAGAAGGATTTTCTGACTTTATGACCCGCTACCTTGTTAACAAGCAAAGCACCAAAGAAAATAAGCACGATACCAACAAAGTACATAAGAGGTCCAACCCATGAAGCATCCTCGAAGAATGCGCCTGCGAAAAGAGCGATAACGGGAAGCTTTGCACCACAGGGCATAAAGGGTGTAAGCATTGCAGTTGCTCTTCTTTCACGCTCGTTGCGGATTGTTCTGCAAGCCATAACACCGGGAATTGCGCAACCTGTACCGATAACGAAAGGAATAACGGATTTACCTGAAAGACCAACCTTTTTGAAGATGGGGTCGAGAACAACGGACGCACGTGCCATATACCCGCAATCCTCAAGCAATGCAATAAGGAAATACATTACCATAACAAGAGGAAGGAAACCAATAACGGCAATTACACCGCCAATAACACCATCAACAAGAAGTGCGGAAAGCAAGGGGTTAGCATCGGCAAGGAGGTCACCTACAAAGCCTTGACCGCTTTCGAGAATACCAACGAGCCAGTCTGCAATCCAAACGCCCGGTCCTGCCTGCGAAATCCAGAAAACAGCGTACATAACAACTGCAAAAATCGGAATACCGAGCCATTTGTTAGTAAGAATATTATCTATTTTGTCACCGATATTTTTATCTTTAGTGAGAACTTTACGGGTTTCTACTGAAGCAACGATTTTGTTTACAAATTCAAAACGCTTTCTGTCAGCTTCCTGAACAACCTTTTTATCAGTAAGGTCTATATCGCCCTGAACATAGGGAGCGGACTGACCCTTACCCTTCTGCATTGCAACAGTTTTTATAACCTCTGCAAGACCGTTGTCACTTGAAGATGTAGAAACTGTTTTTACAACAGGACAACCTAACTTGTTTGAAAGAGCTTCAACGTCAATTTTGGTATCTTTCTTTTCGTTAATGTCACTTTTATTAAGTGCAACAACAACGGGAATACCTAATTCCAAAAGCTGTGTTGTGAAGAAAAGGCTACGGCTAAGGTTAGTTGCGTCCACGATGTTAATGATAACATCGGGATTTTCGTTTTTTACATAACCGCTTGTGATACTTTCTTCGGATGTAAAGGGTGACATTGAATAAGCACCGGGAAGGTCAACTGCAACCATTTCCTCCGCGCCGTTGTAAAGACTCTTTTTTACCGGACTTTCTTTTTTCTCTACGGTAACACCTGCCCAGTTGCCGACTTTTTCATTTCTGCCGGTAAGAGCATTGTACATTGTGGTTTTACCGCTGTTTGGGTTACCTGTTAATGCAACTCTCACTGTAATTCCTCCTTATTTTTCCATAAACTCAAGCTCAAAAAGTTAGCCACCGCTAACTCAATATCAGAAAAAATAGCAGTTGACCAATCCCAATCTTTTTCAGATTATGATTGCTTCTGCCAACTGGCTATCAATGTTGTAGCGGCTATCTTTAATAGATACCACACAACCGCCTTTCTTATGGGAAACAACTGTAATAGGTTCACCGCTGTAGCAACCTAAAGAGAAAAGGAATGAATCCAATTCTTCATCATCAGTAACAATGTCCTTGATGATGTACTCTGTTCCCTCCTGAGCGTTGTTCAAGTTCATAGTTTTCGCCTCACGACTGTTTGTTCGAGTTAGTCTCTGCTAACTAAAATGTATTTTATCACTACATTTTATAGTTGTCAAGCATATTTTCCCAATTATTTTCACTTTTTGAAATTTCAACATTTTGACAAAATGGATAAATACATAAAAAATATTTTTAGTTGAAATGTTACATAGAAAATTGTATAATAAAGAAAAAGGGCGAAAGGAATGAGTTTATTGAAATATCGAAAAGTATGTTTTTCTTTGATTGTATCCTTCATTTTAATGTTTAGTTTCGCCCTCTCGGTCTCCGCCTTGCATGGTGATGTAAACAACGACGACTACATCGGTATCGAGGATGCTGTGTTGGCTTTACAATTTGCAACTGGTATTGAAGAACCCAACGAAGACCAACAGCACTCGGCGGATTTGGATTATGACGGCTATATCACCACAGAAGATGTCCGACTTATTATGCGCGGTGCGGCAAATATCGACTATGTTCCTGACCATCTTTTCTCTCAATGGGAAACAGTTATTGAGCCCACCTGCACCGAAGAAGGTCTTGCATCCTGCTTCTGTTATTACTGTGAAAAGACGGTTAAAAAGACAATTAGTCCCACGGGACACACTATTGAGAACGCCACCTGCACAAAACCCGCTTACTGCTCCGTTTGTAACGAAAGCTTCGGCGAACCTTTAGAGCATACAGAGAAAGATGGCTACTGTTCAATTTGCAAAACTCTGCTTTACTCCCCCATTCTTACATACAAGGGTGAAGAAATCGCTTTCGGTTGCACCACATCCGCAGTGGAAACTGCTCTTGGAGCACCTAAAGATACCCTTACAGATGAATATGCAGAAAAAACTGTTGTTATACTCGTTTATTACACCGACTACACGGATTTGGGTATTTTTACATTTATAGACGGAAAACTTGCTCAATTTTTCAGCAATAGTAATTCCTCTGAAGTTTCGCAAGGAAGCACAAGTTATTCATTAAAAAGCGAAACAGTTCCCGAAGCTATCGGCGATATTTCCGTAAACTCTTATATAGATACAATCGGCAATGGTGAGACTTATTGTTTCTGTGGTACAGTAGGCGAAAGCTACAATTTGAAAAAGACAACAAAATATACTGTTAACGCAAAACTGAATTTCCATTTAACAAACGGATTAAGAGCTATCAACGGAATCTCTGTTTTGAAATATAGTTCTAAAGCCGCAACAGTTGCAACCGCCCACAGTACCGATATGGCAACACGAAATTTCTTCAATCACCAAAATCCCGACGGAGAAAGAGTCGGAGCGCGTTTGACAGCGGCTGGCGTTGAATGGACTGCCTGCGGTGAAAATATTGTTGCAGGCTATTATGACCCATACGCAATTTCAAACGGTTGGTATAATTCCGAGGGTCACAGAAAAAATATTTTGAACAGTAAATACAAATATCTCGGTGTCGGTTTTGCCTACAACGGAAACTCCGAGTATAAATACTACGGAACACAAAATTTTTATACTAATTGATATATGAAAGTAAGCCTTGGTTTTTATCAAGGTTTACTTTTTGCTCTTGAATCTCCGACATTTGTATGATAAAATCTATTTGATGGATTTTATATAAATGTAGGAGAATTAAAATGGCTGAACACAGAAAAATGAATAATAACGACAGACGCGTTAAAAGGACTAAAAAAGCTCTTCATGAGGCACTTCTTACCCTGCTTAACGAAAAATCTATAAATGAAATTACCGTTACGGAGCTTACGACCCTTGCAGATGTTAACAGAGCAACATTCTACTTTTACTACACTGACCTTATTGATATGCTTCAACAAATTCAAAATGAGGCCTACGAAGCATTTACAACGGTTATCCAAAAAGCTACTATTCACATTTCAACTATTGATGGCTTCACCGAATATGCGGAGAGACTTTTCAACTTCTGCAAAGAAAATGAAGCCCTTGTCAGATTTATAATCAACAACGACGTAAACAACAGGCTCTATACATATATCAGACAATTGATGCTGACAAACATACCCAATACAAAAGAGATTTTTGGAGAAAACAATCCCGCAAAATACCTTTCCAACTATGTTATTACGGCTATGATAGGTATTACTGTGGATTGGATGGATGACGGAATGAAAATCCCCGCTCACGAGCTTGCAAAACTTTGCGCCAATGTTTACATAAACGGGTCGTTTAAAACAAAGCAATTATATGCTTCTTATGAGCAATAAAAACTCACGGTGTATCAAATCTTTAAAGATTTGATACACCGTTTTTTCTTTTTACTCTACCGATTTTAATGACTCAACCATACTGATTTTCTTTAACCTAAAATGCATAATCACATTAACAATAATTGCAAACACTATGGTCATAACAATAGCTATAAGGAAGCTTGTTGGTTTAAGGGTAGTGTTGAAAGTAAGCTGGTCAATATCAACAACACCTACAACTGCAATATTAAGAGGAATACCCAGAACAAGCCCCACCGCAATACCCATTGCGGTTAAGAAAATATTTTCACGATAGATATATGCGGAAACCTCACCGTTATAAAAACCGAGAACCTTTAAGGTTGCAAGCTCTCTTATACGCTCATTAACGTTAATATTATTAAGGTTATAAAGAACAACAAACGCTAAAGACATAGCCGCTATAATGAATACCATAATAACAAGGTTAAGGGTATTAACGATATTGTTAAAGTTATCAATAACAACAGTTGTGAATACCGAACCGTTTACGCCTCGAATTTCATTAACTGTCTTTTCAAGATAGGCTCTTTCTTCCGTTGTGAAAGCATCGTCAACCTTGCAGAAAAGGTAGTTATAAGTAATGGGTGAATTAAGAAGCGTACTGAAATAATACGGTGTCATATAAACATAATGGAAGGTGTAGTTATCAACAATACCGGTAACTACCACATCATATTCCACTGTTTTGGACCCTTCCGTCCAGGAAACTGTTAATGTATCACCAATATCTGTATTTGTTTTATCAGCGAGTTTTTTAGTAATAACTGCACCCTCGTCGGTTAAGGGAACATCCTTTCCCTTAAGTCCCAAATCAATAAAGTTCTGGAAGCCCGCAGGATTTTCAGGAACGAGAATGTCAACTTCCATTGTTTTATCTGAATTAGCAGAAAAGCCCGTGCAAACCTTTAAGTAGCCAAGCATTGAGCTTTCGATACCATCGACAGCATTTATATCATTAACCAAATCACTGTTTTCATAGTCAACCTGACCATCTTCAAAAACTACCTGAAGGTCATATTGAGCAACACCGTTTTCTTCTCCGTATTGGTTTTCAATAACACCACCAATGGCATTACGAAGACCAAATGCGGAAAGCACAAGGGCAGTACATCCTGCAATACCGATAACAGTAACCGCAAAGCGCTTTTTGTTTCTGAAAAGGTTTCTGACTGTAACTTTTGAAGTGAAACTGAGACGGCTCCAAATTGCACTGATGTTTTCAAGAAACACTCGCTTACCTGCCTTGGGCGGTTTGGGACGCATAAGAACTGCAGGTACAGTAACCAATTCTTTACGGCAAGCAAGAAACGCCGCAAAAACTGTTGAACCGATTGAAATAACAATTCCCAAGAAAATGTACAAGGGAAGGAACTGAAGAGTTACAGAAGGCATTTCGTACATAATACCCCAGGCACCACATATAGCTAACGGGATACCTATTGAGCCGATAACCGAACCGAGAATAACACCGATAATGCTTGCAAGAGCGGCATATATAAGGTATTTTCCCGATATCATTTTATCTGAATAACCTAAAGCCTTGAGTGTACCAAGCTGAGTTCTTTCCTCTTCAACCATTCTTGTCATAGTCGTAAGACAAACAAGAGTTGAAACGATAAAGAAGAATGTGGGGAAAATATATGCGAGGCGCACCATATTGTCTGCCGCCTGACCATAGCCCGTATAACCGGGAGAATCGTGACGAGTATATACAAACCAACCTACGCTATTCTCAATATTTTCAAGAAGATTCTGACCTTTTTCATATTCGGTTTTAACCGAACCGATCTTGGCATTAACCTCTTCGACACTTTCGTTGTAGGTTTTTTCCGCTTTTTCTATTATTGCTTGAATATTCTGATAGTTTGTAGTCTGTAAAGCAAGCTCTGCCTGAGCCGCCATATATTTTGTCTGAGCTTCAATCGAACCATACTGAAGTTTATCACCGCTTGCTTCAATCTGGTTTTTATACTCTTCAAGCTGTCTTTCCGCATCTGAAAGCTGAACCTCTGCCGCATCAAGCTGTTTCTTTGCAGAATTGAGTTGTGAATCAGCAGCATCGTATTCCGCCTTTTTTGCATCATACTCCTTCTGACCTGCATCTTTTTGTTGCTTTGCAACAGCAAGCTCGGTCTGATACTGGTCAAGAAGCTGTTCAACCTCAACAATAGCATCCGATGCCATACCCTGAGCAGTAAGGTTTGAAGCAGAAAGAAGAATCTGAGCAAGCTCGGGATTAGTTTCTTCAAGACGGTCTGCAATCTGGTCAAGATGCAAATCCTCCTGAGATACATTCTGATTAGCCTGCAGAGTTTCAAGAGTTGACTGAGTGCTTGTAATAAGTCCCTCTGTAACCTTGATTTCCGCTTCCGCTAATGAAAGCTGGGTTTTTGCATCATCCAACTGCTCTTTAGCAGCATCTGCTTCCATTCTTTTGGCATTATATTCGGTTTTCTTATTAGCGAGTTCAACCTTTTTATTTGCAACAGTTGTATATTTTTCGTTATACTCGTTAACCGCCGCCATATAGTCACTGTTACCGCTATCAAGCTGTGACTGGGCATTTTTATACTCTTCATCAAGGGTTTTCTGTGCCTCTTCCAGCATTTTTTCGCCGTCGCGCTCTAACTCATAAAGATAATCAAGCTGTTTCTTACCTTCTTCGAGTTTAACACCTATTGTAGCTTCAGCCTGCTCAATCTGTGATTTTGCGCTTGCGAGTTTTTCTTTAAGACCAATTTTAAGCTGAGAGCGTCTTGCGGCGGCAATAGGTTCACTTGCTTCTGCGATTTTCTGACGCATACCTTCCACGAACTCGTCGTATTCTTCTGTATACGCATCAAATTCATCTGCACCCTCAAGAGTTACATAAGCTTCACTATAATAATTGATTTTATCAGTAAATGCATCATTTGTTACATATACAAAGTCGCCCAATTTACCGCTACCTGCAGTTGTAACACCGCGCTCATAAGAAACCCAATAGGGTGTTTGAATTATACCTACAATAGTGAAGATATTGTTTTTAAGTGAATAAGTGATTTCTTCACCATCACCAACAACCTTAATGGTGCTGCCGATTTGAAATTGGTCAGGAGTTGTAAGGTCAGAACAAGTGATAACACATTCGTTATCTGCTTCGGGATAACGACCCTCAACGAGCTTCAATCTGTTTATATAATTGGGGTCATCAATACCGTTTTGGAAATCCACAGCCTTGTACAAATCCACACCTGCAACTCTGACTGTAAGCTCAGAACCGTCAATATCAACAATACCCTCATATTCTTCATTTTCTTCGGAAAAGGTCTGAACATAGCCGTCCACGAATTTTGCGCCCTGAACGGACTCTACCCCTTCAATAGCGCGAACTTGCTCCAAATCCTCTTCGTAAAGACCAATATAGGATTGAAGCCTTATATCCATAAGGTTATATGTATCATAATATTCGTTTGCGGTTTCCTTCATATCGGGTCCAACCGCATTCAATCCGCAGAACAGTCCGCTACCCATGGCAACAATTGCTATAATCGAAACAAATCGGCTAAAGGAACGCTTAATGGAGCGCAAACTGTCTGTAACATAAGCTTTTGTCATTATTTACCGTCCTCTTACCACTCGATATCTGCAACTGATACGGGATTTTCGTTTGTTTCGATTTTCACAACACGGCCACTCTTCATAGAAATAACTCTGTCTGCCATTGGGGTGAGTGCCTGGTTATGAGTAATAACAATAACCGTCATACCTGTTTCACGGCTTGTATCCTGAAGAAGCTTAAGAATTTGTTTACCTGTATTATAGTCGAGAGCACCTGTTGGCTCATCGCACAAAAGAAGCTTCGGGTTTTTCGCAAGAGCGCGAGCAATAGAAACACGTTGCTGTTCACCACCTGAAAGCTGGGCGGGGAAGTTATTAAGTCTTTCTCCCAAGCCAACTCTTTCAAGAACCTTTGCAGGATTAAGCGCCTTTGTTCCGATTTGAGTTGCAAGCTCAACATTTTCAAGAGCGGTAAGGTTGGGAACAAGGTTGTAGAACTGGAAAACGAAACCAACATCATAACGTCTGTATTCAATAAGGCGCTTACTGTCATATTCGTTAATAAGGTCACCTGCAACACGAACCTTTCCGTCGTCGCAGTCATCCATACCACCGAGAATATTGAGAACCGTGGTTTTACCGGCACCGCTGGCACCTACAATTACACAAAACTCACCCTGTTCAACGTTAAAAGTAACGCCGTCAGCAGCGTTAATTACGATTTCGCCCATTTTGTATCTTTTGTAAACGGAATCAAATTCTATAAAACTCATTTATTTCAGCCTTTCGCTTTTTTATAAAAATTATTCAGACATAATTCTACATACTGAATTATTATTTTACTATATATAACTCAACAAGTCAATAAAATTAAATTTGAAATATCTGTAAATTATTGAAATTCAGGAAAGCGATTTATACGCACTCTCCATAACTGCAGAAGCTATCGGCAACGCAGCCGAGGAACCCCAACCGCCATTTTCCACCACAACAACTATTGCAACAGGGCAGGCAGGATTTTCAGAAAAACCTACAAACCATGAATGAGGCTCTTCTTCATCGGAGATTTCTGCAGTGCCCGTTTTACCGCACATCTGAAGACCTTCAAAACGCCAATCGCCGTAATTATCCTCAACGGTAAAACGCATCATTTCTTTCAGAAGATTTGCAACACTTGATGAAATATATTCACGACTTTGAGCGGTCGTTTCCTCAACAACTCTACCCTCCGGCGTGGAAACTGATGAAACCGCATATGGTAAAACTACTGTTCCGTTGTTGGCAATTGAGCCTGCAATTGTCAACATATGGTAGGGATTAACGAGAGTTGTGTACTGCCCTACCCCTGCCCACGCAATATCGCCTTTTTCGGCAGAGCTTAAATCGAATCTGCTTTTCTCCGTCTGAACCTTACCGAATGAAAAGCCTTCCCCAAAGCCGAATTTCTGAGCAGTAGCGGTAAGAGCATTCGCCCCTAAATCTACGCTCAGCTGAGCAAAAGCACAGTTGCAGGAATTTGAAAAAGCTGTTTTAAAATCCAGCTTTCCGTGGCGGTGCGGACAAGTTACCTTAACGCCATCTATTGTAGTTTCACCCTCGCAGGTATAAGACCAACTGTTTACATCACTTTTGTTTTCTATTGCGCTTGCGGCTGTAACAATTTTAAAGGTTGAACCCGGAGTATACAGACCGTCAATAAGGCGATTCATATAAATGCCGTCATATTCACCATTTTCATTTTTTGCAATTTCGTCTGCATCAGGCTTGTTACGAATATCGTAATTACAGCTTGAAACAGAACAAAGAAGCTCACCTGTTTTATAGTTATAAGCTGCGACCACACCTTTTCTGCCATTAAGCTTGTCATACGCCACGGCACAAAGCTCGCTGTCAAGAGTTAATGTTACATCATTACCTCTGCCGTTTTTTACTAAAGAGTGAAGTCCTGTTATACGGTTATATCCTATAAGCTGAGTTTTATAGGCAGTTTGAACACCCGAGGAAATATAACCTTCAGTATCTCCGACAATGTGAAGAGTAGCTCTTCTTATTCTTTCAGAATCGTTATAAACTCTTTCGTTATTTTCTGTTTTAGCGAGTATCTCGCCGTTTCGGTCCGTTATGTTACCTGCGGCAATAAAGCTACCGTTCTCTGTTAAATGCTCATTAGCACGAAGCGTTGCCCAATTCTCTCCGTTAACGGCAAGCTTATAGCCCAAAAAGCCTAATCCCCCTATAACCACCAATACTAAAAGAAGTACAACAAAGCCACGTCTTGATGTCATTTTCATTTGTCGGTACCCCCTTTTTGCGCCCTTTGAGGTCTTTGAATTTCAGGTTTAAAGCTGGCATAAGTTCTCGTGTCAATAGTTTTAATAAATGCAAGCAAACAGAAACAACTGATGATACTTGAGCCACCTTTGCTGATAAAAGGCAAGGTAACGCCTGTAAGGGGTAACAAGTCCGTTATGCCGAACACATTAAGCATAGTCTGAAAAAGCATCATTGCACTTGCAGCAACTCCTGCTATGGAATAAAATGTGGACTTCGCTTTGCCCGAATTGATAACTGCCCAAACTGCAATAATTGCATAAACCACGGGAATCAAAAAGCCCATTATCATACCGAACTCTTCGCATACCACACCGAACACAAGGTCTTCTGCCGCAGCAAATATATTGCGAAGCTCACCGTTGCCCAGACCCAAACCAAAAAGTCCGCCCGACGCGGTATAAATAAGGGTTCTTGTCTGCTGATAGCCACCCTCGTCCATATATTCCCAAACGTGAAGATAGGTTGAAAAACGACTTGCCACATAGGGCTTAAAAACAAGAATCAAGCCTGCACCCAAAGCCGCAACAATACAAATCAGAATAATAGTTCGGACATCGCCTGAACGCATAAAAGCGATTACAATAAATGTAAAGAAAAATATCAATGCCGCACCGAAATCGTACATAAGGAAAAGCTCACCTACGCAAACGGCGGCAAAAACAATATACATTGTCAGATGCCTTATAGACTGCAATTTTTCAAGGGTTACTGCCCCTGCAAAAATAAAGGCTACCTTAACAAGCTCAGAGGGTTGAATGGAAATGCCCCCCAAAGAGAGCCAACTCAAAGCACCGTTTGTAGGCTCGGCAATAGCAAGGGTAATTCCCAAAAGACCGATAGCACCGAAAGCCACCATCCAACGAAGAGCTTTAACAACATTAACGAAGCGCATAAGCATCAAAAGAGCGCAATAAGCTATTACTCCGATAACTATTGCAAGAAACTGCTTTAAAACTGTTTCAGGGTACATACTGCCCACTATGGCAAGTCCAACAGAAGAGAACATAAAACCTATCATTTCAAGCTCGAAATTATTTATTCTCATCACGAAGGATGCAAAAGCAAAATAGAGCCATTGCAAGGCTATAAAGCCCAGATAAACACATAAAATCCGGGCACTGAATTCCCCATTGGGAAAAAGATTTAATAGCATTGACAAAATATTAAAAACTGCAAGCAAAATCAAAATAATACCGTAGGAAGCTCGTCCGGCAGCACCGCTTTTATCTTTAATATACTTGTAGCGAGCCTCCTTGAGAGTATACTCAAGTCCGCCCATTCCGATTATGTCACCGTCATAAATATGGCTTTTACCATTGATTTTTTCACCGTTGACGGTAACGCCCGATTTTGAAAACGTATCGAAAATAACAAAGCCCTTATTCCGATAAGCAATAACCGCGTGAAGTCGGGAAATGGTTTCGAAAGGCAGAACCACATCACATTTTTTATTTCTGCCCATAGACATTTCTCTGTCATAAAGAGAAATACCCTCATTGGTTATGGTATTTATAAGCTTTGCGCGCAAAGGGTCGGTTGTTTTTTTGCAGAAAAGTGCAACAAGCATTCTTATTGTAACAAAAAGAACTATTCCAAGCATCAAATACCTGAATACCGGTGCAATTGTGTTTATAAGCTCCACTGACAACCTCTCCTTTCGAAATAAATTTTATTGGTTTATTTTACCACAAAATACTTTAATAATCAATCTTCAAAGTAAAATCAAATGTTAAGTATTTAATAACTTTATGTTAAATTACTCCGCGCAGTTCTTTGTTCTTGACTTTCGCCCTTTCTGTATAGTATATTATTATATTAGAAAAGTACGGAGGTGCAGTATGTCTGTTACAAAAAATATCTATGGCGTAATGAACGGTAGAGATGTTCACGTTTTTGTTATCAAAAACAAAAATGGTATGAAAGCTCAACTTATTGAAAAAGGCGCCACTCTTGATAAGCTTTTTATAAAAAATAAAAATGGCAAGTTAATTGATATCCTTATAGGCTTTGACACTCTTGAGGACCACCTTTCGCAAGGTGATTATCAAGGTGTTATAGTTGGTCAATATGCCAACCGAATTAAAGACGGTAAATTCTCCATTGACGGTAATGAATACAATGTAACCCTCAACGAAAAAGGTATTACCTCCCTCCACGGTGGTGCAGAATATTCATCTGCACATTGGTGCGGTGAAATCGCGGGAGAAAATGCAGTTAAGTTCACATACACAAGTCCCGATGGTCGAGAAGGCTTCCCCGGAAACGTTCAGGCTGAGGTTACATACACCTTCAATGACAATGACGAGCTTGTTTTGGATTACAAGGCAGTTTCCGACAAGAAAACTGTTATAAACCTTACAAATCACGCTTTCTTTAACCTTAATGGTTTTGACAGTGGTGACGTTCTTGACCACATTATTACAATCAATGCCGACCGCTACACACCTATTGACGAAATAAGCATTCCTACAGGCGAGTTAGAAAGTGTTACAGGCACTCCTTTTGATTTCACCGAGCCAAAAACAATCGGCAGAGATATAAAAGAAGATCATAGCCAGCTCAAAAACGGCAACGGCTACGACCACAATTTCTGCATAAAAAACTTTGACGGCACTTTGAAATTTGCCGCATCCGCCATTGGTGACAAAAGCGGTATAAAAATGGAGGTTAAAACTGACCTTCCCGGTATTCAGCTTTACACAGGGAACTTCCTTGATGGTTCTCTTACAGGGAAAAACGGACTTCCCGTTAATTTCAGAACGGCATTCTGCTACGAAACTCAGGTATTCCCCGATTCCCCTAACCACCCCGAATGGTGCAAATGCGTTTACGATGCCGGCGAAGAATACAAAACCACAACAGTATTTTCATTTTCTGTTAACGAATAATTCATTGACTGAATAGTTTCGATATGTTATAATGTATAATTGACCGATATCAAGAAAGGAGATGGGCAAATGAAGTTTAAAAGCAGAATATTTTCTTTATTATGCATTCTTGCGCTTTTGTCAGCGTTTTTGTGTCCGTCTGCTTTTGCAAGAGAATTTGCGCCCGTTATTGATGCAACAAACGTAGGCGTGCAAACACAATACAAATATACTGAAAATGACCCTTCCTGGCTTCGTCAGTTGACAATAAAAGAAGATATGCTTTCATCAAGTGGGCTTATGAACGAAGAGCTTCTTCATCCTGTTTGCGATTACCCTTATACAGCTGATGCTCCGTATTTTAAGAACCAAGTTGAAGAATATATTGAAATTTATACTCTTGACGAAAATTCTCAAAGGGCAGCATATCTGTATCTTCTTGAGCAGGTTGGCGCACTCAGTATAATCGCAAACCCCGAAACAAGCGACAAATCTAAAGCGGACTGGTTAAGAGAGCAAGGAATAGTTATCACGGAAGAAGATGAAAAGGACTCTGACAAGGTTCTTATGATCAATGCGTTATACGCTTTGATGTATAATGATTTTTATTATGTTATAAAAGGCGAAAGACTTGACATTCCTGAAGGCACACCTCTTGAAGAGGCTACGGTTATGTACCTTATGGGGCTTTCGGGCGACAGCTCGGATTTAACTGATTTCATATTAAAGTATTTTGGTAATGCATCTATTGCTAATCTGGATGATTACATATATTATACATCTCTTATGGCGTTGTATACTCAAGGCTATGTTTCTCCTTTCGAAATCCCCACAATTACAAGAGCTGAGGTTTACAGAAGGGTTGCAATTATGACAATCCGCACCGCCGGAATAGCAATCGACTCGGAAACTGCAACAACAGAGGAAATACAGCACAAATACCTTGCTGCAATGATGGGCACGCAATATCAAGTTACCATCGACCCCAATTCATTCAAAAAGGCTCTTGATAAAGGCACCGCCCCTTACTACATACTTCAGCGAATGGCTTACGAGGATGCAAAGGTTACAATTTCTCAAACAAAGTACACATATGAAGAATGCTTTAAAATAGTTCTTCAAAAAACTGACCGCTTTGATTTAGAAAATGAATTCTATTCAGATATTTACGAATATGATATTTATTTAGACAACATAAGAAGTAATATTTCAGTCAACCCTAACCCAATCAGCAAAAACGGTGTATCCATTTCTATTAACGGTGTTGATGTAACCGGTGGCTATTATGCTGTTGTAGAATTAGCTGGAAAAGCAAGAGAAACCATTACAATTATTTCTCGTCAAACAACAGGAAACGATGTAGAAACAAGCGTTTACAAAGTAAATGTTTATCAAGGCACTACCGCTCCTCCGGATAGCGACCTTACGGGGCTCATTCCCACGCTGGGCGATATAAACGCAGAAAAGGAAACAAATCAAAACTCTGATTCCGGTCTTCAAGGTCCCGATCTTTCTCAGGCAATGGGAAACTTAAATAACGCTGCAACACCGTTATTGAACAGTGTTCTCACCCTCAATGACAAGGGTCAGTTAGTTGACCAATACGGCAATATCGTAAGTGACTCTACTTATGAAACCCTTCCTCAAGGCTATGACTACATTCTTAATGATGATGGTATAGTTACAGTCGTTCTCACAGATAAAAAGGCAACAGAACCCACAACCGAGGAAGCTTCCGATGCTTTAGGTGAACAGAGTGTCACAAAAATTGTTATTTTAGTATCGCTTATTTGCGTTATTATTCTCTTGATAATCATAATCGTAATCGCAATTGTGGCTAAAAAGAATCGCAATATGACAGAAAGCGAAAAAGCAAGAGCAAGAAAATCAAAAGAAAAACGTAAAAAAGAAAAGCGCGAAAACAAGCAGCTTCGTAAAAACAGATAAAATCAATGGCAGTTTACTTAATCATTTTACAGTATTCTGCCATTGTTTTTCTTAAGTACAAATTTATTTTAAAAATTGTTCATAACTTTCGCAATTAAATGGTATATAATATCTCATAAGATAAATTTCCAAAGGAGGAATTTATATGGCTAATGAAAGAATCCTTATTGTTGATGATGACAGTAATATTTGCGAGCTGTTACGACTGTATTTTGAAAAAGACGGCTTTCAGGCTGACATCGTTACAGACGGTATAAAGGCATTGGAGGCTTTTGAAAGCCTTAAGCCCGATCTTGTACTTTTAGACATTATGCTTCCCGGTATGGATGGTTGGCAGATTTGCAGAGAAATAAGAAAAACTTCACAAACACCTATAATTATGCTTACCGCCAAGGGCGAAACCTTTGATAAGGTTTTGGGGCTTGAATTAGGTGCGGACGATTATATAACAAAGCCTTTTGAAACAAAAGAAGTCATCGCTCGTGTTAAGGCAGTTCTTCGCCGTTCTGTTACCCAGAGCAATGTTGCACCAACACTTAAGGAGGTTTCTTTTGACAAGCTCTCTATAAACCTCACAAACTATGAACTAAAAGTAAACGGAAACGCTGTTGATACCCCGCCAAAAGAGCTTGAACTCATTTATCACCTTGCAAGCAATCCTAATAGGGTATACACTCGTGACCAGTTGCTTGACGAGGTTTGGGGCTTTGAATATTACGGTGATTCCAGAACGGTTGATGTTCACGTTAAACGATTGAGAGAAAAGCTTGAGGGCATTTCAGACAAATGGGAATTAAAAACCGTTTGGGGCGTTGGCTATAAATTTGAGACAAAATAAATTTGCGGTGATATAATGGCTCGAATTCATTCAAAAAAAGGCGCGTTCTTTTTTAAATACTTTTTTATATTCTCCGCTATTGTACTTATAAGCTTTTTAATTATCGGTTTAGCCCTAATGGTCTTTGTCTCGGGTTTTCTACGAACACAAAATCGCAACAACACTTCCTTATACGCAAAAGAAATTTCTTCAACTATGACAGAACTTGTAGAATCCTCTACCGCAAGTCGCAACCCGGAAGGCTCGGCGCTTATTCTTCTAAACACTCTTGAGCTTATGTCAGATTGCACGGGATACGATGTTTTCATTTGCAACAAGGACGGCTCTGTTGCCGCTTGTTCAGAGATGCTCACAGGCTTCAAACTTACAGGTGACGCCTGCGAAAAGCACAAAGACCTGAACTTATCAAAGGCTTACATTCAAAAAGCGAAAAAAGGCGGTTTTTCAGAATTCTCCACGATGGATTCATTTTATAATAGTGTAAACTCTGTATCTATGGAGCCAATTTGGGTGAATGAAGAATTCACAGGAGTTGCGATTGTTGCCGCGCCGATTGAAGGAACAATGCTTCAAGACCTTGAAAATGTTTTAAAAATGTTCCTTTTTGCAGCAGGCTTGGCACTTATTCTTGTTACAATAGCTGTTTACATTATGACAGAAAGAATTGCAAAGCCTATACGAAATCTGGAAAATGCAACCCGTTGTTATTCCGCAGGTGACTTTACCTACAGAGTTCCTGAGCTTCGTTCACACGACGAATTAGCAGGGCTTATAACCAAATTCAATTCAATGGCGACATCTCTTGAACAGCTTGAAAATTCAAGACGAAGCTTTGTTGCCAATGTTTCTCATGAATTTAAAACTCCTATGACTACAATAGGCGGTTTTATTAACGGAATTCTTGATGGTACAATCCCTCCCGAAAAACAAGATTATTATTTGGAAATCGTATCTTCGGAAATTAACCGTTTATCAAAAATGGTTACGATGATGCTCAATATTTCAAAAATTGAAACAGGTAATGCAGATTTAACCATCGAACAATTCGATATTTCAAGAAAGCTTGTTACCACATTTTTAGGCTTTGAACAACTGGTATCAAAAAAGAACATTGATGTTGAAGGCTTTGAAGATCTCCCTCAAATCATTGTTCACGGCGATAGCGCAATGATTGACCAGGTTATCTATAATCTGGTTGACAATGCTGTTAAATTCACAAATGAGGGCGGTAAAGTTCTTATAAACGCCGCTTCTGATAAAAAGTACGTTTACTTCTCTGTTACAAACAGCGGAAAAGGCATTCCGCCAAAAGATATCGGAAAGGTTTTTGAACGTTTTTTCAAGGTAGACCAATCCCGTAGCACTGATGTTAAAAGCACCGGCTTAGGTCTATTCCTTGTAAAAAGTATAGTCGACCTTCACGGTGGAACTATAACTGTAGAAAGCGAACCCGATAATTTCACAAGATTCACGGTAAAATTACCGAAATAATAACTAAACTTATATATCGGAGGAATATATATGGACGACAATTTCAATTCAAACAATGTTTTCGGTGAAACAACTCCCGAAAACACACCTTCTACATCTCAGACAACTCCTGCAGAAGCTCCGCAGGAAACTGCTTCACAAATGGGAACCAACCCTTACGGAAGCACTAATTACGACGCTCCCTATAACCAACCATATTCTGCACCCTATAATGCACCTTATAGCGCACAGCAAAATCAGCAGTCTCAATACAACCCCACTCCATATAATGCAGGAAACAATCAATACAACAATGTACCGCGATACACACAAACCGCTTATATAAATCCCGATTCTCCTGCAAAAAAGAAAAAAAATACAGGCAGGAATATATTTGTTTTCTTAATTTGCGCTTGTATTATAATTGCTTCCGTTGCTATCGGTCTTTCCGTTTCGGAAAACAACTCTGACAACAATGTAAAGACTGAACAGGGTGACAAGGGCTCGGACAAATCCGAAAACAAAACCAATAATTCCGGTGCTTCCGCAAATGTTGAGGACTCTCCCATCTCCTTCTCAGAATATTCAGGTGACGGTGCAATGACTCCCGAACAGATTTATGAAGAAGCAAAAGAAATTAATGTTGGTGTTATAGTATATGCCCAAAACGAAAAAGTGGGCGAGGGTTCCGGAATAATCGTCGGAGAGGACAAAGAAAAGAAAAATACTTACATTATCACCGCAGCTCACGTTATTTCAGACCAGGGTGTCAGCGTTCAAATTCAATTCAGTGACGAATCCGAAATTGATGCAGAAATCGTAGGCTACGATTCAAAAACCGATATCGGCGTTCTCAAGGTCAACAAAACAGGCTTTAAAGCCGCAACCTTCGGAAACTCTGATAAACTTACCGTTGGGCAGAAGGTTTACGCTATCGGTAATCCCGGTGGAACTGTTTTCTTCGGTTCTTTCACTAACGGTATCATCAGCGCAATTGACAGACCCATCGCTTCAAGCACAAGCGCTTACGATTTACCCTGTATTCAACACAATGCCGCCATTAACCCCGGCAACTCCGGCGGTGCGCTTCTTAATGAATACGGTCAGGTAATCGGTCTTAACTCCTCAAAAATCACAGATACCGATTACGAGGGTATGGGCTTCTCCGTTCCCTCAAACACAATGATTGAAATCTATAACGATATTGTTGCAAACGGCTATGTAACAAACAGACCTATGTTGGGCATTTCCTATTACAGCGTTGCCAGCGACTATACCTACTCCGCGATTGCTTGGAAAAACAATATTCCTTACGGTTCAATTGTTGTTGCGGCAATGACAGAAAACAGCGATATGCCGGAAAAAGGCATCAAGGTCGGCGATATTATTACTGCCGTAAACGGTCAAGCACTTGATTCAACAGATATTCTTTTAGAAGTAATAGAAAGCAGTGAAGTCGGCGATACTATCACACTTTCCGTTTGCAGACTTAACAACTCAGGAGCGGTAAGCACTAAATTCGATGCAAAGGTTGAATTGGTTGAAGATAAGGGCGAAACCGCTACACCTCAGCAAGAACAAACAACAGACCCATTCAGCAGTTATTTCGGTAACGGATTTGGATATTAAGAATAAAAATAAGCACCTCGTTTGAGGTGCTTATTTTTATTCTACATTCCACCTGTCAATACCCGCTCTTTGCATTGCTCCGATTATTCTTTCCGGGACATCGCCATATTCTTCAGAAAGCTTTTGAAGAAGAATTTTTGCGTCCTCTCTTTTAGTTTTCTCGTTTGCAGGGCATTTACTTTCAACAACAGGTAAATTAAGTCTTTCCACCGCCTGTTCTACGGCAGCTTCGCGAACATATATAAGTGGTCTTATCATTGTAATATCTCGCCTTGAAAGGTAGGTTACGGGTGCAAAACAACCAATACGGCTTTCAATAAGAAGATTCATCATAAAGGTTTCTGCCGCATCGTCAAGGTGATGGCCTAAAGCAATTTTATTACACCCTAATTGCTTTGCGGTATCGTGGAGAATGCCTCTTCTCATTCTCGCACAAAGTGAACAAGGGCACTCCTCTTTTCTTATATTGAAAATGATTTCATATAAATCGGTCTTTTGAATTACATATTGGATTCCGTACTCATCGCAGAGCTTTTGAACAGGAGAAAAATCCCCGTCACGATTATCAAAGCGCATATCAAGAGTTATTGCAACAATTTCAAAATCCGCGGGGTAAAATCTCTTTAAATCGCACAAGGCTTTAAGAAGCATAACGGAATCTTTTCCGCCGGAAACACCAACCGCTATTTTGTCGCCCTCTTGAATCATTTTGTAATCATCAACGGCGGCTCTTGTTCTACTTAAAATTTTTCTCATAAAGGGTTATTCCTCTTTGTCTTTTTTGGTTTTATTCTGTCCGGAGATATCAATATCTTCCTCTTTAGGAACACGCTTGAGAGAAACTGCCAGAACAACAACAGAAACTACCAAGGCTGCACACAAAACTGCAATATATATAGTTTTTCCACTGCTATTATCTTCTTCGGTTTCCGTTATGTAGCTGTCTGTATTTTCCGAGATATCTGTGTATCTTTTATTCACATCAAGTTCGAGAACAAACTCAGTTGTTTCCTCTGTTTTCTCTTCTTCCTTTGCACCAAAGGCAGAAATCAAAAATGCACCTGATAAAAGAACAACACACAAAATAACCGATATAAATTTTTTCATATTATTCACACTCTTTTTAAGATTTGTTCCTTCATTTGATTAAGGGATTTTTCCAAAACACTACGCGGGCAAGCAACATTAAGCCACAAGAACAGTTGTGTCCCATTTATATGAACCGCTGTTTTGTCGGTTAAACACTTGGTTGAACATTTTAATTCTTCTTTCAGGCATTTATGAAAAGTATTGAGGATGCTAACATTATCTGTCCCCAAAAATATGTAATAATATTGAAAATTTTCAAGGGGTAATTTTTCTTTTGTCCGCCGAAAGAAATTATGCCTAAAGTTGAGTCAGAAAGAATAAAGAACAGAGAACCAAAGGTTAAAACAAGAAAACATATTATTCCGTATTCCCCTCCGTTTTTCCAATAATTATAACCCAAAGCAGATGCTTTTGTGAACATAAATGTAATAACCACAAAATATATCGAAATAGCACATTTTACAACCTTCGGACTGAAATTAACCTTTAAAAATTTCGACAAAACCAACGCGGTTACTATAATAATTAACCCGATTATTATTTCCGGAGCATTAAACATTTCGTATTCGGGAAAAAGCTTCGGTAAAGCCTTTACATAAGCTACAATATAGAAAATATGACCGATAAGAAAACTTGTAAACCCTGTTGCAAAATAGGCATTTGTAGGTTTAGCGTGGAGAAAATAATCCCCTATCCATCCCAAAACAAGTCCGATAAGCATTGTTACGGCATAAGAAGAAAAGTTACCTGAAATAAACATAGAAAGAACACCTATGCTTACAAACATTGTTGAACAAATCATTTTTAGAATAAGAGATTTTTTACATTTTTCGGGCCAGAGGGCTTTTAAATACCAAGGGGTGCAAACCACCTCAACCACCAGACACAGACCAAAAACAATCCACAATGCCATAAAAAATAACCCCTCACCGCGTAAGCATTCCATATAGTATTATTATAGCATAGTAAAAGAGGATTGTAAACCTAAAAGATAGTTGGCACAACAAGCTAAAAGTAATAGATTATAGTTCAAAGTTTGCAAAACCTATCTTCCCTGTTTGCCCTAAAGGCAAATAGGGAGGGGGACCGTTCTTCTTTGGATAAATTCATCCGATGTGTATATTTCGAGTGATGTATTTATCATTTGAATATAGTTCAGGCGGAATGGTGGGTTGCCACGTTCCCTTTTTACTTTGCAGATGAGATGGATTATCAATTTTTTACTTGTTGATTTATTAGTACTCTCAACAACAAAGGGTAATCTTTACGGGACAACCCACCACCGCTAACGCGGTCCCCCTCCCTATTCCATCAAAGATGGAACAGGGATGATAGGCTTCGCATACTTTTACACATAAAAATCTCCTTACCAAATTGGTAAGGAGAAATGTTTCAATTAATATTTGAAGTTTGAATATTCGCAGTTGTTGTAAAGAGTACCGCCAATATCGAGGGTAAATACAGAAATTTTAGCGTTAGCATTGATAATAACTGTTGCATAGTGACCGAGAGAAACAAATTTACCGTCTTTTGTCATTTCTGCTGTGATTTTATAACCGGTATAATTTACAGAACGACTATTGATTGCGCTAATAACAGGAACATCATTTTTGATTGTTTCTTCAATATCTTCCCAGAAGAGAATAGAAGATGTAACCTTTGCAAGGAAGCTTGATTCTTCGTTCATAGGAGTATCTTCGTCAGCCATAATGATTGTGATTTCATAGTTGCCGTTTGCAAGGTCTTTTTTCTCTGCGCTGACAACTTTGGAAAGGTCTGTAAGAGTACAGTCGGGGAAACGATTCTTAGCATCGTCAGAGCCCTTAGCCTGAACCTGAACTTCTGCTTCTTCTTTAGTTGTCATAAAGTCATCGATAAAAGGCTGAAGAAGACCACCAACAGAACCTACCTGAAGGTTTTCAAGAACCTGCCATTCGATTTTGTCATAACCTGCATTGCCTTTTGTTGCAAGGTTGTGAGCTGCATCTTTATAGAAATTAAAGGTTTTTGCTTTATCCCATGTATCTGCAGTTGAACCGCTGTTATCTGCAGGTTTATTTGCATCGGGAGTTGTAGCAGTTGAGCCTGTATCGCCCGAGGGAGTTGTAGCAGTTGAACCTGTATCGCCCGAGGGAGTTGTAGCAGTTGAGCCTGTGTCACCTGAGGGTGTTGTTGCTGTGCCCTGTTGCTGAGGCTGTGCCTGCTGTTGTTGGGGCTGAGCCTGTTGTTGCTGTTGAGCTTGTGCAGAAGCACCTGCAATATCGTTCTTTGCAAGGAAAACGATTGATGCAACGGAAACCGCATTACTTGCAATTACTGTGAAAACAAGAGCAACCGCAAGAATAACAGCAATAATCTTTAAATCTTTGCTTTTCATTTTGATAACCTCTTTCATATTTACGCCATAATGCGCATATTTCTTAACATTATAAGATTAAACTAAATTCCATAAAAAGTCAATACTATATATTATACAAAAGAAATGAGATTTTGTTGTGCAAAAGAAAAAAGACGACCCTCTTCCGAGAGTCGTCTGTATGTAATAGAATTAATATTTGAAATCGGTGTATTTAGCATTAAACTCAAGCTCGCCCGAAGCGTTAATTGAACCATTAAGGTTAGCTTTAATATAACCAATACCATAATGAGTAATGCTTACAAACTTACCATCTGCTGTCATTTCAGCTGTGATTGTGTAATCAACATATTTGATTTCACCCTCAAGGCTCTTAACTACAGAAATATTTGCAGCTTCCTTCTCAACATCCTTATAGTCAAGGAATTCTCTGGACATAACAGCAAGACCATCTTTATCAGCATATGAGGGGTTAGTCTGCTCATTCATAACAATAACAACCTTGTAGTTACCATTTGAAAGTTTCTCTGCTGTAGCACTCTTAACAGAACCTTTTGAACAGTTACTGATAGGCATACGGTTTTTAGCATCGTCTGAACCTTTTGTATTAACCTTTACTTCAGCTTCATCTTCTGTTGTCATAAAGCTCTCTAAAATAGGAACGATAACACCGTCGAGGATACCAAGACCCTCAATTTTAAGGGGTGTCTGCCAACCAATCTTGTTATAACTTGCAGAACCATTTTTATGGATGTCCATAGCTGCCTTTTGGTATGCAGCAAGAGGATCCTTCATTATTGCGTTGTTGTCAGCTGTTTCACCTGCATTATCCGCGGGTTTGTTTGCATCGGGAGTTGTTGCAGTGCTACCACTGGGAGTTGTTGCAGTGCTGCCACTGGGAGTTGTTGCAGTGCTACCACTGGGAGTTGTTGCAGTACCTGCATCGGGAGTTGTTGCTGTGCCTGCATCGGGAGTTGTTGCTGTGCTGCCACTGGGAGTTGTTGCAGTACTTGCATCGGGAGTAACAGTATTGTCACCTGATGCATCTACAGTACCTTCCTGAGTTGTTGCTGCATCTTTTGCAAGGAAAACAACAGAAGCGATGGAAACTGCGTTGCTTGTTACGATTGTGAAGAAAAGTGCTATACTGAGAATTATAGCAATAACCTTCATATCTGAATTTTTCATTGGTATAATACCCCTTTCAACTTTGTGGTACTGCATATACAATTCAAAATTCAATATACAATAACACATTATTTTTCAGTATCTTTAGATTACTCTAAAAAGCGAAAAAAGTCAAGTGCATTTTTTTCAAATGCACTGACTTAATTCAAATTCGTCAAAAAGCCGAAAAACTATCACATTTTTTGTGTATTCCATATATTTCGAGCATATTCGTTAATAGCTCTGTCGGCAGCAAATCTGCCTGAATATGCAATATTAAGAAGTGACATCTGATTCCATTTTTTCTCGTCAAGAAAGGTTTCACGGAGTTTCTTTTGAGCTCTCTGATAATCTGCAAAATCAGCAAGAACCATAAAGGGATCGTGGTGAATGATTGTGCCTGAAATATCGGAGAAATCCTTGCCGTCAATACCGTTATGGGTAATGAAATCGAGAACCTTGCGAAGTTCGGGATTATTGTTGTAATAATTCTGAGGATTATAACCTGCTCTGCGAAGCTCATTAACCTCTTCTGTTTTCATACCGAAGAGGAACATATTATCGTCCCCTACAGATTCGTGTATTTCCACATTAGCACCGTCAAGAGTACCGATTGTAAGCGCACCGTTCATCATAAGCTTCATATTACCCGTACCGCTTGCCTCTTTACCTGCAAGAGAAATCTGCTCGGAAACATCTGCAGCAGGCATAAGTCTTTCAGCATTTGTTACGTTGTAATCCTCCACATAAAGAACTTTAAGTCTGCCCTTAACATCCGGGTCTTTATCTATCATTTCCCCGAGAGCGAGAATAAAGCTGATAATTCTTTGGGCCACATAATAGCCGGGAGCGGCTTTTGCACCGAAGATATATGTTTTGGGAACAAAGTCTCCGTTGGGATTTTCTTTAATTGCAAGATATTCGGAAACGATGTTAAGAGCGTTAAGGTGCTGGCGCCTATATTCGTGAAGACGTTTTACCTGAACATCGAAAATTGAGTTTGTATCAAGCTCAACTCCGGTTGTTTTCTTAATATGCTTTGCAAAGGCTTCTTTATTTGCTTTTTTGATTTCACCGATTTTTTTAAGAACCTCTTCATCATCCTTGAAATCTGCAAGCTTCGAAAGATGCTCTGCATCATAAACGAATTTATCGTTACCGAGAAGCTCTTTGATATATTCTGTTAAAGCAGGATTTGCCTGACAAAGCCAACGGCGGTGGGCAATACCGTTTGTAACATTAGTGAATTTATCGGGAGTGAGTCTGTAGAAATCGTTAAAGAGAGTGTCTTTAAGAATCTGACTGTGAAGTGCCGAAACACCGTTTACCTTGTGACTTGCGGCAACGCAAAGGTTCGCCATACGAACCGCACCGCCTGAAATGATAGCTGTTCTTTCAACATAATCTGCATCGTGAGTGCTTTCCCATACATAAGCACGAAAACGGTTATCAATCTCTTTAATTATATTGTATATACGGGGGATAAGGCGTTTAACAAGGTCCTCGCTCCAGCATTCAAGCGCTTCGCTCATAACTGTATGGTTTGTATACGCGACTGTATTGGTGACAATTCTCCAAGCATCATCCCAACCGTAACCGCACTCATCAAGAAGAATTCTCATAAGCTCGGGAATTGCCATTGTTGGATGGGTATCGTTAATATGGATTGCAATTTTCTCGGGAAGATTGTCAATTGTACCGTATTCGCGAAGATGGTGGCGAACAATGTCCTGAACAGAGGCAGAAACAAGGAAATACTGCTGACGAAGTCTTAAAGATTTTCCTTCGGGGTGGTTATCCATAGGATAAAGAACCTTGCTGATAACCTCTGCCATTGCCTGACGTTCCATCGAGCGCATAAAGTCGCCCTGATTAAAGGATTTCATATCGAACTCAGGTGCTCTTGCACTCCAGAGGCGAAGGCAACTTATACCCTTGCCATCCTTACCTGCAACAAACATATCGTAAGGAACAGCCTGAATGATATTACCGTTTTCGATTTCAACACTATGGTAGTGATTATCCCAGGATTCTTTAAGAGTACCCTCAAAGCAAACGTCAACCGCACTGCTTTCGCGGGGCATTAACCATACCTCGCCACCGGGAAGCCAGTTATCAGGAAGCTCTGTCTGTCTGCCTTCAACAAGTTTCTGGCGGAAGATACCATATTCATAAAGAATTGAATAGCCTCTTGCAGGGTAGCCCTGAGTTGCAAGACCGTCGAGATAGCAAGCGGCAAGACGCCCCAGTCCACCGTTACCGAGACCTGCATCAGGCTCACATTCATAAAGAGATTCCAGTTTTATACCGTAATCCTTCAAAACGCTTTCAAAGGTTTTTGTCAGATTAAGATTAAAAAGGGAGTTTTTAAGAGAACGTCCCATAAGAAATTCCATTGAAAGATAACAAATGCGTTTTTTACCTTCCTCGTCTGCTTTTTTACCAAGCTCCGCTCTGCCCTGCGCCATCATATCGCGTACAATCATAGAAACCGCTTTATAATACTGCTCATAGGTAGCATTTTCTGTTGATATACCGAAAAAGTGGAGAAGTTTATTTTCAAGCATCTCTTTTGCTTGCTTCTTTGTAAGCTTATAATTCATACAAATCCTCCAAAAAAATTTTAAAAACCGCAGTTTTTTTACTGTTCAATTATACATATTACACTAAAATCACACCAAAATCAACTGTAATAAAGCGAAAAAATGTATAATATATTACTCTTATTTTTGGACAGTTTTTCATCTTTAAATTACATCAAAAAAGAAAAGTTTTACAAAGAAGTAAAAATATTACTCCCGGAACAGAAAAAAGCACGCTAAAAACAAGAGAAAATATATTAACACCTAAAGAAAGAGGAACGAAATAATTCACCGCCCAAACCGCGCACAATGCTCCCACTCCGCCCAGGGCACTTGTAAAAAAAGATTTGAAAAAACAACCGCTTTTTTTGAAAATCAACAAAACAATTACCAAAAGCAAAAAACCTATAACATATATCATTTATCCACTTCCTTAAGTTTATTAAGCAAATAAGCGTGTTTTATTTCAAGACTTCTCAATTCAAGTATCGCTGATTCCACAAGTTCTTTTTCTGTTGCTTCCGAAAGCTTGAAATAGGCAAGTTTTATTAAAAACCGCATCTCATCAATTTCCCTCATAAGCAAATCTTTATCATTCATTTTTTTCATTCTTGAATAAAGTCGGGCACTTTTTAACCTTTCCACAACCTTTCTTTTTTCTAAAACAATTACAATTATTTTTATTCAAGGAAAATTAAATTTATTACAGATTATTAAGTAGCTTTAAGGAGCATAATTATTAAAGATATAATTATTTTTGAGAGGTGCTTATGAACAGACATTCTTTTACTTATCAGCAATATTGTCCCATTGTAGACAAAAATGTTATTATTGAAGAGCTTACTTTTTTAAGCGGACGAAAGAAAATACGTTGCCTTTACTATCACAAATGCAACTGCAAGGAAATGGGCGGTTGTAAAAACAAATATGTAAAAAGAAGAATTGAAGCGGTTGAAAAAAAGGAAGAATGATATTATAATTTCACCGAGGTGAAATTATGAGCGGTGTTTACATTCATATACCATTTTGCAAATCAAAATGTCCTTACTGTGATTTTTATTCTTACAGATGCAAAAATGAAGAAATGAGCCTTTATGTTGAAGCTTTGATAGATGAAATTAACAGTCTTCCAAGGGTAAATGATTTTGTCAAAGAGCATTTCAAGGCGGACACTCTCTATCTTGGCGGCGGTACTCCCTCGGTTTTATCAGGCAAAGAGATTTTTAAAATAATAACTGCCACAAGAGAAAAGTTTTCAATATCAGATGATAGCGAAATAACCGTTGAATGCAATCCCAATTCTGACATCGAGAAAATTCTCCCCTATCTTTTAAAAGCGGGCGTAAACAGAATTTCTTTAGGTCTTCAGTCTGCAGTTGATAAAGAAAGAAAAGCTCTTGGCAGACTTTCGGACAAAAACAGAGTTGAAAAAGTTATTGAACTTTTCAAAGAAAATGGTATTAGCAACATTTCTCTTGATGTGATGTTGGGAATCCCATATCAGACAAAAGAAAGTTTAAATGAAACTCTTGATTTTGTTATAAATAGCGGTGTTCCCCACATAAGCGCATATATGCTGAAAATTGAAGAGGGTACCCATTTTTATAAAAACTACGATAAATATGATTTCCCCGATGATGAAAAGACCGTAGAATTTTATAATCAATGTGCCGATGCTCTTAAAGAAGCAGGATTCAAGCATTATGAGATTTCAAATTTCGCCAAAGAGGGTTTCGCGAGCCGACACAACACAAAATATTGGGAGCTTCAGAATTATCTGGGAATAGGTCCCGGTGCTCATTCGTACTTTGACGGTAAACGCTTTTATTTTGAAAGCGACACTCAAAGCTTTATCAATGGTAAAAAGGCAATTTTTGATGATTTGGGCGGTGATTCCCAAGAATACATAATGCTTAAATTAAGAATGAAAAAAGGGTTAAAGCTTTCTGAATTAAAAAAACTTTATGGTGAAAGCTCGCTAATCAAAATAAACGAAAAAGCCCCGTTCCTAAAAGAACAAGGCTTAGTTGATTTTGACGGCGAAAGGCTTTCCCTTACAAGAAATGGCTATCTCCTTTCAAACTCCGTTATTTGTGAATTTATTTGATTGTAAAAGCATCATTCAAAAGCTCCAATGAAAGAACTCCGTCAGTTGCGATAATATCCTTATTTTCTGTAATAAAAATATATTCAAAGTCGTTATGTTCCTCTGCGAACTTAACGGCTTCTTCTTTTCCCAAAGAAAAAAGTGCAGTTGAAAAAGCATCGCACATCGCTCCGTCCTCACCTATTACCGTTACACTCAAAAGGTCGCTTTTTGCAGGCTCACCTGTTTTTGTATCAATAATATGGTGATAGGTTTTGCCGTCCTTCTGAAAGCTTCGTTCATAACCGCCTGAGGTAACTACACTGACATTACCCTTATGCTTAAAGGTGCATACAATTTCATTTGCTTCCAACGGATTTTTTACACCCACGGTCCAATCGCCTTTTTCTTGATTTTCGCCACAGAGAACAATATTACCGCCGAGAGAAATAACGGCACTTGCACCATATTCCTCTGCAATTTTCAAAAGCTCGTCACCAAGATAGCCTTTCGCAATTCCACCTAAAGAAATTTCGGTGTTCTTTTCTTTTATTACGGTTTTGCCTTTTACGGAAAGCTTATCTGCACCTGAAAATTCCAACGCAGCTTTAATTTCTTCCGCTTTGGGAACCCCGTAGTTTCCGTTATCGAATCCCCACAGCCTTAAAACAGGCATTATTGTAATATCAAACGCACCGTTTGTAAGGCTGTTTGCAAGTAGTGATTTTTCTATTATCCTTGCAGTATCTTCACTGACTTTAATTTGTGTACTTTCGCCGTTTACACGCAAAACATCACTGTTTTCTTTGTTCGGATCAAAAAGTAAATCGAGTTCATTGATTTTATCTTCAAACGCCCTGATTGCACCATCTCTTTCTCCGTTAGAACAACTGAACACCCTTATACTCATAAGGGTGTTCATAGCAGTAAATTCAGTTCTCAATTCACCATTTGAATTACAGGAACACATTGTCAGCAAAAAGCAACCGCAAAGAAACAATGCTATTGTTTTTTTCATATCAGTTTAAGCCCGCCTTCACCAAATTAGATTCATGCTCAGACATAGTATTTGCATAGTAAACATCGCCTGTTTCGGTGTTGTGGCAGAAATAGAAATAATTTGTATCAGAGGGGTTAAGAGCCGCTCTTATAGCAGAATCTCCGGGGTTTGCAATAGCGCCCACCGGAAGCCCCTTACACTCTGTGCTGTAAGTATCGTAAGAATCCCGATACTGAATATATTTTTGTGTATCCTCTGTTGAAGAAGTCAAAGTAGGTTTAATTACGTTCAGGAGATAATCCTCCGTTGAGTCGCAATTAAGCCACGGGAATGTAGCAGGTCTCTCAAGACGATTATAAAGAACTGAAGCGATATCTGTCATTTGGTCACTTGATGCAGCCTCTTCTTGAAGAATTGAAGCCATAATAATAACCTCATCAAGACTAACACCCATTTCTTCTGCTTGTTTCTGATATTCATCAGTCCATCTGTTCTGGAAATTATCTAAAAATCTTCTTACAACGCTTGATGCATTTTCGCCAACGTAAAATTCATAGGTGTCGGGGTATAAATAACCTTCAAGAACTCTGAAACGTTTTTCTTTATTAGGAATGGATTTGATAAATTCATAATCCTCCGAGAAATCAACATTTTGAAGAGTATTGATAAAGCTTGCAGCGGTGCAAACCTCGTTAGCTTCAAGTTTTTCTGCAATCTGGTCAATTGTCCAGCCTTCAGGGAATGTAAGCGTAACTGTTTCAGAAAGAGTGACATCCGCCTTCATTGTGGAAAGCATTTTTTCAACACCCATACTTGGGGTAAGGGTATACACACCCGAAACATAATCACCATCTTTTCCGAAAAATTTAATAAACAAATTACAGAAAAGCTTGTGCTTTATAAGGTCATTATCTTCAAGAACATCTATAACATCCGAATCGCTCATGCCCTTGGAAACCTCAACCTCAATGGCTGTGTCCTCAACATCAATAGCAAGAACATCGTTGATACAACCAATTCCGTAAATGCAAAGAAGCACGCTTGACAAAACTATTATCGCAACTGTAAGTGCAAATTTAGAAAGCTTATCAGAAGTAAAGTGCTTACCCAAAAAAGATTTTTGAAATTTCTTGTTGCGCTCTTCCTTTTTAGCAATTGCTTTGTTTTGCGCAGCAGTTGTAGGAGGAGTTGAAACCTTGAATTTATCGACAGCAGGTTTTGCACTTTGATTTTTGCGAACTGTTGCTTTCTTTTCTCTTTGCGCCGCTTTATCAATATCTCGGGGCGGATTTGAAAAATACACTCCGCCCTTATAATTGGGATTTTCATAAGCACTGTTGGAGTTTATGTCGATTTTAAAATCATCAACCTTTTTTTGTCTCTTGCTTTTAAGCGCATCCTCGTCAGAGAGATTTGAAGAATCAGGTTTCTTTTTTACGCTTTCGTCCTCAAACATACTCAAAAGCTCTTCGTAATCGCTTAAATTATCTCTTGACACTCTCAACACTCCTTTACTGTTATAATACTTTTTTCTGTTACTATCATATCGACTGTTCTGTCGTACTTTCCGTGAAACAACTCTTCCTTTATATTACCCGAATAGCAAATACCGATTGTTGTGCCTTTGTAGCGAGAAAGGTATCTGTCATAATAGCCTTTTCCGTAACCCAGGCGGTAACCCGATTTATCAAACATAAATGCAGGAACAATGCAAATTGTGTTTTCTGTTTCTGTGAGAATTTTTTCTTGGTTGGACTCAGGCTCTAAAACACCAAAAGAGCCACTTGAAAGTTCATCGAGAGAATTTATATAATAAAAATTCATTTCCGAAGGACCACCCTCACAACGAGGAACAGCAACCTTCTTGCCCGAAGATAAAAGAGAGTTTATAAACTCCTTCGTATCAACCTCAATATCAGTTGAAACATAACACAAGAATGTATCAGTTTCTCTCACTGCCCATAAATTGAGAAGCTTATTGCAGATTTTTTTATCATAAGAGCTTTTCACAAGAACATCCATTGAAAGTCGGCTTTCTTTAGCCTCGGCTCTCATTTTCTTTTTTATGGGTCTTATATCTATTACTTTCTCCATTGGATACCTCTAAGTATCTGAAGTGCTTTTTCTTCACCTGTGATTATAGAGCATATCGCCGCACCAAATTCCCATGCGACTCCTGCACCCTTTGCGGTAACAATTGTGCCATCTATAATAACTCCTGATTCTACAAGGCTTGCGCCAACAAGTTCATCCTCGAAGCCCGGGAAACAGGTAGCTTTTTTCCCTTTCAAAAGACCTTTTCTGCCAAGAATAAACGGTGCGGCACAAATTGCACCTATTATTTTTCCGTTTTCGGCGCAATAGTCAATTGCTTTTTGCACATTTTCTGAAGCATTAAGATTTTCTGCTCCGGGCATTCCGCCGGGAAGAATGATACCTTGAAGATTAGAATCAAGCACAACATCCTCTAAAAGAATATCTGTTTCAACATTTATTCCGTGAGCCCCTCTGCAGAATTTACCGCTGACGCCAACCGTTTTAACCTCTAAACCTGCTCTCAACAAAAAATCAACAGGTGCAAGTGCCTCTATTTCTTCAAAGCCGTTAGCAAGAAATACATAAATCATTTTGTGACCTCTCAGTTTGAATAAGGTATTCCGAAAAATCCGTTTCGGATTTCGGGAGCCTCATTTAATTTGTAGACCATTCCATGGGGAATTGGATTTTTATTTGATATTTGTCTGTAAAATATTTTTTCTTTTTGAGTGCTCTGAAAAATCGCATTTAAAAGGAGTTTTTCATTACCGAAAAGCTCGAAAACAGTAAGTTTTTCTTCTGTTTCTTCATAAATGACATAGCCCTCATTTTCTATATAAACTGTTTTCACTTCACCGCTTACGGAATTAAAGAAAGAATTAAATGTACTTTCTTTAAGAATTGCAACGGGAACATTCACAGGGCTTTCAAAAACATATTTTCTGTAAGCATCATAAGTAAGCTTTGTATTTTTGATTTTTTCAGTTACATTGAAATCCCTTTTGAAAACCAATTCTTTCGAATATGAAAAACCTGTTTTAAAACCGATTTTTTCATAAATTTTAAAAAGATATTCCTCTTCGGGAACAAGAAACAGATAGTCGATTTTTCTTGCCCTTGCTACTGTAAAAAGCTTTTCAAAAAGACTTCTCATAAAACCCTTTCCGCGATAATCGGGGTGGGTACAAACTGCATAAATATAGTAAGCGGAATAAGTTTTCTTATCTTTTATAATTTCGCTTTCAAGCATATATAAAGCGCTTACGGGATTTCCGTTTTGAAAAACCGCCAACACTCTGTCGGGAGAAACAGATTTCTCAAAAAAGAAATCAAGACTTGCTTCACTGTCATCAAAAGAAGTTTTCCAAAGTTCTTTTAAAATTTCATAATCGCTTTCAAACGGAAAGCGTATTTCAAAGGATTTTTCCATAGTATTTTTTAACGAAATGCTCAGGATGATAAGAGTTTTTTGCTTTTCTTAAATTCTCAACCCCTGCATCATCTTCACGGTTTATATATTCAAAATCTCCAAGAGATTTTTCTGCAAATAATTTATTTATCACCGCATATGCAGTAAGATAATCGGGTGAGGCTTTTTCAAAATGAGTGCAATAGGTTTTGCCGTCGGGCATCGCCTCACCTAAAGCGTATGCAACAATATTTCCGTCAACTCTTAAAATCGCACCTGATAAATGCAATTCATTGAAATTCTTAAACGCTGTTTCAATAACAAGCATTTCTTCGTCAAGCTTTGGGTTTCTTTCTCCACCTTTATGCCAAAGACGAGAAAATTCCAAACCCTCTTTTAAATTATCCTCATTAAGCACTTCATAAGAGTAGTTGAATTTTTTACAAAAGGAGTTAACGTGATTCTTTTTAGAGTGATATTTTCTGCCTTTTAGGGTTGCAAGATTTTCACGAAGATAAACATAATCAAAAAAATCCCTCTGCTCTTCTAAACGGATTTTCTCGCCATAGATTCCTTTGAGGATTTCCGCCTGCTCTTCATTGAGGCAATAGAAACTGAATTCTGCGTTTCGTTCCTTTGCATCCTCCTCTATAATTTTAAGAGCAGTTTTTATATCGCCTTTTCCCCAAGGGAAAGCATAGCTTTTAACTCCGTTAAATCGAGAGCGAAGAAAGAGGAAACCGTTTTTTTCTGCAATTCGGGTATTCTCCCCAACACTCCAGCAGAAAATATTTCCAAAAGAAAAGTCACAAATCTGCGAAGCACTTTCGGGAATATTCTTTAAAATCAAATTTCTGTCTTCAATTTTTACAGGTTGAAAATCAAGCATAGTAATTATTTCTTTATTGTTTCAAGTAAAATTTTATATACTGTGTCGTTTATTTCTTGAATGGGGAGGGGTTCATCATTACAAGCGCAAGGAACAACTACCCATCCGCATTTATCTGCCGCGTAAAGTGCCGCTTCACGACAAGCATTGAGAAACTCCACATTTGCTTCGTGAACATCCTTTTTGTTTTCATCGCCCTCATAACGCTGTGTCATAAGTCTTTGAGAAACCTCAACGGGCATATCAAGGAAAATGACCACTTCGGGAGCAGGGATACCTATTTTGTTATATTCAAAATCGAAAAGCCAATCAAGATACTCGTCCCATTCATTCTTATCAAGCTTTGTCATCTGATAAATTGCATTGGCAGGAGTATAACGGTCTGCAAAAATCAGTTTGCCCTGAAGATATTCCTCTTTCCATTTTTCTGTATAGGAAGCAAATCTGTCGGCGGCATAAAGAACTGATGTTGCATAGGCATTTACGTCCCCTGCATTCTTACCAAAATCCCCTGCAAGATATTTTCTTACAAGAATACTCGACTCACTTTCATAATCGGGAAGTTTTATTTTTTTATAATCAATTCCATCCTGAGAAAGCCTTTTGCAGACAAGGTCGGTCTGGGTGGTTTTACCGCAACCGTCAAGCCCCTCCAAATCAATAAACATAAACTCAATAACAAACCTTTCAAAAGCAGATACAACTTCACATAATACCTATTCCAATTATACCCATAAATAATACTATAAATCTTGTCAACTGTCAAACAAAGTGAGCATTTTGTAATAAATATGTAATAAAATAAGGAAACTCGCCGAAGCGAGTTTCAAAAAATCAGACATCTGCTAAATTTAATATGCTTGCTTTAGGCATAAGTCCTATTCCCTTGTTAACAAGCTCACCGTTTTTAAAAACAAGAAGCGTAGGTATGCTTTCAATACCGAATTTTCTTGCAAGGTCTATTTCCTCATCAACATTAACCTTGCCCACAACAATATCTTCCCTTTCTTCCGATATTTCGTGAATTGTTGGTGCAATCATCTGACAAGGACCACACCATACTGCCCAGAAATCAAGCAAAACAGGCTTTTCGCTTTTTAAAACTAATTCTTCAAAATTCTGACTTGTAATTGTTAATTCTGCCATATTTATTTTCCTCTCAATCTTTAATCCTTTGATTTGTAGTAAAGCATACAGTGGCAATATCCCTCAAAATCAGGGTCTTTAATCTGTTCACGGAATTCTTTACAGATACATTTATTATCTTCCGTCCTTTCAAGTCTGCAAGGACAATAACCGCCCTTCATTTTAAGACCCTCTTTGATTTTTGCAACGACCTCTTTATCCTCATTGAATTTAACTGCCATTGTAACACCTCTTTAATTATGTTTTCACCCTCTTATTTTAGCAAAAAATCGCTTACATATCAATATTTATCCTTTACTTTTTTTAAAAAGCGTGTAGAATATAAAAGGTAAAACCAAACGCGAGGTACTGTTATGGATACTATTAAGAAACAGGCTTATTCAGCCGCAAAGGAAATAATTGAAATCGGGAAATTAAAAAAAGGGCAGATTCTTGTTGTCGGTTGCTCAACAAGTGAGGTTATAGGTGACACAATCGGCACTAATTCCTCACCCGAAACTGCAAAAGAGATTTTTACCGGTATTTACGAAGCCGCTATTGAACGTGGCGTTTTTGTTGCGGCTCAGTGCTGTGAACACCTTAACAGAGCAATTATTGTTGAAGCGGAAGCAACTCCCAATGGGGAATTTGTTAATGTTGTACCTCAACCCAAAGCAGGCGGTTCTTTTGCAACGGTGGCTTATAGCACATTCAAAAACCCTGTTGCCCTTGAAGAAATTAAAGCAGATGCAGGGCTTGACATCGGCTCAACCTTAATCGGTATGCATTTGAAAAAAGTTGCAGTTCCCGTAAGGCTGAAAAACAATAAAATCGGAAATGCGACAGTTACTGCAGCAAGAGTCAGACCGAAATTTATCGGTGGCGAAAGAGCGCATTATAACGAAGATTTGATGTAAAGGAAATATATTATGAAATATGAAATTTTAAAGCTTTTAAGTAAAAATGCACGCTATACTCCCGAGCAAATTGCAACAATGCTTGGTTCGACTGAAAACGAGGTCAAAGCAGAAATTGACCGGCTTGAAAAGGACGGTATGATCCGTGGCTACAAGGCTGTTATTAACTGGGATCAGTATGACGATGCTTATGTTTCTGCAATTGTTCAGCTCAATGTTGTTCCCAAAGCTGATTCAGGCTTTGAAGAGGTTGCAGAAAAGGTTATGTCCTTTCACGAGGTAGAGTCGGTTTATCTTATGTCAGGCTCTTATGACCTTAACGTTGTTGTTAAAGGCAAAACTTTACAGGATGTTGCCCGTTTTGTTGCAAGAGAGCTTGCAACAATTGATTCCGTGACATCAACTGCGACTCATTTTGTTATGCGTCGTTACAAAGAGCTTGATGTTGAGCTTTTCGACACCGAGGAAGATACCAGGGGGCAGTTCATTTATGATTGATTACGGTAAGGTTTTAAACCCTGCAGTAACTGAAATCAAGCCCTCGGGTATAAGAAAATTTTTTGATATTGCCGCCATAATGGAGGATGTTATATCTCTCGGCGTTGGTGAGCCGGATTTTCAAACCCCTTGGAGCATCAGAAAAGCAGGCATTAACTCCCTTGAAAGAGGACGAACAAAATACAGTGCCAACAGAGGTACAATTGAATTAAGAAGAGAAATTTCCGCATATTTAAAAAGGAAATATAATCTTGAATATAAGCCTGAAACGGAAATTCTTGTTACTGTTGGCGGAAGTGAGGCAATTGACGGAGCAATAAGAGCAATTGTTGCTCCCGGTGATGAGGTTATTATTCCCCAACCCAGTTATGTATGCTACGAGCCTATAACAAGCCTTGCAGGCGGTGTTCCCGTTATCATTGAAACAAAAGCAGAGAACGATTTCAAGGTAACACCGGAAGAGCTGAAAAATGCAATTTCACCTAAAACAAAGGCACTTATTCTCCCCTATCCCTGCAACCCAACAGGTGCGGTTATGGAGAAAGAGGATTTAGAAAAAATTGCAGAAATTCTCAAGGATACAAATATAATCGTTATTTCCGATGAAATTTATTCCGAGCTGACCTACGGAGATTACACACACGTTTCACCCGCTTCAATAGATAGTATGTGGGAGAGAACAATTACCGTTAACGGCTTTTCAAAGGCATATTCTATGACAGGTTGGCGACTTGGCTACGCCTGCGGTCCGGAACCCCTTATGCAACAGATAACAAAAATTCATCAATATGCCATAATGTGCGCTCCCACCACCTCTCAATATGCAGCTGTTGAAGCTCTCAAAAACGGTGACGAAGCAATTGAGAAAATGAGAGCGGAATATGATCGCAGAAGAAGACTTATTGTAAACGGCTTTAACAAATTAGGTCTTACCTGCCGGGAACCTAAAGGTGCGTTTTACTCTTTCCCCTGCATCAAAAGCACAGGGCTTTCAAGCGAAGAATTTTGCGAAAAACTACTTGAAAGTAAAAAGGTTGCGGTTGTTCCCGGTACTGCTTTCGGCAAAGGCGGAGAAGGGTTTGTAAGAGCCTCCTACTGCTACTCAACGGAGCATATTATTAAGGCGCTTGAGCGTATAGGCGAGTTTATTGAAGAGTTATAAAAATTATATCACTCGGTTAAGATATTTTTTCTTAACCGAGTGATTGCGTTTTAATTCTCTAAATTAATTTCGATTATAATGGGGCAATGGTCACTTGTAAGCTCACCATTCTGAACACCCGAAAGAACATTGTATAAATTAACCTTTACACCCTTTTTGGAAATCATAAAATAGTCAATACGTTTGAATTTCTCGGGATTATTCCAACCGTTATATGTATGCAATTCCGACGCGTTTTCAGTTTCATATTTAGCATCAAGGAAGTTTTCCGTTACGCTGTTATAGGTAACAGAGCCCTCTTCTGCATTAAAATCGCCCATAATAACTGAGGGAAGTGAACCAAACTGACTGATTTTATCAAGCACAACCTGAATACCGTTAATTCTTGCTTCATCGCTGACGTGGCTTAAATGGGTATTGAAAACAACAAAATCTTTATTTGTTGCTTTTTCTGTAAGAATTACATAGCTGCACACTCTGTTAAACTGTGCACCCCAGGATTTACTTGGTACCTCGGGGGTTTCGGAAAGCCAAAACGAGCCTTTATCAACAAGGCTATAAAGCTCTGTATTATAGAATATGGGGCAACCCTCGGAATTAAAGGCATCGTCACGATATGTAATAACAGAATCGTAACCTTTTAAGGTGTCAACGAGATATGAATAATGCCATTTGGTTGCTTCCTGAAAGCCGATAACACCGGGCTTTTCTTCTTTAATATCTTCAATAATCAAATCCGCTCGGTAAAACCAACCCTTTTTGCCCCAGTCGGTAGGACTGATGCAACGAAGATTATAGCTCATCATTTTTATGTTATCTTCTTTGGGTTCAATTGTGACAGCCTTTTTATTTTCTTTATAATGGGGGTAATACATAAAAGTGTTACCAACAAGAACAATTGCCACCACAAGGACAAGAGCTAACAAACTGCCGAGAATTATTAAAATTGTTTTTTTCATTTTAATCACCTGTTTCATTATAAACTATATATTTTTTAAAAGCAATAAAAACAACATAGAGGCGAACAAACAAGGAAAGAAAAATGAAAAAATAAAACCGCCAAAACCCTTTATTTTAAAAAGATTTGGCGGTTTTTTGGCGGAGAGCATGGGATTCGATGGGCTCTGCCCATCGTTTGCTTCGCAAACACCCGATTATGTTCGGCTTCGCCGAGGGGGTTCGAACCCCTTTTTACACATTCAAACAAAAAACAAAAAACCACCCAAAATGGTGGTTTTTGCTTTTGGCGGAGAGCATGGGATTCGAACCCACGAAACGGTTTTGGCCGTTTACACGATTTCCAATCGTGCTCCTTCGACCAGCTCGGACAACTCTCCATCTGTTCAAAGAATTTACAAATTAAATTCTGCACCTCTTGTAAAGTGCCTTGCTATTATAACCAATTGATTTAAAAAAATCAAGAGGTAAATAATAATTTTTTAATTTATAGATTTTTTACAATTTTTTGAATTTATATGTTCCTATTTATATTTACAACACATAATTTTTATTGTACAATGTAAATAATATATATACGATTTAAACAAATTTAATATCAAGAAAGGATTAAGTATATGGTTACCCTTTCCGAATTTAAGAAGACGAAGGATTTTCTTCTTTGCGTTGACAGCGATGGTTGTGCTATGGACACAATGGACATTAAGCACTTCACTTGCTTTGGTCCTTGTATGGTTGAAGAATGGAGCCTGGAAAAGTGGCAGAATGAAATCCTTGAACATTGGAATGAAGTTAATCTTTACACAATGACTCGTGGTATAAACCGTTTCAAAGGTCTTTCCCTTGCTTTGAGCGAGGTAAATGAAAAGTTCTGCCCTATTGAAGATGTTGAAAAGCTTTCAAAATGGGTTAAAGAGAGCGATGAGCTTTCCAATGATGCCCTTGTTCGTGAAATAGAAAGCAGAAGTGATAATAAAATTTTCAAAAAGGCACTTTCTTGGAGTAAAGCTGTAAATAAAAAAATAAAAGCACTTCCCGAAAGTGAAATCAAGCCCTTTGAAAAAGCCTGTGAAGCTCTCGAATTTGCCCACAAAAGAGCAGATGTTGCAATAGTTTCAAGTGCAAATCTCAATGCAGTTTTAGAGGAATGGGAACGTCACGGTTTACTTCCCCACACGGACATTGTGCTGACTCAAAACGACGGTAGCAAGGCTTTCTGCATAGGAGAGCTTTTGAAAAAGGGCTATGCCCCCGAAAATGTTTTAATGTGTGGTGATGCTCCCGGTGATATGCAGGCGGCAGAGCAAAACGGAGTTTATTATTATCCCATATTAGTCCGAAAGGAAACTGACTCCTGGGTTGAATTTATTAACAAAGGCTTTGAGCTTTTTATAAATAATAACTACGGCGGAAAATATCAGGAAAATAAAAAAACACAATTTTTAAATAATCTCGGAGGTAACAAAAATGGTTAATTTAAAAGCAAATCCTTATTATCTTTCAGATGAGGACATTGCCTGGGTTGAAAGCACTATTGCTTCTATGAGCGATGAAGAAAAGGTTGGTCAGTTGTTTTTCCAGCTTACTGCAGACATCAAGGAAGATTATCTCAAGGAATTGATGGAAAAATACCACCTTGGCGGATGCCGATATAACGCTATGCCTTCAACGGCGGTACAAATGCAAAATGCCACCTTACAGAAATATGCAAAAATCCCCTTGATAATTGCATGTAACACTGAAATGGGCGGTGACGGTGCCTGTGCCGACGGAACATTTATTGCAGGCGGTATAAAAATCGGTGCAACAGGAAAAAAAGAACACGCTTATGAATTAGGTAAATATTCAAATGAAGAAGCTGCCGCAATTGGTTGCAATATGGCTTTTGCCCCCGTTTGCGATATCCACTACAATTGGGAAAATACCGAGGTTGTTGCCCGTGCATTCGGTAACGACCCCAAGCGCGTTGCCGAAATGAGTCGTGCATATCTCGACGGTGCTCACACTATTGATGGCTTCGCTTGTGCTGCAAAGCATTTCCCCGGTAACGGTCAGGATTTCCGTGATGCTCACATTTCAAACAACCTTAACTCCTTTGGTGAAAAGAAATGGATGGAAACCTATGGCCATGTATATAAAACCTTAATTGACGGCGGTCTTGAAGCAGTAATGGGCGGTCATATTATGATGCGCGAATATATGCGTGAGGTTCGTCCCGACATTACTGACGAGGAGCTTCTTCCCGCAACTCTCTGTCCCGAAATAATGACGGGCTTATTGCGTGATAAATTAGGTTTTAACGGTATGGTGGTTACAGATGCAAGCCATATGGTTGCTATGACCGACAGAATGACAAGAAAAGAAATGCTCCCTGCCGCCATTAACGCAGGTTGCGATATGTTCCTTTTCTTCAATGACCCTGACGAAGACTTCAACACAATGCTTAATGCATACAAAACAGGTATTATCTCCGAAGAACGAATGGCAGAGGCTCTTACAAGAATTATTGGTCTTAAAGCTCATATGAAACTTCACAAACGAGAAGAGCTTGTTCCTTCAAAGCCTGCTTCAGAGGTTATGGGAAAATCGGAATATAAAAATGCAGCTGAACAAATCAGCCGTGACAGTATCACTCTTGTAAAATACAAGGATGCCGGTGTGCTTCCGTTAACTCCCGAGAAATACAAACGTATTATGATTGTTTATCTTAAAGGTGCAGCAGGTGCTATGGATTCTCTTGTGCAAATGGTTATGGGTGGCGCAGGCAAGAAAACTCCCGCAGAAGAGCTTCGTGACAGACTTATTGAGCGCGGTTTTGATGCATTTATTTATGAAAGCCCTATCGAGCAGATGAAGAAAAAAATTGCCGCAGGTGAAAAACCAAGTCTCAATTTGTATTTTGCAGGTAAAAATGCTATTGCAGATTTCGTGTCGGAGCAGGATTTAGTAATCACCCTTTGCGATGTTGCAAACGGCAGACCCAGCTTCGGTCTTTCAAAGGGTGGCGGAGAAATCCCGTGGTATGTATTCGAGCTCCCCGTAGTTGCAATAAGCGTTAATGCTCCCACAATGCTTGCAGACATTCCCCAAGTACGCACCTATATAAATGCTTATGACAGTAAGCCCCACACACTTGATGCACTTGTGGACAATCTCCTTGAAGGTCCCTCGGCTTTCAAAGGAACTGACCCCATTGACAGTTTCTGCGGTTTATGGGATGCAAAAATCTGATTACGAGGTAACTAAAATGAAATGTAAGCCCTATCACAAAAGTCTTGAACACCTACACGTTGGTACCGAAAGTCCTCGTGCGTATTTCGTTCCGTATGATAATCTTGAAGATGCACTTTCAGGCGACAGAAACAAATCTTACTATTTAACAAACCTTTGCGGTGATGACTGGAGCTTTAAATTCTTTGACAGCTTTGAGGATTTAGACGAAGCCTATCTTACTGCAGATTTTGATAAAAAGGATTTACCCTTGGTAAAGGTGCCCGGTAACATTCAGCTTTATGAGAACATTTACCACGATTCTCCCCTTTACTCCAACCTTAAATATCCCTTCCCCACAGACCCGCCCCACGTTCCCGAGGATAACCCTTGTTCTGTTTTTATTAAGGAATTTGATGTTAGCGCTGAAATGCTTGAAAGAGATAATATTATCACCTTTGAGGGTGTTTCTTCCTGCTTCTATCTTTTAATTAACGGCGAATTTGTTGGCTACAGTCAGGTTTCCCACTGCACAAGTGAATTTGATATTTCAAAATATCTTTATGAGGGTAAAAACAGAATTACTGTTGTTGTGGTTAAATGGTGCGACGGCTCATATCTTGAGGACCAGGATTATTTCCGCCTTTCAGGTATTTTCAGAGAAGTTTATATTCTTTCCCGTAGCAAAAACCGTTTGAAGGATGTTTATATCAGAAAGAGCTTTAATGAGGATTATTCCCTTGCGACTCTTACTGTTGAATGTGACTTGGTTGGTAATGCACCCATTCTTTACGGACTTGCTTCTCCTAAGGGTGATGTTATTGCCACAAGCGAAAGTGCAACTTCTGCTTTCACAATTGAAATTCAGAATCCTTTAATGTGGAATGACGAAACACCTTATGTATATACTCTTTTCCTTACTGTTGAGGATGAAATTGTTCCTTTCCAAATTGGACTTTCCGAGATTAAAATTGAAAACAAGGTTTTCCTTATTAACGGCAAGGGTGTCAAGCTCCGCGGTATCAACCGCCACGATTCAACTCTCGACGGCTATGTTGTTTCAAAAGAGCAAATGGTTGAAGATTTACTTCTTTTAAAACGTGCAAACGTTAACTGCATCAGAACCTCCCACTACCCCAACGACCCGAGATTTTTAGACCTTTGCGAAGCTCTCGGCTTCTATATTGTTGACGAGGCAGACATTGAAACTCACGGTATGGGCTTTAATACCGATGCAGACTGGGACTGGATGCGTTGGTCAATGCTTTCAACTGTTGATGAATGGGAAGCAGCATATATTGACAGAGCTGCAAGACTCTTTGAAAGAGATAAAAACCACGGTTGCGTTATTATGTGGTCTCTGGGTAACGAAAGCGGTTGCGGTAAAAACCACAGAGCTATGAGAAATTATATAAAATCCCGCAATGAGAATGCCATTGTTCACTATGAAAATGCTCACCTTGAATTCAAGGCTGTCCCCGAAGGCGAATGCTTCAAGGATATTTCCGATGTAGAAAGCAGAATGTACGCAGGTGTTAATTACATTGATGCTTACTGCCAAAATGAAGAATACGACAAGCCCTTCTATATGTGCGAATATGTTTGCTCTATGTCCACAGGTGACGTATATGATTACTGGGAGCTTGTTGATAAATACGATAATTTCTGCGGTGGCTGTATCTGGGAGCTTACCGACCACGCTATAAACATTCCCGATGAAAACGGCAATCCCCGTTACTACTACGGCGGTGACTTCGGCGATTTCCCCAATGATGGAATTTGCTGTCTTGACGGTCTTGTTTTCCCCGACAGAACTCCCCGCCCCGGTTATTTTGATATGAAAAAGGTTTATGAGCCTTTCAGAGCAACCTATGAAAACGGTGAATTGACTGTTAAGAGTGTTCGCTATTTCACAACACTTTCTGACCTCACATTGAAATGGAAATTAACCTCGAACGAAAAGGTTATTGCAGAGGGTGAAATTGAAACACTTGAAATTGCACCTCAAGGTGCTGTTACATACAAGCTCTTTGATGAAAGTGACTATATGCTTTTTGATGACTGCTTCGTAACTGCATCAATCTGCCAGAAGAATGATACTCCTTGGGCAGAAAAGGGCTATGAAATCGGATTCTTACAGTTTGAAATTGAAACCGAAAAAGCAGTTGCACATAAAGAGGGCAACAAGGTTGCTCTTGAAGATACCGACAGATACGCAGTTATCACCTGCGGTAATGTTGAATACACCTTTGACAAGCCTTACGGCAGAATTGCTTCCATTAAAAAGGACGGCAAGGAATATCTTGAAGCTCCCGTTAAATTCAAAATGTGGCACGCACCCGCTTATAACAGAGGCTCTGTTGACGAATGGGTTGCAAACCACCTTCATCATATTGCACAGAAGACATATTTCACAAATATTGAAGAGGGCAACAACAAGGTTACAATTTACTCTGAAATTGCTCTGGGCGGACCTGCAAATCCTCCGATTTTAAAAGGCAAGCTTACTCACATTTTCCACGGTGACGGCTCTGTTGATATTGGTCTTTGGGGTGAAATTCGCGAAAATGCACCGCTTCTTCCCCGTCTCGGTCTTGAGCTTCTTATGAATGAGGAATTTGAAAACATTAAATATTTCGGTCTTGGTGAAACAGAAACCTATCCCGACAGATATAAAGCCACTCGTTTCGGCGAATATGAATTAACTGTAACAGATAATTTCGTTCACTACATTCGTCCTCAGGAAAACTCCTCACACTTTAAAACAAGAAGAGTTGCTGTCGGCAAAAAAGGCGGTAACGGACTTTTCGTTACAGGCTTCTGCGGTGCGGAAGAATTCTCATTCAACGCTTCCCACTATTCTGCAGAGCAGTTAACAGAAAAGAAGCACGATTTTGAATTAGAAAAAGAGCCTTATACAATTTTCAACATTGATGCACGCTTCAATGCTTTGAGCGAAAGCGGTGAGCTTAACAATGATGAAAACAACCGACTCTTTGATGAAAAATATTTAGGCTTCTGCTTTAACATAAAACCGATTGAAATGTAAGTTACTCAAAGTGATACCGACTGATACTGGTTGGTATCACTTTGTTCTTTTTTGTCAAGAAAATTAATATTGCTATTATAATGTTTAATTGGTATAATTCATTTATAAATTCTTTTTTCGGAGGAAAAGGAAATGAAAAAAGGTAAATTGAAAGATATGCTTTCTTATGGTGTGGGTGCGGTTGGTCTCGATTTAAGCTACGGACTTTTTTATTCCTACCTTGCAAAATATTTAACTGATATTTTGCATCTCAATAAGAAATTCCTTTTATTTCTGACCCCTGTTGCTCGTATATGGGACGGTTTTAATGACCCTATGATGGGCACAATTGTTGACAACACAAAAACAAAAATGGGTAAATACCGCCCCTGGATTATTATTGGCTCTTGCTGTAATGCGGTTGTTCTTGCCCTTTTATTCTCAAATCCCGGTTTTGAGCTTGGCGGAATACCTCTTTACATTTATGTTGCAGTGCTTTATGTTGGTTGGGGTATGACAAACACAATGGCTGATATTCCTTATTGGTCAATGGTGCCGTCATTTACAAGCGAAGAAAAGGAAAGAAATCTTGTTGCAACGGTTGCACGAACATTTTCAGGTATCGGTCAGGGTATTATCTCAATTTTAACACCTATTATCTGTCCGTTACTTTCAAGCGGGATGACTGATGAAAAAGGATATAGCGCAACAGGATTTTCCCGTTGGGCAGGGATTTGCGGTATTGCACTTGTGTTCTTTGCACTCGTTTGTATTCTCATTACAAAAGAAACAAATGTTGTTTATGGCGAAAAGAAAAAATTCAGCCTTAAACAGATTTTTGAGGTTATCAAGAGTAATGACCAGCTTGTTGTATTTATCGTATTTGCAATGCTTTCGAATGCAGGTTGGTATCTTACAAGTTCAACAGCAGTTTACTATTTCACAGACTCTTTGGGTGACTCAAAATTACAGTCACTTTTCCAGACAATCGGTACGGTAGGTTCTGTTCTCGG
>JAZOAO010000011.1:0-9807 GCA_045595505.1 Acutalibacteraceae bacterium | reverse complement strand
TCTAAGAAGAGCACACCTTTTGCTTCACAGATGGCTGCAGAAACTGCTGCAAAGGCTGCTATGGAACACGGCTTAAAGTCCGTTGAAGTATTTGTAAAGGGTCCCGGTGCCGGAAGAGAAGCTGCAATCAGAGCTCTTCAGACAGCAGGCCTTGAAGTAACAATGATTAAAGACGTAACTCCGATTCCTCACAACGGTTGCAGACCGCCCAAGAGAAGAAGAGTCTGATTACAGGAGGTGTAACACATGGCACGATATACCGGCGCAGTTTGCCGTCTTTGCAGAAGAGAAGGACAGAAGTTGTTCTTAAAAGGTGCAAGATGCTACAGCGAAAAATGCGCAATCAATAAAAGAGAATATGCTCCCGGCCAGCACGGTCAGAGCAGAAAGAAGCTTTCTAACTATGGTCAGCAGCTCAGAGAAAAGCAGAAAGCTAAGAGATATTACGGTGTTCTTGAAAGCCAGTTCGCACACTATTTTGAACTTGCTAACAAGAAGAGCGGTGTAACAGGTGAAAACCTGTTGCAGGTACTCGAAAGCCGTTTAGACAATGTTGTTTACAGACTTGGATTTGCTCTTTCCAGAGCAGAAGCAAGACAGCTCGTTGTACATGGTCATTTCCAGATTAACGGCAAGAAGGTAAACATTCCTTCTTATCTTGTTAAGCCCGGCGAGGTTATAGCAATTAAGGAAGGCAGCAGATCCCTTCCTAAGATCAAGGCTATCTTAGAACAGACAGAAGGCAAGGCTGTTCCCAAGTGGCTTGACCTTGACACAAACACCATGCAGGCGAAGGTTGTAGCTTTGGCTCAGAGAGACGACATCGACTTAGACATCGAAGAACATCTCATTGTCGAGTTGTATTCTAAATAATAAGGCTACCCTCAGATATAAAATAATTATGGTTTTTGAATGGAGGGTTACAGTATGATCGAAATGGTAAAACCCGGTCTTGAAAGAGTAGACGACAAGACCGATGCCAGATATGCAAAATTTGAAGTACAGCCGTTAGAAAGAGGCTACGGCACAACTTTAGGTAATGCGTTAAGAAGAGTTCTTTTATCATCTCTCCCGGGTGCTGCACCCACAAGCGTCAAGATTGACGGAGTTCTCCATGAGTTCTCTACAATCCCCGGCGTTAAGGAAGATGTTACAGAAATCATCTTAAACGTAAAGAGAATCATAGCTAAGGTTTATTCCGATGCCCCCAAGACAGTTTACATCGAAGCAACCGGTGCAGGCGAAGTTTTGGCAAAGGATATCGTTACAGACCACGAGATAGAAATCTTAAACGGAGACCTTCATATAGCTACACTTGGCGACAAGGCAAAGCTTTATATGGAAATCGTTTTTGAAAACGGCAGAGGCTATGTAACAAGTGAGAAGAACAAAGAGAAGATGCAGACAGTTATCGGTGTAATTCCGGTAGACTCTGTATATTCTCCCGTAGACAAGGTTAACTACACAGTATCCAACTTCCGTGTAGGTCAGATTACCGACTACGACAAGCTCACTATTGATGTTTGGACAGACGGAACAATTTCTGCTAAAGAAGCTGTTTCATTTGCTGCAAAAATTCTTACTGAGCACCTCAATCTCTTTGTTGAGCTTTCTGATGAAGTTTCAAATACAGAGATTATGGTTGTTAAAGACGATACCTCTATGGGCAAGGTTCTTGAAATGACTATTGAAGAACTTGACCTTTCAGTTCGTTCATTTAACTGTCTCAAGAGAGCCGGTATCAATACTGTTGAAGATTTAATCAATAAAACTGAAGACGATATGATGAAGGTTAGAAACCTTGGCAGAAAATCTCTTGACGAGGTTGTTGCTAAATTGGCTTCTCTTGACCTTTCTCTTCGTGATGAAGACGAATAAGAAATTCGTATTTTCTACAAAGGAGTGATTTAGATGCCCGGAACCAGAAAACTCGGCAGAGCAAGTGATCACCGTAACGCAATGCTTCGTAATATGGTTACATCTTTACTTGAAAACGGTAAGATGACAACAACTGTTACAAGAGCTAAAGAAGTTCGCGCTATGACAGAAAAAATGATTACTCTCGCTAAAGTTGACAGTCTCCACAATAAGAGACAGGCAATGGCATATATTACTAAGGAAGATGTCGTTAAAAAGCTTTTTGACGAGATCGCTCCCAAGTACAAAGATGTTAACGGCGGTTACTGCCGTATTATCAAGACTGAAGCTCGCCGCGGTGACGCAGCAGAGATGTGCATTCTTGAATTAGTTTAATTAAGAGAAAAAGAGTCTGACTCCAAAAAGTCAGACTCTTTTAACTTTATGACCCTATGAGAAAAAATTATTATTTTTCTCATAGGGTCATATTTGTTTTGTTATTCTTTATCTAAAAGTATTTTTGCGATTTTATAAACATCACCGCAACCGAGGGTGAGAACCAAATCACCTTCGCCGATGTTTTCTTTAAGATAATCGGCAACTTTAGGAAATGTATCAAACCAAACAGAGCCTTCAATCTCATCTGCAAGGTCCTGAGTGGTAATACCATAGGTGTTAATTTCTCTTGAACCCATAATCTCTGTCATAACGACTTTATCAGCAATTGAAAGAGCCTCCGCAAAGGCATTTAAATGCATTTTAGTGCGACTAAAGGTGAATGGTTGGAAAACAGCCCAAACGCGTTTGTAATCCATTTTCTTTGCAGCTGAAAGGGTAACCTCAAGCTCTGCAGGATGGTGAGCATAATCGTCAACAATATCAGCGCCGTTATATGTGCCTAAAAATTCAAATCTTCTTCCGGCGCCCTTAAATGTGAGAATACTGTTTTTACATTGTTCAACACTTGCACCGCAGTACATAGCCGAAGCAATTACTGCAAGAGAGTTGAGCACATTGTGTTCGCCGGGCACGCTTAATTCAATTCTCTCTTTGTATTCACCATCAATATAAAGGTCGTAGCAAGGGAAAGCACCATTATTGTAAGAAACATTTTTAGCTACATATTTGCAATTTTCGTTTTTACCGAAGGAAATCATTGTTTTTCCTTCACTGATACCATTTATACTGTCAAGAGTATTTTGGTCATCACCGTTATAAATAACCGCTTTTGTTGACATATCTGCGAATTTTCTGAAAGATGCTTCAAGATTTTCGAGGGTCTTGAAATATTCCATATGGTCTCTGTCTACATTCAGAATAACACTGATATCGGGTGTCAGGTCAAGGAAAGTGTCCTTGTATTCACAAGCCTCACAAACGAGAATATCGCTTTTACCCACTCTGCCGTTAGTACCGGTTAACGGCAATTTACCGCCGATAACTGCAGATGGGTCAAAATTATTGTCTATTAAAATATGAGTGAGCATTGATGTAACGGTGGTTTTGCCATGAGTACCGCAAACCCCGATGCAGTTATCGTATTTTCTTGTGAAATAACCGAATAATTTGCTACGTTCAAAGGTGGGAATTCCGCTTTCCTTTGCGGCAACGAGCTCGGGATTGTCAGGGAGAAGAGCAGCTGTGTAAACAACCATATCTGCACCCTCAACATTTTCTGCTTTCTGACCCATTGTAACGGGAATACCAAGAGCGCGAATACGCTTTAATGTATCTGATTCGTTATTGTCAGAGCCTGTAAGATAGTGACCTTGGGCGTGTAAAATTTCTGCAAGTGGACACATTCCGCTGCCACCGATACCGATAAAATGTATTCTTTTGGCAGTTTTTATAACGTCGTCAATTAACATATTGAAAAATCCTTTCGGAAATAGGATTAAAAGTTATTAAAATTATACTCCAATAAAAAGAAAAAATAAACCCCTTAAAGAGATTTATTTTATTCTGTTTAATAAATTGGTCTTTTCAAGACTTTTTCTGAGAAGTGTGCCCAGAATTCCGCAAGAAATTATTTCTCCTAAGCAAACCGTAAGAGTGAAGAACCAATATGTTCCCTCTAAATTGTAGACATATAAAAGAACAGGGGGAACTATAAGGGTGTTTGCAATTATAGGCGGAAGTGTAGCAAGAATTTTATGCTTCCTTAAGAGGTATGTTCCCAAAGCACCCAAAAGAGTTGCAAGACTTCCGAATATAACATCCCACATAGCGCAACCTGTCAGAATATTTGCAAGAATACACCCTGCAAAAAGACCGGGAATTGCCACAGGGGTGAATAATGGTAAAATGGTCAGCGCTTCCGAAAAGCGAACCTGAATGGCAAAGTTTGCAAGACCGAGTGCGGAGGCAAGATATGTTAAAACAACATAAAGAGCCGCAATTATCGCCGCAACTGAGATGTTTACGATTTTTTTTCTGTTTTTCAATTTAATCAACTCCATAGTTTTGTTTAGTGTGAGGATGGTTTCGAACTCACATTTTTAAAATAGAAAAGGGGTTTATTTTCCACTTTATATAAAAAAAGCAAGTATTTTTCGTATAAAAAAACATTGCTTATTTTATCAAAAGAAGATATTATAAATATATAAATATTCCTAACGGAAAGGGTGTTTTCTATGATAAATGTAACAATCTGGAACGAGGGCAGACACGAGAAAGAAAGCGAATCTGTTGCAAAAGTTTACCCTAAGGGTATTCACGGCTGTATTGCCGATTTTTTAGGCACAGACGAGGAGCTTAATATAACAACCGCAACTCTTGATGATGCAGAAAACGGTCTTCCCGAAAGCGTTCTTGAAAATACTGATGTTCTTCTTTGGTGGGGACATATGGCTCACGAATGTGTACCTGATGAGCTTGTTGAAAGAGTTTATAACAGGGTAATGCGCGGTATGGGCTTTATCGCTCTTCACTCCGCTCATTTCTCAAAGCCATTTAAAAGACTTATGGGCACAACTTGCTCACTTAAATGGCGCGATGGCGACAGAGAAAGACTTTGGTGCATAAATCCATCTCACCCTATTGCAAAAGATATTCCCGAACAGTTCAATATTCCTGTTGAGGAAATGTATGGTGAGCGTTTTGATATTCCTCAGCCTGATGAGCTTGTATTCATCGGTTGGTTTAAGGGCGGAGAGGTTTTCCGTTCGGGTTGCTGTTGGCAGAGAGGGCTGGGAAAAGTTTTCTATTTCCAACCCGGTCACGAAGAAAATCCCACATATTACATTCCCGAAGTGCAGAAAATTATCAACAACGCAGTTTATTGGGCAACACCTGAAAAGGTAGTTCCCGAAATTATCTGTCCCTGGGTAGAGTCCGTTGAAGAAAATTACAACGGTGACAATAAGTGAGTATATCATAAAACATAAACAGTATCAATAGAAAAGGTCGTGAAATTATGATTAAGTTTGTTTTTCAGGGGGATTCCATAACCGATGCAGGTCGCGACAGAGATAATATAGCCGGTTTTGGTGTTGGTTATCCTAATCTTGTTGCATCCGAGCTTATGTATAAGTATCCCGGAAAGTATGAATTTATAAATGAAGGTATCAGCGGTGACAGAATTGTTGATTTATATGCAAGAATCAAGCAGGATTTAATTAACCATAAGCCTGATTATCTTTCAATACTTATCGGTGTTAATGATGTATGGCACGAATTGAATGAAAAGAATGGTGTTGCGGCACCAAAGTTTGAAGTGATTTATTCTATGCTTATTGAAGAGGTTAAAGAAGCACTTCCCAATATTAAAATATTTATTTTGGAGCCTTTTGTACTTAAAGGTTGCGGAACAGAAAGATATTTTGACGAATTTCTGGCAGATGTTAAATTACACGCTCAGGCAGCAAAAAATGTTGCAGAAAAATATGATTTGACATTTATTCCTTTGCAGGAAAAATTTGATGAAGCATCAAAATTAATGCCACCGACTTACTGGACGGCAGATGGTGTTCACCCCACCGCCGCAGGTCACGGGCTGATTAAGGAAGAGCTTATAAAAAAGATTGTGTAATAAAAATTAGTCCGTTCAAAAAACGGACTAATTTTTATTATATAACTAAAGGCTTGTCATTGTTTTCGGGATCTGCTACTTTCAGAATATAATCTCGGTTTTCCAACGCACCCATTTCGCAAAGGGCGGATGTGGCGGTTTTATAAGCTATATCAGGGGTGTTGTTTTCCCTGCTTAAATGAGCGAGAACGAAGTGGGTTGAACCTTTATTGATAAGAGCTCTTAAAGCATCAGCACAAGCATCATTTGAAAGGTGCCCTATATCGGAAAGAATTCTCTGCTGGAGTGTGTAAGGGTAAGGTCCGCTTCTGAGCATAGCAATATCGTGGTTTGATTCTATATAAACCAACTTACAACCTGTGATATTTGAAAGAATTTCGCTTGTTATGTAGCCTGTATCCGTTGCTACGGCAACCTTTGTTGAACCGTCCGAGCCTGTTATAACATAGCCTCTTCCGTCAGCGCAGTCGTGAGATGTTTTGAAATTCTCAATTTTCATTCCTGCAATTTCGATAGGGGTATCCGGCAGAGTTATATCAATATGCTTTTCTGAAAGCGCACCCTTTCGTCTCAAAGCAAGTAATGTTCCGTTTGGAGCATAAACCGGTATATTGTGCTTTGCGGCAAAAACACTTAACCCGCTAATATGGTCGGAATGTTCATGGGTTAAAAGAATTGCTCTGATTTGACTTGCATCAATACCGATATTGTTTAACATTGCATTTGTTTGTTTGGCACTTCTGCCCACATCAACGAGAACTCCTCCATCGTTATCGCCTATGTAAACAGAATTGCCGCTGCTCGAAGAGAACAGCGGACAAAATCTAATCATAACTATTAATTCCTTTTTGGTTATTATTCGTCTTCGAATTGTACTCTTGAAATTTCTGCACCGACACCTGTAAGCTTTTCTACAAGGTTTTCATAACCTCTGTCAATGAGTTTTATATTTCCTACGGTTGTTTCACCGTCTGCCATAAGACCTGCTATAACCATTGCGGCACCTGCTCTGAGGTCATCTGCCTCAACGGGAGCAGCGTGAAGCTTGTCCACGCCCGTAATGAGAGCAGTATCACCGTTTACAATGATGTTAGCACCCATTCGTCTTAATTGGTCAATGTATTTGAAACGGTTGTCCCAAACATCCTCAACAACTGTGCTTGTACCGTTACAAAGGCAAAGCATCGTTGCAAATTGGGGTTGCATATCTGTGGGAAAACCGGGATGGGGACTCGTTTTTATTCTGCAAGCCTTCATTTTTCCGCCTTCGGAAATGATTCTTACGCTTTCGTCATATTCGATAACTGTAATACCGCAGTCCTCGATTTTGTTTGTAATGGATTCAAGGTGCTTGGGAATTACATTATCAATAGTAACATCTCCGCCAACTGCAGCAGCAGCTACCATATATGTGCCCGCTTCAATCTGGTCGGGGATTATGGAGTAAGTACAGCCGTGCATTTCTTCAACACCGCGGATTTTAATAACCTCTGTACCTGCACCGCGAACATCAGCACCCATAGAATTAAGAAAGTTTGCAAGATCAACTATGTGCGGTTCTCTCGCGGCATTTTCAATAACGGTAAGCCCCTTTGCCTTAACTGCGGCAAGCATAACATTAATTGTTGCACCCACGGAAACCACATCAAGATAAATTGATGAACCGTAAAGCTCATCAGCCTTAACATTAACAAGTGCATTTTCAACATCAACGGTAGCACCGAGAGCTTCAAAGCCTTTGATATGCTGGTCGATGGGGCGAACTCCGAAATAGCAACCGCCGGGAAGAGCAACGCAAGCCTTGCCGAAATTGCTTAAAAGCGCACCTAAAAGGTAATAGGAAGCGCGGAGCTTACTTGTCATTTTATCGGGTATTGTAACAGGCGAAACATTTCTTGAATCAACAAGGATAACACCTTGCTCGGGTTTTGCGATTTCCGCACCGAGAAATTCAAGGATTTTTATCATCATACGAACATCGCTGATGTCCGGAACATTTTCAATTCGGCAAATATCATTTGCAAAAACAGAAGCTGCAATTATAGGTAAAGCGGCATTTTTTGCGCCGCTGATGTTTATGTTACCGTGAAGTTTATTGCCACCGTGAATAACAAACTTTTCCACAAAACACACTCCTAACAAAAGAGAGTTTATTGTCGGTAAAAAAAGCCGCACCGACTCGGCAAAAAAAGTCAGATATATACGTATATAGTATAACACTTTAAAGTAAAAAAAGAAAGTGTTATTTGCAATAATCATACATTTATTTTTATATAAAATTTTTATGTTTTTTTGTCAAAGGTTACAAAGATAATGTGATTTCCAATATTTATACAATGACTTACTGTTACCCTATATGTTAACATATACACATTCATTGTCATTTTGCTTCGGCTCAAATCAATGAAAATATATCCATACGAGGTGTTTTTTCTATGAAGAAAACAATAAGTATTTTAATGGCGATGGTGTTAAGTTTTTCGCTATTACCCTTTACAAAAAAGGCAGTTGCCGCAGAAAAAATCTATGGTGCAGGTAAGGTTTCCACAACCTCAACCGCACTTAATGTGCGTTCAAGTGCTTCTTCAAGCTCAACAGTTAAAGCCAAGCTCTCAAGAAATTCTTATGTAACGCTCATTTCAAAAAGCGGAAATTATTGGCGGGTGCAATATTCATCCTCGGGCTACGGTTACTGTCACGCAGATTATATTTCAACTGCTTCAACGAAAGTACGCACCGTCAAAACAACATCCGGCAGACTTCGTGTAAGAAACTCTGCATCAAGCACGGGCACGATTAAAGCATATCTTTCAAGCGGTACACAGGTTACCGTGCTCTCTGTAAGCGGTGATTTTTCAAAAATTCTTTACAACGGAACAAAGACAGGCTATGTAAGCTCAAGCTATTTGACATCTGCCTCGGGAAGCTCTGCAAGCAGTTCTTATAAAGCAATTAAATTGAGTGTGCCAAGCTATAAACAAACTGACTCCCGATGGGCGAATGTTACCCTTGGGTCTTCAGGGCAAACAATAGGTAAAATAGGATGTGCTACAACTGCAATTGCTATGCTTGAAAGCTATCGTACAGATAAAACTATTTACCCGAATGCTATGGCAAAAAAACTTTCATATACTTCCGGCGGAGCGGTTTATTGGCCATCAGATTATACAATAATAACTTCCCAGAGCGGTTATCTTTCTAAGATTTATAACCTTTTAAAGGAAGGAAAGCCCGTTCTTATAGGTGCAAAAAAATCAAACGGCAGTCAGCATTATGTTGTAATTACAGGCGTAAAGGCAACAAACACTCTTACAACATCGGCTTTTTATATTAATGACCCGGGTTCAGATACAAGAACAACCTTAAATCAGTTTTTTGCCGTTTACCCGAATTTTTATAAAATGATGCACTATTAATAACTAACCCGACACATCTAAAAAATGTGTCGGGTTAGTTATTCTATCTGTTTTGTTCAATTAATTCCAAAGCTATTTGTTGCAGTTCTTCTATTGAACTTATAAGCCCTATTCTTGCTCTGTAATTAGCGGCACCGTGAAGACCTTTTGTGTACCAGGCGGCGTGTTTTCTTGCTTCTCTCATACCGATATAATCGCCTTTGTATTCACAAAGTTTTTCAATATGATATTCAAGAATTTTCATTCTTTCTTTCATGTCAGGGTCAGGGATAATAGTTGCGTCTTTCAGATAAGCGTTTATCTGAGCAAACAACCAAGGTCTTCCGAGTGCACCTCTGCCCACCATAACAGCATCACAGCCTGTGTAATCGAGCATTTTTTGTGCATCTTCACCGCTTGAAATATCACCGTTACCTATAACGGGTATTGAAACTGCTTCTTTTACCTGTTTGATTATATCAAGATTGACAGGCGGTGCATACATCTGTTCTTTTGTTCTGCCGT
>JAZOAO010000010.1:0-2063 GCA_045595505.1 Acutalibacteraceae bacterium | reverse complement strand
GTCTGTACGATTTTCTACATTATACCACATCAACCCAAGAAGTTCAATCATAGTAGCAATTAAAAAGCTGTACTCGGATTTCTCCGAATACGGCGGTACATATTGAACTGTTCGACAAACCTGTTACTGTTTGTCAAGTATTTTTTAAAAAAATATGCAATAAAAAATGGCATAACAATAAAGCCGAAAAATGCGAAAATTTTTCAGCTTAATGGCACGCAAATAAGGAATATGTAATCAACAGTAAAGTTCCATTACTCTTGCGTAATAGATTCGCAGAAATTTATTGAGTCCTGCAATCTTGGCAACACGCTTGGGTTTTCCTTCATTTTCTTTTTTGATAATGAAATCATAAACTGCCGAATCTTCGGTTGGCTTTACGACTTTAAGACTGTGCATGATCTCATATCCGATTTTTCTAAGAGTAGAAGAGCCACGCTTTGAAATATTACGTTTAGTTCCGATAAATTTGCCTGATTCATAAGGTGGAGCATCAATACCCGCAAAGGCTACAAGAGCGCTACCATTATGAAAACGTCTGACATCACCGATTTCGGCAATCAAACGAACAGAAAGAACATCTCCGACACCTTTCATATCCCTTACTACGGAATATTCCGGTAAAGCACTTGCAATTTCCTGCATTTGTGATATAATTAGCGATAAGGTGAGTTCGGCATCTCTGACCGATTTCACCGCCTGCAGTACCAGCATTTTGGTTGATGGGGTACTGGATTTAAGGGTTGGGATATTGTTCTTCGAAAGCTGATATATCGCTATCGCTTGACTTTCGTTGTAACGATATCCTTTCTTTTTAATCCATTTCGCATAATCTGAAAGAAATTGCTTTTCGCTCATCTTTTTGATGTTATCGTAATGCCAATACTTTTCTACAAAATCGCAAAGCTTATCCTTTGTGCTGTATGCAGTAACTGTTCCGTGCAGAATAGTCTTAATTCCTGGCATAACGCCGTCAAGCAAGTTAGCAAGTTGTATTTTGCAGCTTACTTTTAATCGCACATACTGATCATATTGTCTGCCGAGTAGCTTTAATTCAGCATAAATCTCATCAGGCGGACAATATGCGGTCATAGAAAACCAATGATCTATACCATAGTTTGCAATTCGGACAGAGTCAATTTTGTCAGTTTTAGCCTTTCTTAAAGTTGCTGCACAATATTTTTTCATTATGTAAGGATTTACAACAACAGTAAAAATATCTGCCGAAATCAGTTTAGAAACAACAACCTGATGATAGCCGCCAGTGGCTTCAAGCACAACTTTGACATCTTCGTCAAATGACTTGATACGCTCAATCAGAGCATTCAACGCTTGTTCAGTGTGGTCGATACTGAACGGAGCTTCTACAATTTCACCATAAGGTCGAAGCATACAAACTGTACTTTTGTCTTTTGAAATGTCAATGCCTACACTAACCATAGAGCATCCTCCTTGAAAAAGTAATTTGAAAGGTAGAACCACTTACTCTTACTGACACTCATTTTGGCTCGTTACACGAAGGCTATGCTTCAACCTGTTTACTCGAATGCATACAATAAGAGGCGGTCGACAGTTTATCAAGCGGATGTGTTAATCCTATTGGAATTACGCCGGACCCTTCCTCTTTATTGTATAAAAATAAGAGTAGTTTTGCAATGCTTTTTACATTGGGTTACTACTCTTATATTGTACCAAATTGGAATTGGCAAGTTAGTTGATACCTAACATTGCATTGATAGTGTCACATTGTTCTTCGGAAAGAGTTGTCATTTTCTGATTTGTTATATCATTGAAAGTCCCGCATTCCGAATGATAATGTATTTCCTCTTTTTGAGTATAGAAAACAAAATCGTTTTCACATTTTGCAAGGTCATTTGTCCAGGTGGCGTTGTTCAATAATTCTATGATATACTGCTTGCCTTCTGTGGATAATTCTATATCCTGTGATGTGGTCATTGAATAACAAAACTGGTCATGTGGTAGTTTGTATGTTTGTTGACTACAACCAACCAATCCAAGCACACAAACCAACGATAAAACTAATGCTAATAACTTTTTCATAC
>JAZOAO010000009.1:0-22399 GCA_045595505.1 Acutalibacteraceae bacterium | reverse complement strand
ACCACTGGTTACAGATGTATCTTTATAAGATGTTCCTGAATAGTTGGTTTTGATTGTTTTCCAGCTTCCGTCACCCTCTTTGCGCATAATGTTATATTTTGCTTTACTTGAGGTGCTGTTCCATTTGATTTCAATTGCATTGTTATATGCAACTGCGATTGATTTCATTGTGGGTGTTTTTGCGAAAAGGCAGGTAAGTCCGAAATAAAGATATCTTGAAGCTGTACCCTTCTTATTTACAGCTTTAACTGTATAAATATAGTTTGCATTTTTGTTTTTAACGGATGTATCCGTGAAGCTATTCTTTGAACTGCTTACTGTGCCGACTTTAGTCCATTTTGTTCCTGTAATGCTTCTGCGGTAAATATAGTATTTATTTGCACCGCTGAGCTTACTCCACTTAATATAAGCGCCTTTTGTTGTATTCTTTGTTTTTTTAAGAACTACAACCTTATCGTCAAAAGATGCACTTCTTTTTACATTGATTTTATATTCCTTCATTGAATCCTGATCAATATCAACGCTTCCGTCAGAATAAATGTATGCGGCATAGGTTACCAAATAATATGTTCTGCTGGAATATTCACCTTTTAATTTGATTTCTGCAGGAACGTTATATTTGCCCTTGTCACAGGCAAGAACACCGCTCTCCTTTAACTTTGTGTAATTTTTATCAGCATAAATTTCATAGCCGAAATAGCTATTATTTTTCTTAGCATTTATGTAAAAATTAATATAGTCATAATCGCCATAAAGCGTAACGGTTGTAAGGTTCTTTGTGCCCTTTGTGTTGGTAGGCACCATATAGCCCAAACCCAATCTGCTTACATAGATATTAGCTGCCTCAACGGCAATACCCATAACAGAAACAAGAGTTACAACTGCCATAACTATTGCGAGCATTCTTTTAGTCATTTTCATAATAATACTCCTTTCAACACGATAGAGTTTCTATCGTATTAGTACAGTATTATTTTATCACACCACAATAACCCCGTCAACTGTCAATTACAACAAAAAAGTGCAACCCCATTTGTGAGGTTGCACTATGTTTATTATTCAAGTTTATTCGCCTTTAACTGCTTCTAAAGCTTCTCTTTTTGCAATTTTTTCTTGAAGCTCTTTTTCAATTTTCTTCTGTTTTTTCTGATATACAAGATACCAAACAACACCGATTATAATAAATACAAGTGCAATAACAATAAGAAGTGAGCTTGAGCTATCTGCAACATTGATTGTAACTGCATCATAGTTAATGTAGTAGCAACCGTCGAAAGCATTGTCCGCATAGTCTGTAAGGTTGCTGTTTACAATGAATTCACGGAGATTGTCGCAGGAAGCGAAAGCATAGTCCCCGATATCTCTTGCGCTTTCGGGCATATTCACTGTTTTTATATTGTCGCAGTCATAGAAGCTTTCAGCACCAATATTGCCGAAGCCGTCGCTGAATGTGATAGCTGTGAGAGCGTCGCAGTTGTAGAATGCTCTGTCTGCAATATTCTTAACAGCTTCGGGAACCTTGTAATCGCCTTTTTTACCTGCGGGGTAAAGAGCGATTGTTTCAAATACTGATGAACCGTCTTCTGCTTTTTCTTCGTTAGCAACAAGAACAACACCGTCAAGTGATTTGTAAGCAGCATTTCCCTCTGCAACATCGATTGCTTCAAGAGAAGTGCATCCGTCAAAGCTTACGGGGTCAAGCTCTGCAAGAGTTGCAGGAAGGGTGATTGCTTTAAGGCTTTCGCAACCGCTGAAAGCATATTTACCGATTTTTTCTGCGCCCTGTATTTCAATGCTTGCAAGCTTTACGCAACCTGCAAAAGCATCAGAAGGAATGAGCTTAACACTTTCGGGAACTGCTACTGCTTTTAATGAAGTGCAACCTTCGAAAGCACCTGCACCGATTGCTTCAACACCGTTTGCAATAGTCAAGGTTTTAAGAGCTTTAATATCCTTGAAAGCACCAGCACCGATATATTTAACACTTTCGGGAATTGCTACTGCAACAACGGAAGAGCCTGCGAAAGCATTGTTACCGATTCTGACAAGGGATTTGGGAAGAAGAACTGTTGTAACCGCGGGATTGTTTACTGCATTGTCTGCAATAGCGATTGTGCCGTCTGCAACTGCAACGTTTGCAATACCGCCTTTTACTTTATAAAGAATTTTGCCTGCATATACTGTGCCGACAGAATTTTTGAACCACGCAGTATTATCAAGCGCATTACCGCGAATTTCTGTAAGAGATGCGGGAAGGCTGATTTCTGCAACATTTTTTGCAAGCTCGAAGGCATTTGCTTTAATAACCTCTGTGCCGTCTGCAACGATAAGTGAGGCGGTGTTTTTGTTACCTGCAAGAACAAGTGATTTTCCGTCTGCAGAATAAATTGCAGAACCAACTGCTTTATAATTTTCACTGTCTTCATCAACTGTAATTTTTACAAGAGAATCACAGCCACTGAAAGCATTGCCGTTGAAAGAAACAAGAGAGGCAGGAAGATTAACTGCTACAAGCTTTGTACAATCTCTGAAAGCACCGTTTCCGAGTTTTTCAACGTTTTTACCGATATAAAGGTCTGTAAGGTTTTTGTTACCTGCAAAAGCCTCACTATTGATTTTAGCAACACCGTCACCAAGGTCAACACTCTTGAGACCTGCATTTTTAAATGCGGAATTTGCGATATCGCGAAGAGTATCGGGAAGAGCTATTTCTGCGAGAGAAGCACACCCCTCAAAAGCAGATGCGGCAATATATGTAAGTCCTTCATTAAAGGTTACTTTATTGAGTTTTTTTGCATTTTTGAATGCACTGCTACCGATTTTTTCAACATTTGGACCAATCTCAACTTCTTCAATCTGAGAATTTTCAAATGCATTTGCACCTATATATTTAAGAGCAGGCTCTTCGGCAAGTATCAATGCTGAAAGCTTTGCATTTTTGAAAGCGTATGCTTTGATTTCTTCAACACCCTGAGGAAGCTCGTAGTTTCCTGTTTTACCTGCAGGGAATGTAACGAGAGATGTGCCCTTTTTATTATAAAGAACACCGTCTACTGCAGAAAACTCCTTGTTATTATCAACAACATTGATAGCTTCAAGAGCTGTGTTTCCAACAAAGCTGTTTGCACCAACTGCATTGATGTTTTTGCCGAATTCAATTGTTTTGAACTTTGTATCTGCAAAAGCAAAGTCACCGATATCGGAAAGAGTTTCAGGGATTTTAATCTCTGCAAGAGAAGTACAGCCTGCGAAAGCTTCATAGCCTATTGTGGCAAGAGTTGTTTCGGAGAAATCTGCTTTCTCAAGAGAAGAACAACCCTTGAATGCACCTGCTTCAACAACACCGATAGCTTCGTCAAAATTGAAAACCTTAAGGTTTGTGCAGTTCTGGAAAGCATAAAGTCCGATTTCTTCAACGTCGGGACCTAATGTCACAGTTTCGATATAGTCGCAACCGAGGAAAACGTAATCTTCGATAAGAGAAACACCCTTGGGAACTTCAATATCCTTGACCTGACCCTTAACGCCATACGTAACTCTGCCGAAGCTGAGAGCACCGTCGGGTTGAGCATTTTCCCAAGCAGTGTCCTTAAAGGCATCTGATGCTACATTTTTAAGGTTCTTATGCTCTTTGATTACTGCAAGAGCAGTACAGCCTGCAAAGCATTTTTCGGGAACTGCTGTAACTGATTCGGGGTATTCGAACTCCTCAATAGCAGAGCACCCCTCAAAAGCAGATGCACCGAGTGCTGTAAGAGAGTCTGTTTTTGTAACCTCTTTAAGAGCTGTACAGTCTTTAAATGCTTTGTCTTTAACAGTAACAATTTCACTGTTGAATTTAACACTCACAACAGTTTCGTTACCTTCAAAGCAACCCTCACCAACGGTTATAACGCTTAAGCCGCCTAATTTTGAGGGAAGCTTTACTTCCGTTTCATTGCCTACATACTTAACAAGCTCAACTGCAGAGCCGTCCTCGACTTTGATATATTCATAGCCATCTTCGGTCTTTTTGTTGAGTTCAATCTCTTTTGCAGACATAGTAACTTCTTCATCTTCTGCAAAAACAGATATGGGTGTGGCGGCAACAAAGACAAATACAAGAATAAATGCCAAAATACCGCACAGGGGTTTCTTAAATGCTGTCATAAAACAACGTCCCTTCACTAAATTCTTTCACCGTAAAAAGATAAGTGTAATCCACTTTACAGATAGAATTATTATAATATAAACACCCTCGGTTGTCAAGCAAACTGTTGGCTCCCAAGGGTGTTTTAAAACTTTAATTATTAACAAATTTTAACTGGTTTTTATGTGTATTATGCCATTTATTGAAAATACTTTTATCTCTGAACGCGACCTGAACCGTCGCCACCTGCAAGTTTTTCAACCTCTTTAACGCCTACGCGGTTAAAGTCACCCTCAACAGAGTGCTTGAGAGCTGATGCCGCAACAGCGAATTCAATAGCTTCCTGAGTGGATTTGCCGTTAAGAAGAGCATAGATAAGTCCGCCACCGAAGGAGTCGCCACCGCCAACGCGGTCAACAATGTGGAGATGGTATGATTTTGAGAAGCAATAGTTCTCGCCGTCATAGAGCATACCTGCCCAGTCATTGTCACTTGCGGAAATTGAAGTTCTCAAAGTGATTGCAACCTTTTCGAAGCCGAATTTATCTGCAAGCTGTTTTGCAACGGATTTGTAGCCTTCGTGGTTGAGCTTACCGCCGTAAATATCTGTATCTTCTGCTTCAATGCCAAAAACATCCTTTGCATCCTCTTCGTTGGAAATACAAACATCAACATACTGACAAAGGTCTGTCATAGCCTTTCTTGCTTCTTCTCTTGTCCAGAGCTTTCCGCGATAGTTAAGGTCACAGGAAATTTTCACACCCTTTGCCTTTGCAGCCTTACAAGCCTCGCGACAGATATCAACAAGGTTTTCACCTAAAGCGGGAGTGATGCCTGTAAAATGGAACCAATCAGCACCTTCAAAAATAGCATCCCAATCGAAATCGGAAACCGATGCCTGCTGAATTGAGGAATATTTACGGTCGTAAATACAAACCGAACCTCTCTGTGAAGCACCTTTTTCAAGATAGTAAATACCAACTCTTTCGCCACCTCTTACAATCTTTGAGGTGTCAACACCGAAGTAACGGAGAGAGTCGATTGCTGCCTGACCGATTGCATGGTCGGGAAGCTTTGTAACGAAAACGCTTTCCATACCATAGTTAGCAAGTGAAACGGAAACATTTGCCTCGCCACCGCCGAAGGTAGCCTGCATTTTATCATTCTGGAAAAATCTGTAATATCCTTCAGGTGCAAGACGGAGCATTATTTCGCCGAATGTAACAACTTTTGCCATTATTTTCTTGCCTCCTTGACAATTTCAACGCTCTTTTTACAGAGGTCAATTATTTCGTCCCATTTCTGATTATCAATAAGGTCTGCCGTAACCATATAAGAACCGCCACATGCCGCAATAACGGGGCAAGAGAGATACTCTTTAAGGTTATTAAGACCGATGCCACCTGTGGGCATAACCTTGAACATAGGGAACGGAGCGCTCATTGCCTTGATTTTTGCAAGTCCGCCTGACTGCTCTGCAGGGAAGAACTTAAGAACCTCAAGACCGAATTTAAGAGCAGCGTGGTAATCTGTGGGAGTTGTGCAGCCGGGGTAAATAGGCATATTTTTTTCCACACAGTATTTTACGATTTCAGGGTCAAAGCCGGGAGTAACAATAAACTCTGCGCCTGCTGCAATTGCCTTGTCAACCTGTTCGGTTGTAAGAACTGTGCCTGCGCCAACGAGCATTTCGGGACAAGCCTCTTTCATAAGTCTGATTGCAGTATCTGCGCCTGCGGCACGGAAGGTTACCTCTGCAACGGGAACGCCACCCTCGCAAAGTGCTTTTGCAAGAGGAGCTGCATCTCTTTCGGGGTTGTTAAGTTTAATTACGGGAACAACACCGATAGCGGAAATTTTTGTATTCATTTCGTTCATTTTACTTTGACTCCTTTTCACAAGCCTCAAAAAGACCGTTAATATAAGCTGCACCCAAAGCTCTGTCAAAAAGACCGTAGCCGGGTTTACCTGTTTCGCCCCAAATCATTCTTCCGTGGTCGGGACGAACATAGCCGTCGTAATTATTATCTGTAAGCGCTTTAACAATTTTATACATATCAAGTGAACCGCAAGAGGAAAGATGAGCGCGTTCTTCAAAAGAACCGTCTTCCATAATCTTAACGTTTCTTATATGCATAAATGCAATTCTGTCTGCCTTTGCATATTTTTCAATCATTGCGGGAATGTCATTACTTTCAGCGCAACCCAGACTGCCTGTGCAGAGGCAAAGACTGTTTGCGGGACTGTCAACAATACTTAACATTCTGTCAAGGTTCTTTTCGTTAGTAATAATTCTGGGAAGACCGAAAATGGGATAAGGCGGGTCATCGGGATGAATTGCCATTCTCACGCCACATTCCTCTGCAACGGGAATAATTTTTTTAAGGAATCTTTCAAGGTTTTCCCACAAGCCCTCTTCACCGATTTCACCGTAAGCAGTAATAAGCTCACGAACCTCTTCCTGAGAGTAGCTTGAATCCCAACCGGGAAGATGAATATCATCCTTAAGAGGGTCAAGACCCTTCATCTGCTCCCAATACATTACAAGGCTTGTTGAACCGTCTTTAGCTTCTTTATCAAGCTGAGTTCTGGTCCAGTCAAAAACGGGCATAAAGTTATAAGTAACGCATTTAACGCCGTATTTTGCGCATCTTCTGATATTTTCGCAATATACGTCAAGAAGCTGTTCAACATTATTTCTGCCAAGCTTAATATCTTCGTGAACAGGAATTGACTCAACAACATCAAAAACAAGACCGTGCTTTTCACACTGCTCTTTCATTTCTTTGAGCGATTCCTCGGGCCATACCTCACCGGGTTTAACATCATAAACCGCAGAAACAATTGAACGCATACCGGGAATTTGAGAAATATACCGGAGAGAAACAGGGTCTGTTTCCCCATACCAACGGAATGAAAGCTTCATTTTCATTATTTTTTCCTCCAAAAACTATTCACGTGTTTTAATATTTTCTTAATTGAATTATAAAATATGCCATTTTCATTGTCAAGCAATTAACAAGTACGCAGAAATACGATTTTTGTATATTTTAGTAATATTTTTGCTAAACCGTATAATTTTTAGGTAACCCTTTAAACTTTATACAGCTCCGCCGCTCTTACCGTATTTTCAAGAAGCATTGTTATTGTCATTGGTCCCACTCCGCCGGGAACAGGAGTAATATATGAAGCTTTTTTCTCAACCTCATCGAAGCACACATCACCGCAAAGCTTACCTGCTTCGTTTCTGTTCATACCAACGTCAATAACAACTGCGCCCTCTTTAACCATATCGGCAGTTACAAAATTTGCTCTACCTACTGCCGCAACAAGAATATCCGCAGATAGTGTTTCTTCTTTAAGATTCTGAGTTCTTGAATGGCAGATTTCAACAGTTCCGTTTTCTTTGAGAAGAAGCATTGCCATAGGTTTTCCGACAATGTTACTTCTTCCGATAACAACGCATTTCTTACCGCTTACGGAAATATTATAAAATTTAAGCATTTCCATAATTCCTGCAGGTGTGCAGGGTAAAAATGTAAAATCACCTATCATAATATGACCCACGTTTACAGGGTGGAAAGCATCCACATCTTTCGTAGGGTCTATTGAATTTAAAATTACTTTTTCGTCGATATGTTTCGGGAGCGGAAGCTGACAAAGTATACCGTCCACCCTGCCGTCGTTATTCAATTTATCAATAAGAGAAAGAAGTTCCTCCTGAGTTGTTTCCTCGGGTAAAGCAAATTCAAAGGATGTTACACCGATTTCCTCGCAACCTTTTTTCTTATTATTAACATAAACTCGGGAAGCGCTGTTATTACCGACTATAATAACCGCAAGACCTACACCGATGCCTTTTTCGTTAAGCGCTTTAACGCGTTTTTTAAGTTCTTCTCTTTTAGCCGCAGAAACCACTTTACCACTGATAATTTCAGCCATTGTCGCTCTCCTCTTTCTCTTCATTTATTTCAACTGTCTTAACACTTGACTGTGCTTTTAACCTTTCTTCTTTTATCTCTTTGAGCATTTTTGCAGCATCGGAAGGGAAATAATCCACACCCTCAATTTTCACCGGATGCTTTTTAACCTTAACAAGCATTGCAACAAGAATAACCGCACAAACCGCAACAATACATATTGAAAGAAGCTGTGACACACGGATTCCCGTATTGCCGATATAAAGGCTGTCTGTTCGGAGTCCCTCAATAAAGGTTCTGCCCAAGCCATACCAGATACCGTAGGAAAGGAACAGCTGTCCGCTGAATTTACGGAATTTTTTAAGCATTATATAAAGCACTAAAAAACCCAACATACACCAAACAAATTCATAGAAAAAGGTGGGGTGAACGAAAAGGTTATTTTCCTCAATATAGGCATTTACATCCGTAACACCCTCCAAACCGAATTTATCGGGGTGAGAGGCTATGTAAGCCACAACCTTATTACTCATCATACCGAAATTGCCGTTAGTGAAAGTACCGAACGCTTCCTGATTGGCATAGTTTCCCCATCTGCCGATACCCTGACCTATAAGAAGGCTCATTCCCACAAGGTCGAGCAGGTTAAGGAAATTAAGCTTTTCTAATTTACAGGTTATAAATGCTGCCAATATACCTCCGATTATACCGCCGTATATGGCAAGTCCGCCGTTCCATATTTGTAATATTTCTGCAGGGTTCTGACTGTAATAATCCCACTGGAAAATAACATAATATGCTCTTGCTCCGATTATACCGCCAAAGGTTCCGTAAATGAGTACATCAACCATTTTGCTGAGATTCATTCGCCAGGTATAAGCAATTCTTCCGCCGAAAAGCGCCGCAAGAATAAAGCCGAAAGCGATAATCACACCGTACCATTTTATCTGAATAAAATTATCACCTATATTAAATTCGCAGAAAACGGAAGAAACATCAAAGGAAGTGTTTATTCCGCCGAAGGTAACACGTGTAAAATCTGCAAACCATTCCACTTTTTATCACTCCTATGTACAACGGAACAATCCGTTGTTTTTTAGTTTTTTATTACAGAAAGTGCAGCTTTTTCCTCATTGAAGCATTTTTTCAAAAGCTCATTTACAAACTCAAGTTTAAGATTCTTGATAACCTCAAATTCAGAGAAAAGCTCCTCGTTTTCGAAATGGGAAACTACAAGTCCGTTTGCAACAGTATCAATATCTGTAAATGCTCTTACGGTTTTACCGTACTGCTTTTTACGGACAGTTTCAAACTGCTCATCTGTTATGCCCTTTTCTTTTAAAGCCTTAATGCAGGAATTGATTTTTCTTGAAACCTTTTGAGGATTTACCGATTCGCCCGAGAAAAGACAAGCGGCATAATTATGACCGTTGAAAAATTCCGTACTGAAGGTTCCGTTAATAAGACCCTCATCAAGAAGTTCTTTATAAAGAGGTGAAATCTGCCCTGCGATAATTTCAAGCATTAAAGACATTGCGATTTCCTCTTCCAAGGTACAGCTTTCATTAAAGAAATTCTCTTTATAGCCGAAAGCGAAAACAGGTGTTCCGACAGGGAGCTTTTCTTCAATATAATTTTTAACTATGCTTTCCTCCTCTTTCTCAAAGGCGCGTTCAACCGTAACAGCTTCATCGCTTTCAAGGAGTCTGTCAGCAACCTCAAGAACCTCCTCAACGGTTGTTTTGCCCGCAACCGCGAGAGCCATATTTGAAAGATTATAGAAGGTATCATAGCAGGAGAAAAGCATTTCTGCAGTAATCTCTGCAATAGAGTCCTTTGTTCCTGCAATATCAATTTTAACAGGATGCTTGTGATACATACATTCCAACAAATTAAAAAGGCATTCCCATTCGGGAGAATCCTTATACATATCAATTTCCTGACCGATTATTCCCTGCTCCTTCTGAACGGTTTCCTCAGTAAAATAAGGATGCCTTACAAAATCAAGAAGAATTTCAAAATTCTCTTTGAAATGACCCGTACAAGCAAAAAGGTAGCAAGTTCTGTCAAAACTTGTATAAGCATTTGCGGATGCGCCGGTTTTAGCATATCTCTGGAAAGCATCAAGCTCTTCACTTTCAAACAGCTTGTGTTCAAGGAAATGCGCAGTACCTGCCGGAATTTCCGTAAAACTTTCTCTGTCGCTTCGTTTAAAACGGGTGTCGATTGAGCCGTATTTTGTTCCGAAAACCGCATAAGTTGAAGTGTATTCGGGCTTTGGGTAAACAAAAATTCTAAGGCCTGACTTGTGTTCAATACTGTAATAACCCTCACCAAGAATTTCATTTTCAATATATTTGATTATATTCTCGTTCATTCTTCAACACCGCCTTCCCCTGTTCCTTCAAGCATAAACACAGTATCAAGTGTTACCGCATTTGCCGATGCTATAATATCTTCACGGGTTACTTTTTTAAACTGTTCAATAAAATCTTCGGGATACAAAAATTCTTTTGAGCAAACCTGGGAAGTGAACCAAGAAGCAACCGATTCCGCAGAATCGGAAACGCTTTTGAAACCGTCTTCAAGAGATTTCACTGATGAAGCAATATCATCATCGGAAAAATTGCCGTTTTTTATATCTTCAAGCTGAGCAAGAATTGCATTTTTTGCTTTTTCCTCGTTGTAGCTTTCAATTCCGCTTTGCACAAGCATAACGCCTTTCTGACGGAACATCATAGCTGAACAGTAATAGCAAAGGCTCATTTTTTCACGGACAACCGTAAACAGCTTTGAATGAGGACTACCGCCGAACAAATCCACCATAACACGACGGGCGGCGTAGTTATCATCCTCACTCTTCATCCCCATTCTGAAGCCCATAACAAGCTTCCCTTGTTTAACCGCTTCCTGTTCTTTGACATATTTAACGTCCTCACACTTTTCAACATAAAGAGTTTCGTTAAGTCTGATTTTTCTTTCATCATCAGAAATGTATTTTTCCAAAAGCTCTTCTACATTACTGAAATTGCCACCGCTTACACATACAAGAATTTTACTGTTTTGGAGAATTTCTCTGTATGCTTCATAAAGACTTTCGGGTGTGATTTTTTCAATATCCTCCACAGTGCCGTAGCGATGAATACCGTAAAGCTCATTTTCAAACATTATTTCGTTACAACGGTTTTTAGCATAGGCTCTCTTATCACTGTTTTCTGCAATAAGGCGCTCTTCTAAAAGCCTCTTTTCGCTTTCAACATCGTCACTGCAGAAAGCTCCGTTTTCAAGACGGGGTTCAAAAACCATACTGAACAAAAGCTTCAGGCACTGGTCAGTTATGCTTTCACCGTCAATGGAAAATCTGTCATCAATGCAGGAAGCTTCAATCTTCAAAACCTGATTTTCACCTGATTTTGTAACATCAACCACAATCTCTGCTCCGTAAAGAAGAGCAAGCTTCTTTTCAATACTTGTAACGTCGGGGTAATCCTTACAAGAACGAGTGAGCACATTGGGAACAAGAGCATAAACAGATGCTTTTTCTCCCAAAGGCATAACAAAGCTCAATGATGCACAAGCAGTCTTAAAGCCTTTGGCACTTACCGTGCAAAGCTCAACACCCTCATAAATTTTTTTATTTTGCAAGTCGTATTTCACCGTACCACTCCATTTTTCTCGATTATCAATATAGTTAAAGAATATTTTATCATAATACGGTAAATCTTTCCACTGTTTTTTCATATTTTCTTATCCGTTGCCTTTCAAAAATATTTGCTCATCTTTGGTATTTTTGACCATTTTTAATAAAATATATACTCTTGCCGAAATTATTGACAAAACAAATGCGTTGTGATAATATATCCGGGTTGTATTATAATATCGGAGGGATATTAAATGTCAGGACATTCCAAATGGAGTACCATTAAGAGAAAAAAAGGTAAAATTGATGAAGCAAGAGCTAAGGTTTTTACAAAAATCGGCAGAGAAATTGCTGTTGCAGTTCGTGAAGGCGGTCCCGACCCCGCAGGTAATTCAAAACTCAAGGATTGCATTGCTAAAGCTAAGGCAAACAATGTTCCTAACGATAACATCGAAAGAATTATAAAAAAAGCAGCCGGTGAAACAGGTGGCGCTAACTACGAAGAAATCATCTACGAGGGCTACGGTCCCAACGGTATTGCAGTTGTTGTTAAAGCACTTACTGATAACCGCAACCGTACCGCAGGTGATGTTCGCCACTATTTTGACAAATACGGCGGAAATATGGGAACATCCGGTTGTGTTATGTTTATGTTTGATTACTACGGTGTAATTATCATAGAAAAAGAAGATGTTGATGAAGACAAGCTTATGGAAGACGCTATTGAATGCGGTGCTGTTGACTTCATCACAGATGAAGAAGAAATCTTCGAAATCCGTACTGACCCCAATGACCTTGGCGCAGTTACAAGCGACCTTGAAGCAAAGGGTTATAAATTCATGAGCAGTGAAACCGCTTATATTCCCCAAACATATACTCGCCTTGAAGATGAAGAGAGTATGAAAAAAATGAGCAAAATGCTTGAAATGTTTGATGACAATGATGACATTCAGGGTGTTTGGCACAACTGGGAGAATGAGGACGAATACGAGGGTTAATTTTTCCCTTTCTTTTCACCTTTTCTATTGATTTTTATTGTTTAATAATATATAATATGTAGTAACAACTTACGCTCAATTCGGTCATGCGACGGGTGGGTCCTGTGCGGCGGGGCACCGTGAACCATGTCAGGCGGGGAACCGAGCAGCATTAAGCGGGCCGTCCTGTGCGCCACAGTCCGCCTGCTCGTCGTATGACCGAGTGGAGCGTAAGTTTTTCATTTGCAAGGCAAATGAAAAAGTGAGGAATGAGGAGTGAGGAATGTCGGGCACTGCGTGCGGCAATGATAAAACCAGCAAACCAAAACCTTATACTCCTCAATTTGAAATGAAGTAAATTTCACAGAATTGTATTTGTTATGATAAACCAATACAATTTTTGGAAGCATCGCTTCCCCTACACTTCTAACTCCTCACTCCTAACTCCTCACTACAAATTGATTAGACCTTATTATTTGTAATTTTGTGAACGGATGTGAACACTTTGTACAGAGCATTATACAGAAAATGGAGACCGCAGGTTTTTTCCGATGTTTCAGGACAAAACCATATTACAGAAACTCTCATGAACGAGATTTCTTCCGGCAGACTCTCCCACGCTTACCTTTTCACCGGCTCCCGAGGAACCGGTAAGACTACCTGTGCAAAAATTCTTGCAAAAGCAGTTAACTGCCTTAATCCCCAAAACGGAAGTCCCTGTAACGAATGCCACGTTTGCAAGGGAATTGACGACGGCTCAATTCTTGATGTTACTGAAATTGATGCCGCAAGCAACAACAGCGTTGACAATATCCGTGATTTGCGCGAGGAAGTAAACTTTACCCCTGCCGTAGCAAAATACAGAGTTTATATTATCGACGAGGTTCATATGCTTTCAACAGGTGCTTTCAATGCGCTTTTAAAAACCCTTGAAGAGCCTCCCGAACACGTTTTATTTATTCTTGCTACCACAGAAGTGCAGAAGCTTCCTGCAACCATTCTTTCAAGATGCCAACGTTTTGATTTCAGAAGAATTCCGCCTGAAGATATCGCCGCAAGGCTTATGACTGTTGCTGAAAACGAGAATTTAGAGTTAGCAAACGATGCGGCTCTTCTTATAGCAAGAGTTTCCGACGGCGCTTTGCGTGATGCACTTTCAATTCTCGACCAATGTGCAGGCTACAATGAACCGATTACTGTTAATACGGTTGGCAATGCTGCAGGTCTTTTGGGCAAGGATTATTTATTTGAAATTTCAGATGCACTTTTAAACGGGGACAGTCCTGCCGTTCTTAATATAATTGACAGGCTTCACTCCTCTTCCTGTGATATGGAAAGGCTTATGAGCGAGCTTGTTAACCATTTCAGAAACATTATGATGGCAAAGACCACAAGAAATCCCGAAAAGTTCATTGTGAGCACTCCCGATGAATTGAAGCGTTACAAAGAAAATGCCGATAAAATGACCTACGGAACAATTCTTCACATAATGGAAGTTCTTTGTCGCGAGGCATCACAATTAAAATACAGTTCACATCAGAGAGCACAAACAGAAACAACTCTTATAAGGCTTTGCGAGCCCTCTCTTTCCACAGATAACGCGGCAATTATACGCCGACTTGACGAGCTTGAAGCACAGCTTATGCTCCTTAAAGCACAGGGCGTTACAGGAACAGCTGAAGATACTCAAAATTCTGCTCCCGTAAAGGAAAAAACCACGCCCGGAAAGGTAGTTAAAGAGGCTAAGGAGGTTGAATCCGTTAAGGTAGAGGAACCCGAGGTAATTCCCGCTGAGGAAATCCCATTCGACGAACCACCTTTTGAAGAAGCTCCTGTTTTCGAGGATTTTTCACCAATTCCCACCGAAGAAAAGGTTGTTGAAAAAAAGAGTATTTCTCAATCCATACCTCAACCGCCCCAAAAAGTTGACACGGGCATTGTTACGGATGCCGATAATGCAGTCCCCTTTGCCGCTTGGGAAAACACCTTGAATCAGCTTGCAAAAATAAGCAGACCCTTGTACCCCATACTTATAGGCTCTTCTGCTTACAGAGCAGGTAATACAGTTTTCATAAAAGCAAAAAACACTGCCTTCAGGCAGATGTTTAACCAAAAAATGAATTCCGATGCAATTGCAGAAGCTCTTATGAGGGCAACGGGCGAAAAGCTGAAACCTATGATTTACAATGACGGCTCTTCCCCTGCTGCAGACGAAACTGCAGAGCCTATTGATGCTTTTCTTTCAAAACTGAATAAACATAATATAGATTTTATTGTAGAAGAATAAATCACAAAAAAGGATGGTAGAATAAAATGAAAGCAAGAATTCCTAACCAGGGCGGAAACTCCCAGGCAGCAATGATGAAAAAAATCCAGGATATGCAGAATGAAATGACTCGTATTCAGGAAGAGGTTGAAAATTCCGAGTTTTCTGCAAGCGCAGGTGGCGGTGCGGTTGAGGTTACCGTTAACGGCAAGCACGAGGTTCTCGCAGTTAACATTCAGCCCGAGGTTGTTGACCCCGAGGATGTTGAAATACTCTCCGATATGATTATTGCCGCAACTAACGAAGCTATCCGCAAGGCTGCAGACACAATGGAGCAGAAAATGGGTAGTGCAACAAACGGTCTCGGTCTTCCTGCCGGCTTAGGTTTCTGATATGGCATACGATGTTGTTGCCCTCGAAAAGTTAATTGAGCAGTTTCAGAAAATACCTTCAATCGGCAGAAAAACTGCACAAAGAATGGCTTTTCACGTGCTTGATTTAACTGATGACGAGGCAAATGAATTTGCAAACGCAATAATTGAGGCTCACACAAAAATACACCGTTGCTCACTTTGTCACAACCTTACGGAAAACGAGCTTTGCCCAATATGCGAAAGTGTCAACAGAGATAAAGCTACTGTTTGCGTTGTAGAAGAACCCAAAGACGTTCTTGCAATGGAGAGAACAAGGGAATTCAGCGGTGTTTATCACGTTCTCCACGGGGTTATTTCTCCAATGAACGGCATAGGCCCCGAACAGCTTACAATAAAAAGTCTTGTTGAGCGTGCGACTAAAGGTGATATCAGCGAGCTTATTATGGCAACAAACCCAACCATTGAGGGTGACACTACTGCTATGTATATCAGCAAGCTCGTTAAGCCCTTCGGTGTTAAGGTCACAAGACTCGCCTACGGTATTCCCGTTGGTGCAGATATTGAATATGCCGATGATGTTACTCTTATGAGAGCGTTGGCAGGAAGAAGCGAATTATAGTAATTTGCGATACTTTCACAAAGGAATGTCTTTACGGGGCAACCCACCACCGCTGACACGGTCCCCCTCCCTATTTTGCTTGGCAAAACAGGGATGATAAGTTTTTGCATTACTTTTACTCATCAGAAAGGAGTAGTTATGGCAAAACAAGAGAATAAAACAGTTGCACAGAACAAAAAGGCTTACCATGACTACTTTGTTCTCGAAACCTATGAAGCAGGCATTGAGCTTTTCGGAACGGAAATTAAATCAATCCGTGCAGGAAAGCTTAATCTTAAGGATTCCTGGTGCAACGTTGTAAACGGCGAAATGCTTGCCAACGGTGTGCATATTTCACCTTATGAAATGGGTAACCGTTTTAACCGTGACCCTTTAAGACCCAAACGTCTTTTAATGCATAAAAAAGAAATTATGAAGCTTATGGGCGAGGTTAAGCAACAAGGCTGTGCCCTCATTCCCCTTTCCGTTTATTTTAACGAAAGAGGAAAAGCAAAAATGCTTGTTGGATTATGTAAAGGTAAGAAAAACTACGACAAACGAGAAACAGAAGCAAAACGCGATGCTCAACGCAATATTGAGCGCAGTTTAGCTGAGAGAAACAAGTAATTCAACTGATAGTTTAGTTGTTTTTACGGCTTTACAACCAATGGTTTATAGAAAAACAATAAGTTCAACTTTTGTTATCTTCTAAAAAATTTTATTCTCCGATAGAATGGAATTACCGAAAGGAAAATTTACCTAAGTAAAGGAGAAAGATTTATGTCAATTTTTAAAAAGAAAGAACAAGAAAAAAACATTATTAAGGAACAAGAAAATGATGCATCCGTCATCAACGAAGAGGAAACAGAAGCCCTCACATTAGGTCAAAAAATTGCTGAAGGCAGAAAGAAATGCGGTTATACTCAAGAAGAGTTTTCCGAGCTTTTGGGTGTAACACCTCAGGCGGTATCAAAATGGGAAAACGATGCCTCTTGTCCTGACATTCAGTTACTTCCTAAAATTTCTCAACTGCTTAACATTAGTATTGATGAATTGTTGGGAAATGCACAAAAGAAAATTGAAGAGCCAAAAGCAAAAGCCGTTGATACAAGCAAGTTAAATTTCACTATTAACATCACTAAACAAAATCAAAATCCGGTAAATGTTTCCCTCCCCTTTTCAACAATAAAAAGATTTGCTAAAATGGGTAATGGTATTTCCGGTGTTTTGGGCAATAATACATTAAACGGTGTTCAGCTTGATGAAATTCTCAATATAGTTGAAGAAGGAGCAACCGGCGAGGTTTTCAAGGTTGAAGCCGAAGACGGTACAATTGTTAAATTTATAATTGAATAAAAAACAAGGTACATATATGGAACACTTTAAAGTTCCATATATGTACCAACAAAATATATCCGGGGATGAAAGGATTTCGACGGGGATTTTGAACCGTTATAAGCGAGCAGAGGCGTGGTACCGCTTTAAAAACCACAATTTTAAAAATAACTGACAATAATAAAACAGTTTTAGCAGCTGCTTAAGTCAGCTGCCGTCCTTGCTGAGAGTACCGCGACTCAGATAAGGGCGTCGTTTAGCGGTGCACGTGAACAAAGGAGAGCCTTGTACTTTGTCACGGTTTAAAGGGCTACCGAAGGTTAAAGCCTGTTTATCGGCGTTTTCCTGAGGGAATTTTAAAAGATAAACTACGCTCGTAGAAAGTTTCGGGAATAGATTTTCGGACATGGGTTCGACTCCCATCATCTCCACCAAAAATGATAGTTCAACCTTTAGGTTGGGCTATTATTTTTTATATAGAACTGTAATATGGGAGTCGAACCCCCTCGGCGAAGCCGAACATAATCGGTTGTTCGCGAAGCGAATGCAAGGCAAAGCCTTGCAAATCTCGCCATCTCCACCAAGAAAAAGCCGCTTTTGTCCACCGACAAAGGTGGCTTTTTCAATGATATCCGTTCCCCTAGGTCACGGATGATATAGCTGACACTATGATATCTGCTTTGCAGATGATATACGCTCCGCGCATTAAGGAACGGATATTATATCATATTTGCTCGGCAAATATATCATACGGTTTAACCGTATATCATATCGCGATAGCGATATATAATTCCTCTTGCACCACTCTTTCTAATATGCTATACTACCTCTATCAAACTCAAAGGAGCAAAAGCTATGTCTATTGAAAAAGTAAGAGCGTATTTTAAAGATTATGGAATTGAAGATAAAATTTTAGAATTTCCTGTATCAAGCGCAACAGTTGAGCTTGCGGCAAAGGCTTTGAATACGGAGGGCTGCAGAATTGCGAAAACCCTTTCATTTTCTGTTAATGACTCCCCTATCCTTATTGTTACGGCAGGAGATGCTAAAATTGATAATAAGAAATATAAAGCCTATTTCGGTGCAAAAGCTAAGATGCTTTCCTTTGACGAGGTTGAAGAAAAAATCGGTCACGCAGTCGGCGGTGTTTGTCCCTTTGCTATAAATGATGGAGTAAAGGTTTACCTCGATGAAAGCATAAGGCGTTTCCCCACCGTTTTCCCTGCCTGCGGAAGCAGTAACAGTGCCATAGAATTAACACCCGAAGAATTGGAGAAATATTCAGCATTTTTTATTGAATGGATTGACGTTTGCAAATTACCCGAATAAAAAAATATAACAGGGAACATTCCAAGTTTCTTTACTTGAAATGTTCCCTGTTTTTATGTTTTATTGTTCAAAAATTTCATTATATTTTTCTGCCCATAGTTTAACTTTTTCTTGACTGTATTCTTTAGGAAGAGCGACACAAAGAGCCATAATTTTTCCTATATCTGCACCGACCTTCAGCATTTTCTTTAAAAGGTTCTTGTCTTTTACGATAGCAACTGCTCGTTTAGGCATATCAAGAGCAGGATGTATGAAATCTGTCATACTTGTAGTATCGGCGGTTATTGTCATTTCACGCCATGTGAGAATACCTTTTTCGAATATGTAATCAAGCTGTTCGGGTGTGATTTTCGTCAGCAAAAGTTTTACTACTGCAAGGGGTGCTAACCCTGCACCTAAATTTTTATAAAACTTATATTGATACTGCCATAAAGTCTTTGCGGTATAGGTTTCGGTTCTGTCGTCCATAACGGCTTTTGCCAATATGGGTGCGGCTCTTAAAGCGTTTGCAATGCCCGAGCCGATAATGGGAACTGTCATAAACGCGCTGTCACCTATTGCAGCATAACCATTTGCCACCATAACTGAAATAGGTTGGCGAACGGGTATTTCCACAAACTGACCGCCCCTTTTAACCTCTGTGCCTAAGCTTTCGTTACGACTTCTGAAATATTCTGCGGTTCTTTCTACCTCTTTCATATCGAAAGGTTCAAACCTGCCAATAAGTAAATCCGTATACTCGTCTTCTGTTGCAACCCAGCCAATTCCTAATTTACCCTCAGGAAGAAGGCAAACTTTATATTTATCTTCAACGGGATTTTCAGAAGCTTTGTTATAAAATGCGCGGTAAACATAGAATTTTTCGTTTTTATCAGCGTGCTTTTGTATGCCGAATTCTACGGGCAGACTGCTTCTTACAGGGGATTCGCAACCGCAAGCATCTATTATCAAATCGCCGTAAAACTCGCCCAAAGAGGTGTTTATTCCCACAACGCGATTTTCTTTTATAATTGCCTTTTCTATACTGCAATTAAAAACGAACTTAACTCCGTTTTTCTCGGCAGTAGAAATAAGGAGATTATAAATATCTTTCCGTTCCATTTTGATTTCTAATTTATCTTCGGGAACTTGCTGTTTTATGGCAGTCTTTTCATTGGGAGAATAAAAGGTCATATCTGTTTTATATTCAAAAAGACTTTCATCGGGCATTGGAACGCCTGCTTTTGAAAGCGCTTTCGGGTCAAAAATGTCTGTCCAATCATAGCCCATATTCTCTCTTAAGTTTTTCTCATAAACCGTTACATCAAAACCGTTTTTACCGAGAATTGAGGCTACCGCAATACCACCGTGACCACCACCGGCAACTATTATTTTTTTAACCACAAACACTCACTCCTCTTGTATATCTGACTTCAATATATCACATTTTATAAATAAAAAGCAAGAAAAAACAACGCCATAGTAACCTATGACGTTGTTATATATGTTATTTGAGGAATCAGCCACCAATACCAAGTAAGGCAAGAAGCTGTGCGAAGAGACCAAAGATGATGTTAAGAATTGTGTTAGGTCTAATAATCTCTTGTTCTTCTTCTGCTGTTGGGCCAACTGTATAATCAAATGTTTTTGTATCAGTTACACCTGTTGCAACCCATTCGCCTGTTGTTGCATCATATTCTTCTTCAACATAGTTGATTACAAGAGTGTAATCGCCGAAAATTGTATGAGTGAATGTTACTTCGTAGCCGTCTTCAAATTGATTGCCGGTAAATTCACCGTTGAAATCGTCGTTTACATACCAATCAACAGGACGGAAACGTTTGCCGACTGTACCTTCATAATCGTCCATACCGCTACCGTAAGCAGTAAAACGAACTGTTCTGTGGTGAACATAGGAAGCAACGAGACCATCTGCATCATTGTTATCAGCAGAATAAACCTTCATACTACCGGGATCGGCGACAATATCTTTTGTTCCGCAACCCTTAACACATTCTGCACTCTTGGTTCCATCAGCAGCATAGGTTGCATCGTTGTTTGATTTGTAAATACCGAAAACGTGTTCACTGACAGAGAATTTTAACTCTACAGCTTCAGAAACATCTGCATTTTCACTTGTAGTAATTGTTATTGTTTCGTCATAATCTGCCAAAGGAAGACCTGCAACAGGCTGAACAGTAACTGTTATATAATCGTTAACTGCCAATGTTATGGGAGCTGTTAAAGAAATTGTGTAGTTAGTTGGCTGAGTAACGGAAACTGTAATCGGAACGTTACCTGTATTTGTAATAACAAAGCTCTGTGCTTCTGGAACTATATACTGGTCACAAACATCGCCGAAATACAATTCGTCGGAAGAAACGTTGATTGAGTAAATGTCTGCAACCCAATAGGGATACAATACCATATCTTTATCGGCAACGATGTGATTCTGAACCAAGTCATAAACCTTTCTGCCACCATCTTCAGTTGACCAACCCAACTGATGGTAACCTTCGCGGTTGAAAATATCAGCCTTTGTAGAGAAGGTTTTGCCGGACTCAACAACCACAGAAACCTCTTCACCCTCTGCATATTGACCGGGACTAAAGGTTATTGTGTGCATTTTTGCCCAATAGGGATATAATGTGAAATCACCTTCAACAATGGGTGTAACACCACCAAGGTCATAAACCTTTTCGCCACCGTCTTCGGTAGACCAACCGATTTGAACATAGTTGTCACGAGTGAAGAGAGCACCCTTCAAAACCTTGCCCACACCATAGTTAGCATCATCTGTAACGGCTGCGGTTTCGTTTGCATACTGACCGGGAGCATATGTAACTGTGTATACATCACCTGTCCAAACAGGGTAAAGAACCAAGTTTTTCTTTGTTCTGTATGTAGCACCGAATTTATATTTAAGCGCACCGCCATCTTCGATTGCCCAACCTGTGTGAGTATAGTGGTCACGGGTATAGGTTACGTTTCTGAGCTTGATGTTGCTGGTAAAGCTATCTACGTATGTTTCACCCTCAACACCTTCACCGGGGTAATATGTAACAGTGTAGGTAGCTGCGAAAACTGTAACGCTGAACACGGATGCAAGCATCAAAACAGCCAAAAAGACAGCCAATGTTTTTTTGAAGTTTGTCTTCATTGTGATTCCTCCAAATCAAATACATATAATTATACGAATGAATTATAACACATTTGTCAAGAAATTTATATTAACATATTCACCAAACATAAGGTAAAAAAACTGTTAAAGTTAATGAGTGTTTACATAAATTTGCCGTTTTTTTGTAATTTTCAAGCCTCTGTAATGGGCAATGAAGCAACGGCATTGAGAGTTAAATCCGCCCTCTTACCTGCAAGAAATTCGTAGTAGCCCTGAGAGGCTATCATCGCCGCATTATCACCACAGAATTTCAATTCGGGCTTGTAAAGCTCAACACCTTTACAACTGCATTTTTCCTCCATAACTCTTCTCAAACGTGAATTTGCAGAAACACCGCCCGCAAGGACAATTTTTTCTGCACCGTAGTCCTTTACCGCCTCCATAGTGTGAGAAACCAGTAAATCGGTCACGGCTTTAATAAACGAAGCACCCAAGTCCTCCGCCTTAATCTCCTCGCCCTTTTGGGAAGCATTATGCACTAAATTCACCGCAAAGGTTTTCAGTCCCGAAAAGCTGAAATCATAGGGAGAGCCATCCATGCGGGGCTTGGGGAACACGAAATTGGACGAATCGCCCTCCCCCGCAATCTTATCCAGATGCACTCCTCCGGGATAGGGAAGTCCCAGCGCCCGTGCGGTCTTATCGAATGCCTCACCTGCCGCATCGTCACG
>JAZOAO010000008.1:0-155035 GCA_045595505.1 Acutalibacteraceae bacterium | reverse complement strand
AAAAACAATGTTTTATGCTACAAACAAACTTCGCCACTCGACGTACCTTTGTACGCCTTCGGGCAAGGCAAAACAAGTCTGAAGCCTTATTTTGCCTCAGTTTGTTCGTTCTGCATCTTTTTTTCCTATCCCCAACAAGGGGCTGTAAAAAAAGGTATCGTTTTTTTACAGCCCCTTAAAATTTTACCATTCTTTTTCAAACACCGCGTCCGGAGTTTTGCCAGAAATATCGTTATAATACTCAATTTTCAGATAATTTTCATCATTATTAAGTGCAAAAGCAACGCTTGCGGTAAATGTTCCCGACTGTCCTACCTCACTTGGCTCAAAAAGATTTCTTTGAGGATACTGCTCCAACTCCTTGCCGTTGGTATCGTAGGCTTTGAAATGAGTGTTACCTATTGCAAGGCCGTGAGCAATATCATCATTGGTATATTCATAAACAACAATAGCCACTCTGTCTGCTTTTGGGGGATTCGCTTCTTCTGTATCGGGTTCAGCTTCTAAAACTGTTGTAATTTTGACAGAATAATTCCCCTCTTGCGCTTGAAGTGTAGCTTCACCACTGACAATTTCCGAAGGTGCTGTTTCCTCCTCGGACTTTGTTGCAACCGCAACGGTAACGATAATAATCAGAGCCAAACAAACAAAGCAAGCAACTATCAAAGCGTATTTTTTGTTCATAAAAACACCTCTTTTTACTTTAAATCTTTATAAATTTCTTTAGCTTAAAGGAATAAATGTATATTTCTTTTACAGGAATTTCCGTGCATTGTTCAAGTGCATCAGCATAAATATCAAGCTGATTTTTATAAACTGAAACAAAATAACTCTCGTCCGTTACATTATCGGTTTTGTAATCTATAAGAACGTAACCGTCTTTTTCCCTAAAGGCGCAGTCTAATTTACCCTGAACGACGATTTTTTCGCCCTTTGCATTTTCCGAAAGGTCTTCATAAAGCTCTTCTGCACTCTTGAGAACGGAAAACTCATACTCCTTAAGAATCTCATCGGACGATAAAAGTCGCTGACCCACCTCACTTTTAAGGAAATTTATTACTGCAGTATTATCAAGAACCTCAAGCTCCTCCTTTGTTAAAAGGGCGTTATTCTCAAGGCGCATTTTCTCCTTTTCTATATCAGCAAAGGCCAGGTTAAAATCGCAAAGCTCAAGGAATTTATGAACTGCAGTTCCCTTATCGGCGCCACCGATTTTTTCATTGAGAAATCGCGGTTTAGCAGTACCGAAAAATGCTCTGCTTTTTCGGGTTGATTCCGTTGAAGATGCGGTTCGCTTTGCAAGAATTCCCGAATAATCGTAAGGGTAAGCATAATCAATATTATTCTTGATTTTCACCAATAATTCCTGGTTAACAGGAACCTCACGAATTGTTGCCTCTTTGACGCTGAAATCATCGTCACGGCTTTTAATGTAAGAACAGTCAAAGCGGAAATCAGCCTTTTCAGAAAAACTGTGCGAGGGGATGCCGAATATATCTCTTATAATAGCACCATCGGGATGAGTTGACAAGCAAGATAAAATCCATTCTGCCATCCCGCCCGCACGAAAAACAGCATACGGGTGCAGTTTATCATTATAATCATTTTTTAACATATGATTAAGCTTAACTCTATTTGGAAGAGTGTTATCTGAAACGTTGATAAAAAATGTTAAATGCTCCTTTGCTCTTGTCATAGCAACATAAAGAACACGAAGCTCTTCGGAAATTGTGCTGTAAAGTATTGCATTTTCTGTTGCAGTTGAAGAAAGGGTGTGGTATCGGGTAAAGAGTTTATCGTCACGGATTCGCATTCCTACACCTGTTTCCCGTGAGAGAAGCATCTGCTTATAAGCATCCTGTCTGTTAAAGCCTTTTGAACAATCTGCAATAATCACATAAGGAAATTCAAGACCCTTACTTTTATGAATGGACATAATTTTAACGCTGTTATCGTCTGAAAATCCGGTGTCAACACTCTTTAAGCCGTCTTTTTCTTCAGCAATATCAATATAACGGACAAAATCATTTAAGCCTTTTCTTCCGCTATCGCAAAAATCCTTTGCAAGCTTAATAAAGCCCTTGATATTGGCATTTCTTATATCGCCCTCACCTGCTGCATAATAAATATCACAAACTGCAGTATCGTTAACAATAAAGCGAACAAATTCATCTATGGGATAGGTTGCGGATATATTGCGATATAACCTGATTTTATCAAGAAAAGCTCTTGCTTTTTTATTCTCCTCTGCATATTTACAAAGGCATACATAAAAATCCGCTTTTTTATCAATCATTCTGATTTTTGAAAGCTCATCCGCTGTAAACCCGAAAACAGGAGAAATCAATACAGAAATGAGAGAAATATCTATCAGCGGGTTATTAACCGCTTTAACAAGGGATGTTAAAAACTGAATTTCCTTTGATAATGAAGCATCACAGTCTGCAGAGCTTGTTACGGGAATGGAAAGCTTTTTCAATTCGTCTGCATAAGCTCCCATTTTACCCTTTGCACTCCTTAAGAGAACACAAAAATCACCATAGCGAACTTTTCTTTCACCATCGGAATCTCTTACAGTTACACCTGAATTTATAATGCTTTTAATATATTTAGCAACTGTTTCGGGCTCTGTTGGAGCTAATTCATCTTTTTTATCTGCATTAACGCAGACAACCTCTAAATCCGGAGTAGCTTTTTCTGAATAATCAGCACTGTAATTAAGATATTCTTTTTCGTTATAATCTATTTCGCCCATTTCCTTTGACATAATATTTGAAAAAATGGCGTTAACAGATTTTGTTATACCCTCTCTGCTTCGGAAGTTGTTTTCAAGAATAATCTGCGAGGGCTTGACCTCACCTGTATAATCAGCAAGTGAATACTTTAAATTCATAAACAAATCAGGACTTGCAAGACGGAAACCGTAAATGCTCTGCTTTACATCACCTACTGTGTAAAGATTTGTTTTATCTCTTGAAATAATCTCAAAAATGGTATTCTGAGCTTTGTTTGTATCCTGATATTCATCAATAAGAATCTGTTTGTATCGTGAAGTTAGCTCCGTCGCAAGAGTCGTTTTTTGTGGCTTACCTTTTGAAAAATCTGCAAGCAATTCAATAGCCTTGTGAAGAATATCATCAAAGCCATAGGAGTTGCGTTCTTTTTTCATTTCATCAAGAGCTTTTGTAAGTCCTTTAACCGCTTCGCAAAGCTTTTTAACAATGGGATAAAGAGTTCGGCAATCTTTTTTATGCTCGTCAATAGTCGGTAAGGTATGATTATGAATTGATTCAACCTTCTTTTTGTAGCTACCGAAAAACTTTTCCGTAACCGCCTTTAAAGCTTCATCAATCTGGTTTTTGCCCTTAAACCCGGGTGAAACAACCAATCCATCCCTTATATGCAAAATAAGAGAATCCCATTGACGATTATCTGCAAGCTCTTTTAAAATCAAAAGTCTTTCTGCAGATTCATAAAAGCGTTCGGGGTAGTTCGATTTATTACCCGAGTCCGCTTCAATCAATGCAGCGCATCTGCGCAATCCGTGATAATAAAAATCTGCAAACATTGAAAGGTGATTACAAACAACATCTGTCCACCCCACAGAAGCAGGGTCAACATCGGGCGAGAATTTTTCTGTTACCTCATCAAGCCACAAAAAAGGTGACGGATAAGCTCTTGAAAAGTCGTAAAGATTTTCAATAATTTCTTCTAAATTAACATCATCACGTTCATTAAGAAACATTTCGCTCAATGTAATAAAATCGGGGTCATTTTCCTCATAAAGAGCATTAACAACTTCTTTTATTGCATATTTCATCAATTCTTTTTCGTCTTTTTCATCAAGAATTTTAAAATCTGCACCAACGCCTGCAAGATGAAAATTTTCTCTGACCAGCTTTGCACAGAAAGAGTCCATAGTGCAGATATCTGCAGTTGGTAATAAAGTCATCTGACGGCGAAGATAATCTGCGTTCTCTGAATTATTTTCTATTTCCTCTGAAATAGCCTTAAAAATTCTGTCACGCATTTCGTTTGCGGCGGCACGGGTAAATGTAACCACAAGAATTTCGGAAACCGAGCAGGGATTTTCGGTATCACACAGAATTCTTTTTACTCTTTCGGTGAGAACAGACGTCTTACCCGAGCCTGCAGCAGCAGAAACCAAAATCTGCATATTACGCGCTTCAATAGCCTTTATCTGATTGTCAGTCCAATTTCTACTCAATTTCTTCACCATCCAATCTTTCAAGGGCTTTTAAGTGAGTAAGCTTCAATATTTCGTTAAAGGGTTCCCCAACCTCTCTTGTGCAAGCAGTTCTGTAAGAACAATATTCGCACATTTTACCATCCTTTTTATCGCTTTCGCCAAGCGGTAATGCAGGTATTTCACCATTATGCAAAGCATTACCCATTGAAATAATCTTATTATCAATAAGTCCGGAAAGCGTATGGAATTGAGCTAATGAATAATAATTCCCCTTTGCACCACCCTTTGCGCCAAATGCTGCAGGAAAATAATCCGGATAGGTATCAACCCCCATTCCGTTAAAAACAACAGGACTATCCAAAATCATACCGGATAATTTACCGCTTCTTCTCTTTTGTTTTTCTATATTTTCAGCACTGGGATTTCTTTCATCAAGGTAGTTTTTTAAACCAATTCTTGAAGGAAGATAAAGCACGCCGGAAGGTATGATATCTCCGTAATAATTACTTCCGTTTTTCTCAAGTGCCATCAGGTAAAGAACCATCTGAACGTTAAGCCCGTTAAAAAGCTCTGATAACTTAAATTCCTTCTGACCTGTTTTATAGTCAACAACGCGAATATATTTTATTCCGTCCTTTTCCATTAAATCAACGCGGTCTATTGAGCCGGTAACGCGAACCTTTCCTTCATCAAGTGGTAATTCATAGGCAGGAATATCACTGCCACCGATTCGCAATTCAAAATCACAAGGCACAAATTCCCCTACTCCGAATTCAACCTTTAACCGCTCAATAACAGTCATTGAAATATCTATAAGGCGATAAAAAAGCTTCATAAATCTTTCGCTTTTCTCATCTATACCGCCCATTTTTTCTTCAAGATATGACTTCAATACCGATGAAACCACTTCTCGCAATTCATCATCGGGCACTTCAATCAATTTTGTGTGGGGATACTTTTTAAGAACTTCTTCCATAACTAAATGGATTATCGTACCGCTCCGTGCGGGGTCAAGAGCTGCCTCCTTTAATGGCTCTGCACCAAGACCATAACGCATAAAATAAGCAAACGGGCAGTTATAAAAGCTTTCCACCTTACTTGCAGATATACTGACTTCATCACCGAAAAGCTCTTTAGAAACCTTCTTGTCGTTAAACTCAAAGTTCTTTTTACCGCTTAAAATATCAAGTGAATTGATTTTACCCTTGTAATCCTCTTTATTTTCAAAGTAGGCATATAAGGTTGATTTAATTTCATTATTATAAATATAGTTTTTGGAAAAAACTGAAAATGCACTTTCTTCACTTTCGATAAAATAATCCGCAGGCAGCTCTGAGGTAACAAGAATTTTGAAATTATCAAATAGTTTTTCAACAGTGGTAACAATTTCGGATTTAAAGAGTGTGCCTCCATCACCATCATTGCGTTTATAAGTAAGATAAAGCTTTTCAGAAGCGGCAGTTATTGCACAATAAGCAATAAAACGCTCTTCATCAACCGTATCTTCAAAGGGAGGGCGCACTTCAATGCCAAGATTTGTTAAAAGAACTCGGTCTGCATCTGTCAGAATTCCGCCACTAACATTTACAAGAGGAAATTCATCCTTATTAACACCAACAAGGAAAACCACCTTTGCTTTTTCAAGGCGAATTCTGTCTGCACATCCGACTGTAACCTCGTCAAGACCTTGGGGAATTTCACCCATATCACAAGATGAAACAAGTATCATAAAAAGCTCATACCAGCGATTAAGTGAATAAAACTTGTTTTCCGTAAGTAATGCCATTGTATCAAGAATATGCACTAAAAGATTCCAGGAATATTCTTGGCGGTTTGCTTCAACAGAAAAGCCTTCCTCATCAAGAGCAAGAGTAAATTTATAAAGATTATTTTTTATATTATTGTCAATTATAAAATCATAAATTGCTTTTGAAACAGCTTGTCCGTCTGCATCCTTACATCTTTTCTTTAAAGAGAGAATAGGCAAAACTGCCTTTCTTCTTATTTCGTTAAGCTCCTCTAATTCTTTTGTTGCTTTTTCGTCAAAAGCACTTCCGAAGCCGTTGGGGTGCATTGTAAAATCCTTTTCCCAACTATTTGCACCGATGTCCCAAATAAGTGCATATTTTTCAAGCCTCGAAATCTCGGAAAGAGATAAGTCCGTAAGACCTGTTTTAAGATAACACATTAAATTTTGTGTAGAAAGACCCTTAACGGCGCACTCTAAAGCAGAGCAGATATTTACAAAAAGCGTTTCGTTGACAATGGGACGGCGACTATCGTCAAAAACAGGTATACACAAGCGCTTCAATGCATCAACAACACTTTTTTTATAAGTGCCGTTGGTACGTTCAATAACCGCTATATCGCGACATCTGTAGTCTCCCGATTTAAGAAGCTTTTTAATTGTATTGGCAACAAACAGCGCTTCATCGTCCTTATCAGTACATTTTGCAACAATTATATCACCGTTATATACGGTTTTTTCTCGCTTTTCGGAGGAAAACAAGCTTTTTTCAAGCCTTGAAATATCGGGTGCAAATGCATTTTCTGATTGGCAACATTCAATAACTTTAACAGTGGTATTTGTTTTCGAAGCAATAGTACGAAGCTTGTTTTCAAACTCCTTCATATAGTAAAGAGAAGAAAATTTGCGAGCTTTATCATCAACACAAACTGTAATATAAATGTCGTCACATTGAGAAAAAGCAACCTTTAAGCATTCAAGCTCCTGCTTTGAAAAATTCCTGAAGCCGTCAAGAAACAAGGTTTTATTTTTGAAATAAGATTTATCAAGAGCGAGTTTTGTAAACTCACTTACCGCATCTGCATCATCAAAATAACTTTGTGCTAAAAGGGCTTCATACGTATTTCTGATTAAATCCAATTCCAAAAGCTTATTTTTAAAAAATGAATTAGTAGAATTTTCAATCTTTTCTGTTAAGCTTTCACTGTCTATACAGCAATATTTCAATTCCTTACAAAAATCAACAAGTGGATTAAGGGCTGTGGAATTATGTCTTACACTGCCAAAAATTTCAAGCCTGCCTTCAAGCTGCAAAAGCGCTTCGCTCATCATTGCGGCTTTAACGCCATTATCAGCAGTTTTCAACTGCGCTTTTCCATTTTTTTTCAGCTCCGAAAAAGCTATACGCGGAAAACTGAAAATTTCAATATTTTTTAAATTTTTAGGACCTAAAAGCTTCAGCATAGCTCTCTCGGTTTCAAAAGAAAACTGTTCGGGTACAAGGAGCAATGGTTTACTGCAACCGCTTTTCGCCATTTTGAAAATAATATCACGCATTTTTGCAGTTTTTCCGCTTCCTGCCCTGCCTCGCAAAAGATATAACATAATCCACCTCCGAGCTTTTTTATATAATAACATATTTTTATTTTTTTGCCAATAGCGACAACAATGCTTTAAGAACCTTTTTAGGTACTTTGTTAATTAAAGATTTTTAAAATAATAAAATTAAAAAAAATGCACAAAATAACCTTGAAGCAAATAAACGGCGATTTGCCGAAAGGAGTTTTTAATAATGTTAGACAGAATTGCATTGATTCTTGTAACTATAGGTGCTCTCAACTGGGGTAGCGTTGGTCTCTTTAAATTTGACCTTGTTGCATGGCTTTTCGGCGGTCAGGCAGCTATTCTTTCAAGAATTGTTTACGTACTTGTTGCTCTCGCAGGTATCTGGTGCATTTCCCTTCTTTTCAGAGAAAACGAAATGCTTGATTCAACAAATGATATAATTAACGACAAAGTTGAATAAAAAGAAAATGGGTCTGTAAAAAAACTAATCGTTTTTTACAGACCATTTTACATAATATGTTAATTACTTTGTACCGAAAATACGGTCACCTGCATCGCCGAGACCAGGAACAATATAACCGTGGTCATTAAGCTTTTCGTCAAGAGAAGCAACGATAATATCAACATCGGGATGAGCCTCCGAAAGTGCTTTAAGCCCTTCGGGAGCGGCAATGATACCAAGGAATTTAATGTGCTTGGGTCCGCGTTTTTTTATTTGAGAAATTGCATCAATAGCCGAACCACCCGTTGCGAGCATCGGGTCAACAACGAAAACTTCACGTTGTTCAATATCTGAAGGTAATTTGCAGTAATATTCAACAGGCTGAAGAGTGTCGGGGTCACGATAAAGACCGATATGACCAACCTTTGCAGACGGGAGAAGAGCGAGCATACCGTCAACCATCCCGAGACCTGCTCTCAAAATGGGAACAATTGCAACCTTTTTACCTGCAAGTGTTTTTCCTGTCATAGTGCAGATTGGTGTTTCAACCTCAATATCTTCAAGGGGTAAATCCCTTGTTGCATCATAACAAATAAGGTTAGCTATTTCTGAAATAAGAGCTCTGAATTCCTTTGACGGTGTGTTAACATCACGAAGAATTGAAAGCTTATGCTGAATAAGCGGATGGTCCATAACAATAATTTTTCCCATTTTTAACATCCTTTCGGTTTTAAATAAATATCTAAAAATATTTTATACCAAACTTTTAAGAATTGCAAGTGCGCTGACAATATCATTTGAAAAATCATCAGTTCTTGCCTCAACAGAACAGGTTTCGCATCCCGCTTTTTTCAGGGCATCAAAGAAATTTTTATAAATACCGATAATTTCCTCTCTGTCCTCGGTTGAGGGGTAAACTCGTTTCTCGGGCTCAGCAATATGCGCGTGAAGAAGCTCGCCCTTAAAATCTGCTATGCCGTCAACGCTGTCGTTATTGCCGTAAACGTGATAGAGATCTGCAAGTCCTGCAACATTTTTACTTCCGCTCATTCGAGCAATTTCAATTCCGTCCGCAACTGTGTGAACCATTGAGGATTCGCAAAATCTTAAAGGCTCCATTACTATAATACACCCTGCTTTTTGTGCTTTAGGTGCGGCATATTCACTTAAAAAGAAGGCAAGCTGTTCTTTAGCTTTTTCTAAAGAATAGCCCTCAGGAAAGCTTCTTGCACTACCCGAGCCGAACACTATCTTTTCGACTCCGAGTTGCATCGCTCTTTCAAAGCCCTTGTCAAGATAATCACATAAAGCGCCGTAGTCTATTGAATCTCCTACAACCTTTAATTCACCCGGAATGAAGCCGTTTGCAACAAGGCATTTAAGAGAATATTCTTTTAATTTTTCTCTGCACAGATTAAATTTTTCATCATCAAATTTTGAAAGGCTTCCGAAGCCACATTCATAATAATCTACACCGGCTTGCGAAGCCGCTTTCATTGATTCAAAATCATCAAGCCCACGACAAACACCGATTTTCATTATTCCACCTTATTTCACTATATTATTTATCATTTCTAAGGCATTATCAAGCTGAGTTTGAGTAATTTCGCCACCGCTTGTAATTCTTGCAATTTCTCTTTTTCTGCCCTCTAAATCGAGAAGTGTAACTCCGGTATAGGTTTTACCGCCACGGACTGCTTTTTCTATAAGATAATGACTGTCTGCATATGCCATCAACTGCGCCAGATGAGTAACACAAAGAACCTGCTTACCCTCTGAAACCTCTTTTAATTTTGAGGCAACCTTAAGAGCAGCCCTTCCGCTAACACCCGTATCAACCTCGTCAAAAATCATTGTCGGAATTTTGTCTTTATCTGCTAAAACAGTTTTAAGAGCAAGCATAATTCTTGAAAGCTCACCACCGCTTGCTATTTTAGCAATAGGCTTGGGCACTTCACCAACGTTTGCGGAAATTAAAAATTCAACACTGTCGATTCCGTTTTCGCAAAGGTCAACGGCTTTTATATCAACAAGAAACTCAACATTTGGCATATCAAGAAAACGAAGCTCATCACAAACCTTTTCACAAAAGATTTGTGCTTCTTCCTTTCTTCTTTGAGAAAGCTTCTTTGCTAAATCCTGTGTAACAGAAAGCTTTTCTGAATATTCAATTTTTAATCTATCAAGAACTTCATCCGAAAGAGAAATTTCGCTCAATTCCTTTTTGGCATTTTCCAAGAATTCAAGCATAGCTTCTTCGGTTTCGCCGTATTTTTTACTTAATTTATATAATAAATCAAGACGATTTTCAATTTCTTCAAGCTCCGCAGGATTATAGCCATCCGCAGAAATACTGTCACGAATTGTGTCGGCAATATCGGAAAGCTCATAATATAAATCACCTAATTTTTCAGAGAGTTTTTCAGCATCGGTTGAAAATTTTCCGACCAATGAAAGCTCCCTGAAAGCGCCTGAAACCATTTCAACCGCACCTTTATATGATTCGCCACCCGACAGAGCAGCATAGGAAGCAGAAAGACTTTCCTGTATTCTTTCAAAATTCTGAAGCTCTGTTCTTTGATTTTTAAGCTTCTCCCATTCACCTGGATTTATTTCCGCCTTTTCCAGCTCATCAATCTGATATGAAAGAATATCAATTTTTCTAGCTTTTTCTTCCCTGTTACCCGAAAGTCTCTTTATTTGTGCCTTAAGACATAAAAGCTCATTATAAGATGCTCTGTACTCACCTACAAGCTCCGTTAAACCTGCCATAGAGTCTATGTATGAAATATGAGTTTCGTTATTTAAAAGCTCTCTGTTATCCTGCTGACCATGAATCGAAACAAGCTCTGCACCTATTTCACGAAGTGCAGAAACATTTGTTAAGGTGTTATTAACCTTGCATATATTTTTGTCTGAACTGATAACTCGCGAAACGAGCAAGGTTTTATCGGGACTTGCAGGTATGGAAAGCTCTGTTAATTTTTCTTCAACATTTTTATTTAAAGACGAAAACAACGCAGTTACTTTTGCCTCTGTTTCCCCCGTTCTTATAAGCTCACGGGAGGTACGAAAACCAAGAACTGCGTTAATTGAATCCAATATTATAGATTTACCTGCTCCCGTTTCACCGCTCAACACATTAAAGCCCCTTGAGAATTCAATCTCGGCGCTTTCAATTATTGCTATGTTTTCGATTTTTAAAACGGAAAGCATAAAGATTTACCTGCCAATCATTCTGTTAAGTGCCTCTGCAACGCCTTGGGCTTCATCGAAAGTGCGACAGAGCATAAATATTGTATCGTCACCGGCAATTGTACCAACAACCTCATTAACATTCATTGAATCAATTGTGGCACAGGCAGCACCTGCAAGACCGGGTGAACATTTTATTACACAGATATTTCCTGCATAATCAACCTTTGTCATTGCGCTTTGGAAAAGGGCATCAAACATACCCGAATAACCTGTATCTTTAGTGTGCTCAACTGTATATTTATACACTCCGTTAGCACCAAGAGTTTTTAAAAGGCGCAATTCCTTAACATCCCTTGAAACAGTAGCCTGAGTGACATCGCAACCCTTATCGCGCAGAAGAGCAAGGAGCTCCTCTTGTGTTCCTACATCATACTGTGATATTAAATCAAGTATGAGCTTATGTCTTCTTTTCTTCATTTCTCTCACCTTAACCCGAAATTTTTTTATTCAAAACATCAATAAATGTATCTGATTTTATTTTTATAAATAATGCACACTTTTCCGAGCGTTTCACACTAACAACCGCACCCTCGGGAATAACCACCGCGCTCTGTCCGTCACAGGACAAAATCGCTTCACCGCTGTTATCGTGAACAATTTCAAGATTTGAATTCCCGTCCAAAACAACTGAACGTGAAAAAACGCTGTGAGGGCAAACCGGTGTCAGCAAAATACTTTCGACACCCGGTTCTATAATCGGACCTCCTGCAGAAAGAGAATAAGCCGTCGAACCTGTAGGAGTGGCAACAATTGCACCGTCCGCCATATAATTTATAAGAGGTGTCCCGTTACAAGAAACTGATAATTTCATTATTCTTATAACACCGCTTCTTGAAACAACCGCATCATTTATGCAACTTGAATGATATATTATTCCGCCATTTTTGTCAAGAATCGACACGTCAAGCATCATTCTTTTTTCAGTTACAAAATTACCGCTTACAACATTTGAAAGTAACGGTAACTCATCGCTTTCAAGACAAGCAAGATAAGCAAGTTTTCCTGCATTTACACAAAGTAAAGGCTTATTATGAGCCGTTGCAATTTTGGCAGCATTTATAAATGAACCGTCACCACCTACTGATACAACAATATCACAATCCGCTAAAAGAAATTTTTGCTCTCCGAAACAAATACTAAACTCGTCTCCAAAATACTCCTTAAAAGAAGAATCCATAAACACCTGACAATTAAGAGCAAAAATTTCATTTAACAAGTTACTTGTAACAGAATAAGCATTCTCTCTTGTCATATTGGGAATTATAAAAAATTTCATAATATCACACCTATGTTTTTACTTATCTAAAACACTATGCGAGCGTTCAACAAGCTCCCCTGCTGTTGAAATAACATCTTCCGAATTCCGAGGTTCATTACATTTTCTTATGTACATAAGATATTCAATATTACCCTCAGGACCTTTAACGGGAGAATGCTCAAGTCCTAAAACCTCAAAGCATTGTAAATTTGCAAATTCTGCAATTGCTTTTATGACGCTTTCGTGCACTTTAGGGTCACGAACTACACCTTTTTTACCCACATTTTCTCTGCCTGCCTCAAACTGTGGCTTAATAAGGCAAACTGCCTCACCATCACTTTTAAGAAGCTTATACATAACAGGTAAAATCAGTTTTAATGAAATAAAGGAAACATCAACAGATGCAAAATCTATTTCTTCGGGAATTTGCTCGCGAGTAACATAACGGAAATTGGTTCTTTCCAAATTTACAACTCGCTCGTCACTGCGAAGCTTCCAAGCAAGCTGACCGTAACCAACATCAATGGAATAAACCTTAACAGCCCCATTTTGGAGCATACAGTCTGTAAAGCCACCTGTTGAAGCACCAATGTCCATACATAGCTTGTCCTTAAGCTCAATGGGAAAAGACTCCATTGCCTTTTCAAGCTTTAAACCGCCTCGGCTGACATATTTAAGGGAGCTTCCGCGCACCTCAATAATGTCATCCGATTTTATATCACGACCTGCTTTAATTTCTTTTTGGTCATTCACGTATACAATACCCGACATAATCAATGCTTTAGCCTTCTCGCGACTTTCAGCAAAACCACGTTCAAAAAGCACTATGTCAAGTCTTTTTTTATCACTCATTATTTGTCTCCAATAATTTTTTTACTGTGTTATACATACCTTCACAGTCCAAGAAATATTGATGTAAGATACTATCTGTCTTTCCTTGCTTAACAAAACAATCGGGAAAAGCTGTAAGCGAGAAAGAAGCTTTTACATTATTTTCAAGCATTACCGTTGCAAAGCTTTCTCCAACACCTCCGCTTTTTACACCCTCCTCAAAGAAAAATACATTTTTAGCATTACCTATAAAATCAACACTTTCTTTGAGAACAGGAATAATTATATTAAGCTTTATAAGTTTAACTTTTACCCCATCATTTTTAAGTCTTTGAAAAGCTTTATAGCAATCAGCGAAAATTCTGCCGTAGGTTACCAAAACAACATCCGCATTTTCATCTCCGAAAACATCAAATGCTTTTCCGCTACACTTATAGTTTTCGGGCATTTGAGGTTCTGAACCCCTCGGGTATCTTATAACACAAGGACCATTGCTATGATAAAGAGAATTAACAAGAGCATTGTTAAGCTCACAGTAATAGCTTGGTGAATAGACAGTTATATTGGGAATACCGTTGAAAAATGCGGTATCATATATTCCGTTATGGGTTTCGCCATCATCACCCACAATACCTGCTCTGTCAACTGCAATAACCATATGACAATTCTGAAGAGCGCAATCGTGAACAAGCTGGTCATAGCAACGTTGCAAAAATGTAGAATAAACTACAAAAACAGGTAACATACCGTTCTTCGAAAGACCCAGAGCAAAGGGAACTGCATGCTCCTCTGCAATACCTACGTCAAAAACTCTGTCAGGATATTCTTCGGAGAAATTCTTTAATCCCGTTCCTAAAGACATAGCAGCAGTAATGGCGCAAATTCTTTTGTCCTTGGGAGCTTGATTATACAAAAACTCACCGAATTTCTCCGAAAAATTATTATTTGAACTATTCAGTGTGCCTGTTTCCTTATCAAAAGGTCCGACACCGTGAAATTCAGTGGGCTTATTTTCTGCAGGCTTGTACCCCTTACCCTTTACTGTGTTAATATGAACCAAAACGGGTGAATTTACAAGCTTTGCACCCTCAAGGGCATTACAAAGCTGGGAAATATTATGTCCGTCAATAGGACCCATATATCTTATACCTAAATCTTCAAAGAAATTGCTTTCATAAAGCATATTCTTCAAATCGGTTTTGATTTTAAATATTTTGTTTGCAAGAGTTTTTCCTATAAAAGGAATTCTGTAAACTGCTCTTTCAGTTAAAGCTTTCAGCTTGAAATAACCTGACCGAGAGCGCATAACTGCAAGCCTTTTAGCAAGGTGACCGACATTTTTAGAAATTGACATACCATTGTCATTAAGCACAATAATAAGCCTTGCATCCTTCATATGACCTGCGTTATTGAGTGCTTCGTAAATGAGACCACCTGTCAAAGCACCGTCACCTAAAACGGCTATGGCATAATTCTTTTTACCGTAAATTTTATTGGCAGAGGCAACACCTAAAGCCGTTGAAACAGAAACACTGCTGTGTCCGCTGAAAACAATATCGTGTTCACTTTCATTGGGGCGAGAGAAACCTGAAATACCGTTTTCACGGCGAAGAGTTGAAAACTCCTCATACCTTCCCGTAAGAAGCTTGTGGGTATAGACCTGATGACCTACGTCCCAGATAATTTTATCATTAGGTGAATTAAACACCTTGTGAAGAGCGATTGTAAGCTCAACAACACCCAAGTTAGATGCAAGGTGCCCACCGTTTTGGGAAACAGTTGAAATAATAGTGTCTCTGACCTCCTCTGCAAGCAAAGGAAGCTGTGAATCGTCCAACTTTTTAACGTCAGACGGTGATTTAATTTTTGAAAGTAAATTATGTTCCATTAAATCAACTCTCTCTGTGAGCTAAAATTTCTGCATACTCTTTTAAGGCTTCATTACTTGAAAAATTATCAAGAGCGACAAGTGCTTCTTCTGTAAGCTTTTCAACAAGTTCCTGACATTTTTCAACACCCAAAAGAGTAACATAGGTGGATTTTCCGTTTTGAGTGTCACTTCCGGCAAGCTTTCCGAGCTTTTCTAAAGAGCCTGTTACATCAAGAATATCATCTTTAATTTGAAATGCCAGACCGATATTCTGTGCAAATTTTCGTGCTGAATTTATTTCATATTCAGATGCTCCTGCAACAATGCACCCCAAAACACAAGCAGCTTCAATCAGAGAACCTGTTTTTAAACTATCCATTAACTGCAGATTATCAAAATCAACATCAGGATTGTTTTCGTTTAATAAGTCAATAACCTGACCGCCTATCATACCGCGACTGCCTGCAAGGCTTGAAAGTGCAGAAACACAGCTTATTGCAGTTTCACTGTCATAAAGACCCTCAAGGCAACCATGAGAAATCCTTTCAAACGCGGCAGTGAGAAGTCCATCCCCTGCCAAGAGTGCAAAAGCCTCGCCATAAACCTTGTGGTTTGAGGGCCTTCCGCGACGGTAGTCATCATCATCCATACAAGGTAAATCATCATGAATCAAGGAATAAGTGTGAATAAACTCAACTGCCTGAGCAGTAGGAAGAGCAGTTTCAACCCTGCCACCGCAAGCATCGCAAAAAAGTAGAGTTAAAATAGGTCGAACTCTTTTACCGCCGTTCTTAACACTATATTCCATTGATTCAAAAATCAACTTATATTGGGGCAGATATTCTTTGAAATAATCAAATAGCTCACTCTCAAACAATTCTGCAAATTCTTTAATTTTACTATGCATTTTTATCACCGCTATTAAGAAGTGTCGTAATTTTTTGCTCCGCACTGTCAAGATATTTTGCACAAGAATTTAAAAGAGCTGTACCTTCGGAAAAAAGCTCGAGAGTTTTTTCGAGAGACTGTCCGCCCTCTTCCAATAAAGCAACAATTTCTTCTAACCTTTTTAATGATTTTTCATAATTCTGTTCCATATTTATTCTCCAATTCCGATAACATTAGCTTCTATCGTACCATCCGAAAGCTTAACGGAAAACGAATCACCCTTTTGCAAATATTTTACACTTGTAATGGGTTTTTCTTCCTTCTGAACAAGAGCATAGCCTCTCGAAATAACATTCAAAGGACTTAAGGCATCAAGCTTCCCAGCCAAAGCAGAAATGTTTAATTTATTTGTATCAACAGCATTGTTTACTAAAACGAAAAGCTTTTCACTCATATAAACAAGCTCTTTTCTTTTTTCATTTACATTTGTTAAAGGGTCCCTTAAAACGCCACTTCTTTCAATGGCATTTAACCTCCCCCTCTCCAAATCAATTTTATTTTTAGTTAATGTGAAAATTTGTTGTTGTATAGCTATAAGAGAAGATTTAAGCTCATAAACATCAGGAACCGCACACTCTGCCCCCGCAGAAGGTGTAGGCGCCCTTAAATCAGCAACAAAGTCGCAAATTGTATAGTCAGTTTCGTGGCCAACGGCTGAAATAATAGGAATTCGAGAAGCGAAAACCGCTCTTGCAACAACTTCCTCATTAAATGCCCATAAGTCTTCAATAGAACCGCCACCACGCCCTACAATAAGCACATCAGCACCATTCATATCGTTAAATTCACAGATGGCTTTTGCGATATCCTCGGCAGCACCCTCACCCTGCACCTGACAAGGTCTTAATACTACCTCTGCCACAGGGAAACGACGTTTTAAAACATTAAAAATATCTTGAACTGCTGCACCCGTAGCCGATGTAACAACCCCTATTCTTTGAGGGAATTCCGGTAACGGCTTTTTATGCTCATCTTTAAAAAGACCTTCCGCTTCAAGCTTCTTTTTAAGCTGCTCAAAAGCAATATTTAGGGCACCTACGCCATCGGGCTGCATATCATTTATATATAACTGATACGAACCGTCACGTGGGAAAAGAGAAACAGTACCAAAAGCGAGAATATTCATACCGTTTTCCGGTATAAAGCGAAGCTTATTTGCATTTCCTGCAAACATAACCGCTTTAACAGAGGCAGATTCATCCTTAACAGTCATATACATATGACCACTGTAATGGGGTTTAAAATTGGAAATTTCCCCTGTTACAAATACATGGGAAAGATTTTCATCCCTGTCGAGAACACCCTTAACATAACTATTTAATTGTGAAACACTGTAAACAGTCGGTTTGGGTGAATACATTTTTTATCTCCCTATCTATTTTAATGAGGTTAAAAAGGCTATTCCTGCTGCATTGTCACAAGAATACTCAGGCTCTGCAAAGTAAGCATCAAACCGAGAACAGATGATATCCCTTATAATTTTATCGGACATTACCCCACCTGCAAAAAGAATGGGTAAATCGCCGTAATTTTTAAGAGCAGCTTCCGCCATAGCAGTAAGAGCATCAGCAATATAGTCAAGTAAAAATCTTGCTGTGTTTTCCTTTGTTTCTCCGTCTGAAAGCATTTTAATGCATTTATTCTCAAGCCCCGACAGAGAGCAACAACCATTCTGCAATTTTATCTTGTTTTTAAATTGTTTTTGAGATTGTTGTGCTAAAGCCTCAAGCCCTGCACCGGCAGGAAAAGGAATCCCCATTTTTACGCCTATTCTGTCAACCGCTTGTCCTGCTTTCAAATCACTTGAGCTTGAAACAGGTGTTATTTTAATAATGTTTTTATGGTCAGGCTCACAAAGAACTAAATCAGTTGTTCCTCCCGAAACGTGAAATGCCAAAAACTTACTTTCCAATAAATCAGTTCTTTTTGCAGAATAAAGTGCCGACGCAATATGACCTTGTTGATGCGAAAAGCTATAAAAAGGAATATTTAATGTGGCGGAAACTGTTCGTGCGGCATTTTCACCAACTAAAAAGCAAGGCATATAGGAGCCTGCTTGAGTTGTTGGGGTTACAGAAGCTCCAACCGCTGAAATTTTGCCCGTATATTGAGATAAAACATTGTCTAAAAGCTCTGCATAGGCTTTTGTATGATGAAATACCGCATCACTCTGGCGAATTCCCCTTTCACCCTCTTTAACAGGTAAAAGACGTTTATTTTGAATTATACAACCATTACTGTAAACTGCAACCGAGGTAGTGTAATTACTGGTGTCAAAACCCAAAAATCCATTCATATTACGCTTTAGCAACAGTACCAAGAATACCGTTTATAAAAGAGGCATCGTCATTTGTACCATATTTTTTAGCAAGCTCAACGGCTTCGTTAACAGCAACACCATTTGGAACATCGTCCATATATTTAATCTCTGCAACAGCAAGGCGCAAGATTGCAAGAGAAACCTTTGGCAGTCTCACAAGAGTCCAATCTTGAGAATTTGCTTCAATTATATTATCAATTTCTGCTGCATTGTTTTCAACGGCATTGAGAATATTTTCTGCGAAGCCGTTGATTTTTATAAGCTCAGCTTCCTTTGCAGTTGCAACAATTTCAGAAATCGGGGTTTCGTTGTCAAAGATTTTTTCGAAAAGCACAATAAAGGCTTGTTCTCTCGCTTCATGTCTTGTCATAAGTATCTCCTCAATTAGTCGGGTACACAGAACCCTACAATTTATCATTTTGAAATTATATCACAACAATTATTATTTATCAAGTAAATATAAAAAAGGAAGAACAAGTTTTTAAACCTGTTCTTCCCGAAAAGTCTATATATTTTACAATTTTACACAAGACCGTAATCAAAATCTCTGTATTCAGATACCTCTGTAACAGTTCCTTTAGAGGAAAGAAGCTGACCTTTAACAGAACCAACGTAGCTTGTTGTTTGTTTAATCGAAACAATTCTGCCACTAACAGGATTATAGATAAGCTCAACTGTGCAGTTTTTATATGTTACATTAGCGGAAGAAACAGATGTAACAGAAAGCCCGGAATTAACCATATTACCAAATTCTTCACCTGTAATTACGGGGAACATTGCGCTTGTATAGCTTGCTGCCTGTTTTGCATCAGGGGCTGTAACAGCAGGGTCAGCCTCTTCACGTAATGTAATTGTAAGCTTTTCTGTTCCGTCTTCAAGCTTAACACTTGTAGCGGACTCGATAGCATCAGCAGCGTCTGCACTTGCAAGCATACCTGCATAGCTTTCGTTATTTATAAGGAGCTCGGATGTATCTGTGTTAGCAGGAACAACAATCGGTGCTGCTTCTGCATTTTCTTTTGAGATAAAATAATCAGTGTTAGCAGACACAAGGTTGTATAAAAGAACTGCGTCAATATTCTTGTCAAGGGTTCTGTATGTAACCTTTGTAAAAGAAGGTTTACCAACCTTTTTTGCATAATTTACGACTGTATTATACTTTGTAAGAAGCTCTTTCTTTTGGGCTATAGAATCTTCAGACTCGGTTGTAGATTCGGTTGTAGTTGTTGATTCCTCGGTTGATCCGCCAAGGCCACCGACAATATCGCCTACACTACCAAGCATACCACCAATATCAATACCGCCGAGCAAGCCTGTAATGGTGCCTAAAATATCACCACTTGAAGAACCACTGTCGTCTGCAGGTGCAGTTGTTGAAGTGCTGTCAGAAACAGATTCGGAGCTTTCCGCCTCTGTTGTGGGAGCTTCTGTTGTGGGAGCCTGTGTTGTGGGAGCTTCTGTTGTTGCAGGAGCAGTTACTGCAGGGGCGGTAGTTTCGGGACCTGCGATGCTATCGTCATCAACGATTGCATCAATAACCTGGTCAACAACAGGAATGTTAGTTTTTAATTTACGCTTGTTCTGCATATAGTAAGTTGAAGCAACAAGCTTAACGGCTGCACTGGACAAAAGACCAATAACAATAGTTGTTGCAAGAAGCAGTGCTACAACTTTTTTGAGTCTGCCGTTTGCAATATCTATATTTTTCATCCGAGTATCCCCCTTGATACCTAATAATTCCTATTCATTTTACACAAACTTCGCAAAAAAGTCAATAAAAATTGCATATGTATTTTACAATATTTTTATAAATCGTAAATTTTGTGCAAAACACTTAATAAACACAGTGTAATTTAGCGAAAATGATAGTTGAAAAAAATTGAAATATATTATAGAATATATTATCAAATAATATTGTCAAGTATTGGGCAATATAAAAGGAGATTACAAATTATGAAAAAGAGCAGATTAACAAAAATCATTGCTGTTATTCTTTCGCTGACCCTTGTGTTTGCATCCTTCGGCTCAGTAACAGCAAGTGCTTCAAATGCTTATCCTATCATAAGCAACAACAGCGAAGACCCTATTGGTGTTATTTTTGCTGACATTGTTGAAACACTTTTAAACTTTATTCTCAACCTCTTCTCCGGTTTGTTTGACGATGGCCCGGGTTTTGTTGACCAAGATGGTGCTGAAGCAAAAGCCGCCGAAAACTTCTACGAGGGAACAGGCAAAGAGTTCCGCTCTTCTGCGGAAGATGGTGCACAGTGGAATCTCGGTTATTCAAACGCAAGCCTTATTCCTGACGATTACAGCAACGGTACATACTATATCGGTGGTTATATCGCTATCGAAAACGGCTTCTCAAACGTTGTTGAAGGCATCGCTGAAATCCCCGGAATCGGTAAAGACGATATGAAGGTTCGTTGTGTTGCTATAAATGACGGCACGGATGCGGGCACAGCTTTGTTTGCGACTATCGACTGTATCGGTATTACAAATGCTGATATTAAAGATATTCGTGCTCTTCTTGCTGACTATGCCGAAGAAAATAATATTGTTTCCATCAACGTTTCTTCTACTCATACTCACAGCTGTATCGACACTGAAGGTCTCTGGACTAAGCTTCTTTATAAGCTTGCTCGTAACGGTATTATCAGTGGTACAGATGCTGATGACGAGCTTGTTCAGGGTACAAACCCCGCTTATATGGAATTCCTTAAAGAAAAGGTTGCTGATGCTCTTATCGAAGCAAACGAGGATTTGCAGCCCGGTGTTCTTACATATACTGAAAAAGACCTCGGTCAGGATTATTTCAATAACAAAAACCGTCCTTCTTCAGGCGCAATGATTTACGAAATTGATGCAGATGGTCAAAAAGTTTACACCGGCGAAAAAGAAATCGCAATGACTGATATTTCAAGATTTATCTTTGTCCCTGAAGCTGAAGGCGAAACTCCCACAATGATGCTCAATATTGCAGCTCATCCCGATGTTGCAGGTCTTCCTACCGAATCTAACTCCGGTCGTGAAATCAGTGGTGACTACATCTTCTATTGTGGCAAATTCCTTGAAGATGCAGGCTATAACTTTATGTTCTTCCAGGGTGCTATTGCAGGTATTTATATGTCAAGAAGTGTTACAGGTGATGGCGTTCCTACTGAACAAAGAGTTGAAGAATCCCAAAGATATGGCTACGAGCTTGCAAGAATGGCTCTTGCCCTTACAATGACAAAAGAAGAAGTTGAAGCTGACGAAATGCTCAACTGTGCTGAAGAAATTGCCCAATATGGTGACAGTGAAGATTACTCAATCTGGTATGAAAATTGGAACAAGGATGCAGACGGTAACGATGTCATCCCTGAGGAACAGATAGTTGAGCCCTTCCTTAACCTTCTTATTAAACAGGTTGAAATCCCGATTTCCAACTCACTTATTGAAGCTGTCGGAAAACTTAACCTTGCTAACTATGTTGTTATCGCTAAGGGTGACGGCTCCTATGCAACAATCACAGAAATCGGTTATATGGAAATGGGTAATCAGTTCAAAACAGTATTCTTACCCGGCGAAATCTGTCAAGACCTTATCGCTCCCGAGGGTGCATCACTTAAAGCTGAAAATGCTGTTACAGCAACCTCATTCTATTCATCCCCTGCTTGCGATATCTTCGGTAACGATGTTAAATGCTTCGGTCTTATGAACGATGCAATCGGATATGTTGTTCCCGATAATGACTTCACAATGGGTGATCCTGCAAACCACTATCATGAACTTATTTCTCTTGGTAAAAATGTTGCTTCAGCTCTTATGAATGGTCTCAACGAGCTTAACAGCGAAATTGTTAGAGTTTAATTAATCTGCAAATATATTTCACCCATCGGTTCTTTGTGTGAACCGATGGGTGAAAATTTTTATTTATTTAATTGCTTGTATATCCCATAACACTTTGCTGTCTTTTCTCAGCAAGTTCAGAATACATCCATTCTCTTTTTTGCTTTGATATAGGCCAAAGAAACTTTGGTACAATTCTTAAAATACCTGTTACTGTAGGAACTATTGTGCAAAGAGCAAATTCCCAGAATTTTGTTTTATCATTCTGCGTTCCTATTTCAAGACCTTGAACGTAGCCTATACGTTTCATAATAAGGCTTGTAACCGAGCCCAAAAGCGCGCTCTGCACCTTTAAAATCAATCCTTTTGCAACGCCTGTTGTTGCTTCCATACGATAACCGTTTTTCCATTCACAATAGTCCATCGCTTCATTCCAAAGGTCTGCATTTATAACCTTTGAAATACCCCAAGACCACTTAATAAACCATTCTTTTAAGCCAAAAGCAATGCACATGGGAACAGTCTTTTTAAACATAGTTTTCTTCTTGGTCATACCGAATAAGAAAACAGCAGTTGTTATTGCACTGTTGTATATGTCATTAAAAATCCACAAGGACTTCGAAGAAAATCTTTTTCTCAACGGACCCACGAAGGCATAGCTTATACTTCCGTTCATTGAAGACGGTATATTTAATAGCGTAATAAGAGAATAGCTTCCCAAAACATCTATGAAATAATTCGTTTCACTTTTACTGATTGAAAAGTTACCTAAAAATTCCGATAAGCACATAAGCAAAACAGGATAGTTTGAAACAATTGCTTTCATTCCCTGTTTAACACTTGGTTTTTCTATAGATTGCGGAACTCTCTCTTTAGATTGCAGGAAGAACCAGAATGTGCAAAGAGAAGAAACCAAAGCCGTTCCTCCGCCCATTACCATAAAAACAGAGCTGAGCTTCCATTTTACAACCTTATTATTAACAAGGTCGATAAGCACACCCATTATATATCTGGGTAAGTCCTCCCCCATATACCCGGTCAAAAGCTCTGCAAGAGTTATTAACCGTATTCGTTCGTTTGGGTTTGGTGTTATGGTTGACATATAGCCACTTTTTGCTACATTGGTAAAAGTTCCTGCGGTTTCATTTATAACTGCAAATATGTAATAATAAATCAGCTTAGGTAAATAAGTACCTGCAGTGTTCGGGAAGAATAACGGCAACAACCAGGTAAACACACTTATTAGCGTTAACGGCAACTGCATACCGACAAGATATGGTCTGAATTTACCAATTCGGGTTCTTGTTCCGTCAACAATAACAGAAATAAAAGTGTCATTAACAATGTCCCAGGCGGCGGTAACAAGATTCATTACTGCACTTACTCCGAAATCAATATGAACAATATCCCATATATATCTTTCGGTAAAGGCATTGATATTGAATGAGTTTGACCAGTCATTCAAAAGATAGGCAACGGTTTCACGAACGCCAACATAATTAAAACCTTCGTAATACCTTACTTTTTCATTTTCAGCGGTGTTGCTGATATTTATAATCTCTTTATCACTCATAAACCCACCCTCCTTCAGTCCGATACAACATTTACAGTACAGGTATCTGTAAATGTTTGTCCAAGATAATTGAGTTTTACGGTGATAATAGCGGGTACATCACAATTTTTCAGACCTTTCACGTACCCTAATTCATCAACAGAAGCAATGTCTTGATTCGAGGATGAAAATTCAACGGTATATTCACTATCGTTATCAATGACGGCATTAACATTTAACATATACTCTTCATCGAAAGCGATTGTAATTTCATCTTCAACAAATGAAATTCCTGCATAAGAATATTCGTAAGTGTCAGTTACTGTATAAATAAAGGAAATTTCTTTTTTACCAAAAAACTCTGCATCATTAATGAATTCAGCGTTCATTTTAACAGAATAGTTCTTTATTACATTAATATATTGTATTTCGTCAACAGTGCGATTAACCTTTACTTTTATTAAAAAGCTCTCAGGTTTTGCTTCAAGATTATCTATTCTGCAATTATCTTTAATTGAATAAATAAATTGTTCTTTTGCCGATAAATCATCCACAACAGAAAACGTTTCAGAGAGCTTTTTGTTATATGATTTGTTTTCAATATCAATATCATAGGTTAAATAATAAAATTCGTTATCAACCAAATTTCCTTCATTATCAAAAACACTTTCACCCTTATCATTCACCTGACCGATTGAAAAATCTGCATTTTTTATTGCATTTTTATTCAGAACAAGTTGAAGTTTTTTACTGTCATCATTTTTAAATGTACCTTCTAAATCTTCTGCATAATAGCTGTCAATTACAGAGAGAATTTCATCTTTAGCAAAACTCAATAAGGCTTCATCTTTTTCTTGATTGGTAGAAGAATTTAAAACTTTTAAATCATTAACAAAAACATCTGTATAAGTTTTAGTTTTAACAAACCCGACTTCTGTTTCAGAAACAAGTTTATTAATATACTCAACCAAAACTTCTTTTGATGAGTCAAGTTCTGTTTTATTAATTACAATTTTTTTCTCAGCTGTACTTGCACCACCGTCTAAATTATTAACTGTTACAACAAGCACCCCCAAACAAAGAGCAAGAGCAACAACAGAGGAAATACCGAAAATAACAAACTGTTTTATTTTACTACTCATTTTGTTTGCCCTCCTCTTTTGCAGATTGGACAAGCCTTTCCTTCTCCGCTTTTTCCAAAAGGCGTTTTTCTTTTTCTTCTTCAGATTCTAAAACAGGTAAGGGCAAATCGCTGTAAGAAAGCTCACCATTCTTAATCTGTTTTCGTATTTGTACTCTCTGCAAATCAATTTCTTTTATTTCAGGTTGAATGTTTTTTGTAACAATAAGTCTGTTTAAAATAAAAATCAACAACAAAACCGCAAAACAGGCAATTGAACCAAAACCTGCTTTGGCAACAACAAAGGTGTATTCAGAAAGTGTTTTATCTAAAGTAAAGCTGACAGCAACACCCAACAAAGAAATAACCATACCCGTCATTGAAAAAATCTGTGCTTTCTGCGCACTTTTACGAATGTTGATAAAAGACAACAACAAGGTTACAAAAACGCCAAATCCGCAAAGGAAAATCAAAACAATTAATCCTAACAATAGAAAAAGCGAAGCTGTAAGTGTGGGTGTATAAGAACCCAAATTAAAGACAGCATTTAAGGTTCCGTCAGTAAAAGCCTGATAAATTCCAAATGCACCGAAGCTTATTTTAGCATAAAACATACTAAAATTTGCTTCAACAGTTGCAAAGGGTACAAATATCGCACCGATAGCCAAAAGCATTGCAACAATTCTCATTATTTGGATTTTTCCCGAAATGAAAGCGGTTTTTAATTTCGAAACCAAAATATGAAAGGTTGCATATTCTAACTCACATTTCTTGGCATCTTCTGTAAGAAGAGACTCTTGCTGGGCATAAAAGATATTTACACCGCAATGCTTACAATTTGGTGCAAGCTCAAATCTGCCTATCTCTTTTTTACAATTTGGGCATTTCATAGTTTCACCTTATTTCTGTAAGTTAATTTTTCAACAAAAATTCAACCAGATCCCCTACCTTTTGCGGTCGGGGCTTGTTAATTTTAAAAAGTAAATCATCAATATTCTTTTCAACTGCATCAACTTCTCTTTTAAAATCCTGCGCCGACACTCTCAAAACACCGAAACGAACTGCCGAAAGCTGTATAAGATTATCTGAAGTTACAACGCGAACATTATCATTTTTACCTATATCACTTATAAGCTTTTCTATATAGTTATCGCCCAATTCACGCTCTTTGGTATATACTACGTGAATATTATTATAATTAAATCTTTGACCATTGTTGCCTGAAACTTTATAGGCATCAAAAACAACAATTGTTTCGCATTTTGTGAATGCGGAATAATTACAAAGTATATCTAACAATTTATCTCGAGCAACACTTAAATTATCACTTGCAATTTCTTTTAATTCGTCCCAAGCGAAGATAATGTTATAGCCGTCTATAATAACATATTTCTTGCGGATTTCTGCATTGTATTCTGTATTAACAGGCTTTGCAGGGGTTTTATTGTGACTGTATCTGTAAAAAGGATGCTTGTCTTCACCAAATTCACGGTTCATTATAGCCTCAAGCTCTTTATCGTCAATATGGAAATTTCTTTTGTTGAGATTAACCTCATAAGGTACTTTTTCCTGTTCAAGACAAGAATCAATATGCATATATTCAAAAACCTTGTTCCATTTGACATTGAAGCCGGCACCGTGAGCGCAAAAAACAGAATCGGGAGTATTATCTAAATCACCATCAGGAGAATATTTTGAATTCTCAATTATTTCATCGGCATTGTGGCAAACATCATAACCGCAAACTTCAAGAAACAATCTGCCTTTACCGCTTGTATAAGCTGCTACCTCGGATGCATAGCCATTCAAGGTTGTAACAGGTGCTTTACCCGTTAAAATACTTGTTCCGTTAAAATCTTCAGGTGAGTCAATTGAACCGCTTTTCATTCTTATATCGTTAATTGCTCTGCCGATTTGCTCGGTTGGTATTTCTAATCTAAAGCTGTAATACGGCTCTAAAAGAACTGATTTTGCCTGCATAAGACCTTGTCTTACTGCTCTGTATGTAGACTGTCTGAAATCGCCACCCTCTGTATGCTTCAAATGGGCTCTGCCTGCCGCAAGGGTTATTTTAACATCTGTTATAGGTGAACCTGTAAGCACACCTAAATGCTCTTTCTCTGCCAAATGCCCCATAATTAAGTTCTGCCAATTTCGGCTTAAAGAATCTTCACTACATTTTGAAGAAAACTGAATTCCGCTACCTCTTGGTAATGGCTCTAAAATCAAGTGAACCTCTGCATAATGCCTTAAAGGTTCATAGTGACCCACGCCCTCAACCGCATTTTCAATAGTTTCTTTATAAAGAACCTTTCCACTGTCAATTTCAACATATGTATTAAAACGAGAAGCAATTATGCTTTTTATAATTTCAGTCTGCACATCGCCCATTAAAGAAACGTTTATTTCTTGCAAAAATGTGTTCCAGGTTATATGTAATTGAGGATCTTCCGCCTCAAGCTCTTTTAATTTCGGGAAAAATGTTTTAGGGTCACATTCTTTTGGTAAAACAATTCTGTATTTCATTACAGGCTCAAGAAAGGCTTTACCGAAAGATTTTTCAAATCCAAGACCGTCCCCTGTATTTGCAGATGCTAAACCCGTAAGAGCATATATGCCTCCACTTGTTGCTTCTTCAACAGTTGTAAATTTCTCGCCGGAGTAAATTCTAATATTATTAACTTTTTCTTTTTTATCATTTACTGATATTATGTCTTTAACCTTTAAAGAGCCACCCGTAACCTTTATATGTGTGATTCTTTCACCTTTACCATCGTGAGTTATTTTATAAACCTTTGCACCGAAATCCTTTGGGTATTCTCTAACTTCAATATACTTTTTAAAGCCGTAAATAAAATCGTCAACACCCTCATCCTTTAAGCCTGAACCAAAATAACAGGGTGTGCATTTTCTATATTTTATTAGTTCTTTTATACTGCTTTCGTGAACAGTGCCGTTGTTTAAATATTCCTCAAGAACATCCTCGTCACACATTGAAACACTTTCCGAGAAGTTGTCAGACATTTCATCTGAAAAATCAACGCAGGTATCAGAACAATGACTCTTTAAATCGTTAATTATTTCGTCCTTTGAAAGCCTTGCATAGTCCATCTTTGTAACAAAAATAAATGTGGGAATATTATAGGCACAAAGAAGCTTCCATAAGGTTCTTGTATGAGCCTGTACGCCATCTGTTCCGCTTATAACAAGAATTGCATAATCAAGAATTTTCATCATACGCTCCGTTTCCGCAGAAAAGTCTACGTGACCCGGAGTATCAAGAAGGTTAATTTCCAAATCGCCAATATTAAATAGTGACTGACCTGCAAAAATTGTAATGCCTCTTTCCCTCTCAAGTGCGTGGGTATCTAAAGCCGTGTCACCATTATCAACACGGCCTAACCTTCTTATTTTGCCCGATTTATAAAGTAGTGTTTCTGCAAGTGTTGTTTTACCCGCATCCACATGGGCAATTATACCAACTACCACTTTTTTCATAAATTACCTATTCTAAAATACCGACAGAACAAGGGTTCGCTCTGTCGGTATAAATTATGATTTAAAATCAACTGAAATTTTTCCGTCAACGGCATTAATAATAATGCTGTTGACAAGTACGCCTGTGTTATCAATAAGAATATTAGCGATTTTATCTTCAACTTCTTTTCTTATTGTTCTTCTGATATCACGAGCGCCTCTGCCACCGTCCTCAGACATATCGGCAATAATTTCATACACACCCTCACCTACTACAAGGTCAATGCCCTTATCTTTAAGGGGCGATTTAAGCTCGCCCAAAAGAACCTCTGCAATCTTAACAAGCTCTGCTTTGCCGAGAGAATTAAAGGTGACAATTTCATCAACTCTGCCTAAGAACTCGGGGCGTAAGAATTCCTTCAAGGCTTTCATAGTTTTATCTTTAGAAGCCTGATTCTTATCACGATTAAAGCCAAGTGCATTTTCACTGATATGACTGCCTGCATTGGAGGTCATTATAATAACCGTATTCTCAAAGCTGACTGTTCTTCCCTGTGCATCATTGGTTTTACCCTCATCAAGAATCTGAAGAAGAATGTTGAGAACATCGGGATGAGCTTTTTCGATTTCATCAAAAAGAACAACAGAATAGGGCTTTCTCCTTACCTTTTCGGTAAGCTGACCCGCTTCATCATAGCCAACATAACCGGGAGGTGAACCGATAAGACGGGAGACACTATGCTTCTCCATAAATTCGGACATATCCAAACGAATAAGTGTTTCGGGTGTTTCAAAAAGCTCGTTTGCCAACTGTTTAACAAGCTCAGTTTTACCTACACCTGTCGGTCCAACAAAGATAAAGGATGCAGGCTTTCTCACCGCAGAAATCTGAACTCTGCTTCGTCTTATAGCCGCCGCAAGAACCTCAATTGCTTCATCCTGACCGATAATTCTCTGCTTTAATTTACTTTCAAGTCCCGAAAGCTTACGCATATCATTTTCAATAATTTTAGATGTGGGAATACCTGTCCAAAGGTTAATAACCCTTGCAATATCCTCCTCGGTAACATCATTATCATCGGCTTTGATTTTAACCTGAGCTGCTTCTTTTTCAAGGGCAATTTTCTCTGCCTTGAGATTTGAAATTGCTTCGTAATCAGGGCCTTCTTCGGCAGTTGTATCAAGAAGCTCTTCCTGGCGCTCTGTTAAATCCTCAATTTTTGTCATAAGCTTCTGATAGTCGCTAATGGCAACATTTCTGAGATTTGCACAGGTACAAGCCTCGTCAAGTAGGTCGATTGCCTTATCGGGTAAAAATCTGTCGTTAATATATCTTTCCGAAAGGTGAACAGCTCTGTAAACAAGAGCATCGGAAATTTTAACCTTATGGAAATCTTCATAATATTCTTTGATTCCAACAAGCATTTTAAAGCATTCTTCAACCGAGGGTTCTTCAACCTTAACGGGTTGGAAACGTCTTTCAAGAGCAGCATCCTTTTCAATATGCTTTCTGTATTCATTAAAGGTTGTTGCACCGATAACCTGAATCTGACCTCTTGAAAGAGCAGGTTTTAATATGTTTGCGGCATTCATTGAGCCTTCAGCATCACCTGTACCAACAAGGTTATGCACTTCGTCTATAAAGAGGATTATATTCCCCTCTTCCTTAACCTCCTCAACAAGACCCTTAATTCGGCTTTCAAACTGACCGCGGAATTGAGTGCCTGCAACAAGAGAGGTTAAATCAAGAAGGTGTATTTCTTTGTCAGCAATTCTTGCCGGAACATCACCTGAGGCAATTTTAAGAGCAAGACCCTCTGCAATAGCGGTTTTACCAACACCGGGTTCACCAATAAGGCAAGGATTATTTTTAGTTCTTCTGCAAAGAATTTGTGTAACTCTGTAAATTTCTGTTTCTCTGCCGATTATTCTGTCAATTTTTCCTTCCCTTGCCCTTGCGGTAAGGTCAGTACAGTAAGAATTCAAAAATTTACGTTTTGTTTTATGCTTATTTTTCTTCTTTTTACCTTTTTTGTCCTCTTTTTCAGCTTCCTCTTGGTCAATCTGCTCCTCGGCAGGTGATATATTGTTTTCCATAGGATTGCTGTTGAGGAAGTTCTGCATAAAAGGCATTGTTCCTGCACCGCCAAGCTGAAAATCGTCCATATTCTCCATCATATCGCCAAACTGCTCGCTTACCGCTTCGATATCATCCTCGGTAATGCCCATATTCTGCATCATTTGTTTTATGGGACCTATATTAAGCTCGGTGGCACACTTTATACAAAAACCCTCCTGCGTTGTTTTGTCGCCATCAACACGCGACACAAAAATAACTGCAGGACGTTTTTTGCATTTACTGCATATCATTTTATTATTCATTTAATTCTCCTGGGGTATTATCTTATTTTTTTGAGAAACGTTCTTTAAACTGACGGAATGTTTCGGGCAAATAACTCGCAAAGGCTACAAGAGTTAGTATTGCCGAAATAATAACAAGTATCATCATTAGTACATTGGGAAGTGTAAACACTGCTCTGAAAACCCCGACCTCGGGACCGAATGCAATAACAATAATCATAATTGCATAAAAAGCGAAGGTAGCAACTTTTCCGTATATTTCTGCTGCACCGGGGCGAATTCCGCAAGCGAGCATTATTGCACCGCCTGCAACCATCAAAAGCTCTTTAACAATAAACACAAGGAAAACCCAACTGAATGCTTTTAAAGTTGCATCTTCTGCACCATTGAAGGAAAGAAACAAAAGAACTGCGAGAGTAATTTGTGTTAATTTATCTGCAACAGGGTCAAGAATTTTACCCAAAGCACTGATTTGATTGAATTTACGTGCAATTTTGCCGTCAAAGAAATCAGAAAGTCCGGAAAGAACAAGAGTAATTACTGCCCAACCATATTCGCCATTATAAAACAACACAGCAAAAACGGGTATAAGAATTATTCTTATAACACTGAGTAAATTAGGTATTGTCCAACAACCTTTAAATAAATCTTTCATTGTGATACTCCTTAATGTGACTTAATAATTAACCGATAAGACTGATAATCGGATTATTTTCAATAATAACCGCATAAATCTTTGAACTGTTGATTGCATCTATTACAGGGCCTGCACCTGACATACCTGCAATAAAATAGAAAACAGTACAAACAACAAAAACTATTGCTAATGCTTTTACAACACCTATTACTCCACCAAGCACTGCATTAAATTTGCCTAAAAGCGGAATATCGTTTGCTTTCTTTAAAATACCTGCAACAAATTTCAAAGCAACAGTTATAATAATGAACATAAATATGAATGTAACAACCTCTGTAACATTTATCATAATTGTATGACCGATTTTATCAACTGCAAGGCTTACGAGCTGCTCATCAGAAAGATTGCCGGATGTGAAGGAGCTTGCCAGAGAATTAACATTAACTCCCATAGCCTGTGCAAGCTTAACTGCACCTTGAGGAAGACCGTCAATCATAGCGGAAATTTTTTCAGCAACACTCAAGCTTTCAGAAACCTCGTCCAAAACTTTTGTAAAACGAGTTTCTACAAGGTTGCGAACAAAAAGATTATACGCACTTTCTGCAACAGGTTCAAAGAATTTATAGGATACAACTGCAGATATTGCCACTGCAAAAGTATCAATAGCAGTAGAAACAAAGCCTTTTTTGTATGCATGAACCACTAAAACAACGAACAATGCAATAACAATAATATCAAATATGTAAGCCAAAAAAACGCCTCCTTATAAATTACTGATTTCAACTGTGTTATTACCGTATGAATAACATCTTGATAATTTATCGAGAGAATTGATAAAGATGTATTTATCAGTCGTCAGGATGCTGTCGGCATCACCTTTTACATCAATTTGACTAATCTTTCTCCCGTTTAAATTATAAACTATTATATCGTTTTCGGCAAGAGCAAATATATATTTATCGCTCATTGTCACACTTTTTATTGCGCTATCAACAGAAATAGTGTTTTTAAGCTGTCCGCCGGGTGAATAAATCAAAACAGAAAAGTCGTTTGCACTGCCGTATTTAGCTAATGCCACCATATATTTACCATTATCTGTACAGTCAAACGAATTAAATTCAGATGAGTAATACTCACTCACAGCTTCATAAGTCTCACTTTTTTTTGTGATTTTAAAAACACCTGTATCAGAAAAAAGTGTCAACGTATTTACTGCAGTAAATTTCAAATCAAAAGCAGCCGCGCCCGAAATTGTCTGTGAACTGATTGGTTCCCGATAATCAAAGCCGAAATAATTAACACAGGTAAAAATCTCGCCATTCTCTGCACCGACAGTTGCAACACCGGCAAACTTTCCGTTTGATGCTAAAGCTATTGAAACAATATGCTCGTAAGCACAATTCCACTGAAACTTAATTTTATTGGTTGCAGAATAAACAGTAAGTGTACTTGTTGAATCCTCACCCTCTGTTCCGAGAGCGTAGTTACCACTTTCACCATACTCGGCACAAATTATATTGTTAGGTGCTTCACTTGTATAAACCACCTTTTTTTCGTTAATGAGCATATAGCTCTTGTAGCCTCTGTCAAAAACAACACCTTTAGCACCATTTACAGAAACTGCAGGAGACGCGTAGTTATGCGGTTGAGTGTAAATTAACTTTCCGCTTTGGGAATAAACAGTAAAATTCTCTGTTGTCAAAATCAGAATATTGTCACCGATAAGCAGTGTATTAACCGTTGAATCGGTATTGACAGCAATAGGAAAATTATCGCCATCCTGACGAAAAAACGAAGAAACTCTCGCATGTACTGCGTCAAGGGGGATGATTCCGACAGAAGAAAGAATATATACAAACAAAAATACAGCCACTAAAACACCGGCAATAATCATTTTGCTTCTTGTTTTTTGAGAAAACCTTGAAACTCTGCTATAACCGGTATAACCGCTGTTAAGCTCTTTGAATTTAACTTTCAACCACTTCACCTCCATAATACACTTTGTTTAAATAAAGGCCATCGGGAATTGCGGTTATTCCGGCCTTTTTTCTGTCACCGCTTTTTATAATATCAGGAATTTTCTCTGCCTTAATTTTTCCGTTGCTCACATAAAGAAGTGTACCTGCCATAATCCTCACCATATTATAAAGGAAGCCGTTACCGCACACTCGGAATTTAACTAAATCACCATCACGAAAAACATTTGCACTGTAAATTGTTCTAACCTTTGATTTAACTTGCGCATCTGCCGCACAAAATGCGGAAAAATCATAAGTACCCACAAAGCTTTGGGCAGCCCTGTTCATTAAATCAACATCTATTTTATACTTATAATTAAATGCCCTTTTGAACATAAACGGTGACGGAACAAGTGTATTCTCAATTATATATTCATATTCCTTTTTTACACAATCAAATCGGGCATTGAAATCATAATCAACCTCTTCACAGGAATAAATTGATATCTCTTTAGGCAGCTTTTCTGATGAAAGTGCAACAGGAAAGCTTTCCGTCGGAATTGTTGAATCGGTTCTTACATTAAAAAAGAATTCATTAGCGTGAACACCTGCATCAGTTCTGCTGCAACCGATTATATTCGGTTGTTCGCCTGTTAGTCTTTCCCAAGCCTTTTTCAATTCGCCTTGAACGGTTACTGCGTTTTCCTGCTGCTGCCAACCGTGAAATGCTGAGCCGTCAAAGGCAATTTTAAACAATAAATTTCTCATAAATTATATCACGTGATTAAAATAAATATTCAGAAGAATTATTCCTACACATACCGCCGTCATAATTATAAAAGCAAAAATGTCGCGATATGTGATTTTCATTTGTCTTAAACGAGTTCTGCCCTCTCCACCGGTATAACAACGGCAGGACATAGCATCTGTAAGCTCAATTGCTCTTTTAAAAGCAGAAATAAAAAGCGGAATGAATATGGGGAACAAAGCTTTAATTCTGCTAATGAGATTACCGCTTTCAAAATCAGCACCTCTCGCCTTTTGAGCTGACATAATTCTGTCAATCTCATCAATAAGAGTGGGAATAAATCTTAATGCGATTGTCATCATCATAGCAAATGTATGAACATCAACCTTAAAAAACTTAAGAGGTGACAAAAGTTTTTCGATAGCATCCGTTAAATCCGTGGGAGAAGTTGTATATGTTAATAACGAACTCATCAGAAGCAAAGTAAAAATGCGTATAACAACAAATAATGCAGTAAAAATGCCCGTATCGGTTATTGTTATAAATTTCCACTCTAAAAGAATATTGCCGTCTTTAATATAATAGAGCTGTAAAACAGTTGTAAGCAAAACTATGGGCAACAAAGGCTTAAAGCTTTTTAAAACAAGCTTGGGTGAAAGCCTTGTAAGTATGAACACAATTACTGCAAAGCCACACAAAAGTCCTAAAGACCAAAAATTCTTGCAAACGAAAATAAAAATAATAAACGCGAAGGTTAAAATAATTTTCGTTCTTGCATCCAATTTGTGAATCGGGGAATTACCGGGGAAAAATTGACCGATTGTAATATCTTTAATCACAGCTTTTCCCCCTTGTTCAAAAAACTTATAATGGCTTCCTGAGCACCCTCAACGGTATATGCCGTTTCGCCCAAATCAAAGCCGTTTTTCTTAAGCTCGAGAAAAACATTTGTTATTTCGGGAACATCAAGACCAAGAGAAGAAAGCTGTTCACCCTTTGAATAAACCTCATTAACCGTTCCCGAGAGAGCAACCTGCCCTTTATTCATAACAACAACTCTGTCGGCAACTGTTGCAACATCATCCATATTATGAGAAACGAAAATCACTGTACTTCCCGTAGAAGCGTTATAATCCTTAATGAGCTTCAGAAGGTTATTTTTACCCACAGGGTCAAGCCCCGCAGTCGGTTCATCAAGAATGAGAACCTTAGGCTCCATTGCAATTACACCTGCAATTGCAACTTTTCTCTTCTCGCCTCCCGAAAGGTCAAAGGGTGATTTTTCAAGATAATCTTCGGTAAGCCCTACATAAGAAATTGCAGAATAAACTCTTTTCTTTATTTCCTCCTCAGAAAGCCCCATATTTTTCGGACCGAAGGCAATATCCTTATAAACAGTTGATTCAAATAATTGTTGTTCGGGGTATTGAAAACAAAGACCAACATTGAAGCGACACTGACGAAGAGTTTCTTTTGAAGAATGTATATCAACCCCCTCAAAAAGAACCTGACCCGAATCGGCTTTCAGCAAACCGTTCAGATGTTGCAAAAGTGTGCTCTTACCTGAACCTGTGTGACCGATTAAGGCAACAATTTCTCCTTGTTCAAAATCAAGGGAAACCCCTTTTAAAGCACCTGTTTCAAAAGGGGTGCCTTTAGAATAACCGTATATTAAATTGTGCACTGAAAGCACGGACATATTTTAACCTCTGTTATCTGTATATTCTTTAAATACTTTTACAAATTCCTCTGCTGTAAGGGGGATTTCATTCAAATCAACACCCTTTTCCTTAAGAGCGATTGAAAGCTCCATAGGTTTCGGAACAGCAAGTCCGATTGATTTTAAAAACTCGGTATTTGAAAAAACTTCCCGAGGTGTACCGTCAAGACAAACCTTTCCGTCGTTCATTACCACAACTCTGTCTGCTCTGACCGCCTCATCCATAAAATGAGTTACAAGTATAACTGAAATACCCAAATCATTTTTCATTTTCAAAAGAGCGTTCATAACCTCTCTTCTGCCTTTAGGATCAAGCATTGCAGTGGGTTCATCAAGAACAATACAATTAGTTTGCATTGCAATTACACCTGCAATGGCAACCCTTTGCTTCTGCCCACCTGAAAGGCGATGTGGCTCGTGCTTTCTGTAATCGTACATATCAACAATTTTTAAAGCATCGTCAACACGTTTTCTTATTTCCTCACGGGGAACACCAAGATTTTCAGGTCCGAAAGCAACATCATCTTCAACAATGGTTGCAACTATCTGGTTATCGGGATTTTGAAAAACCATTCCCACCTTACGCCTTATGGGTATTTCGTTTTTTTCGTCAGAAGTATCAAAACCATAGGTTATAACACTACCGTTTGTTGGTAGTTCCAAAGCATTTATAAGCTTTGCCATAGTTGATTTGCCTGAGCCGTTATGACCGAGAACACAAGTAAACTGACCTTCGTAAAAATCAAGATTTAAATCGTTTAATGCATCACTGTTTTCATCGGCATAGCGAAAATCAACATTTTTAAATTCAATAATTTTATTCATACTCATTTTGTCCAGACCGCAGTAGAACCGCAAGGAAGAATAAGACCGCTGTCGGTAACCTTAAGACCTATTTCATCTGCGGTAGCAAATCCTCCGAAACGCTTTGCCACTGTTGAATTTAATATGTAGCTCATTACCGCAGGAGAAACTCCTGCTGTATATGAGTTAATAAGCACTGCAAGGGAATTGTCAGTCAATAATTCACAGCATTGATTTACAAATCCGTAAATTTCGTTTTCTAATTTCCAGACCTCGCCACCGGGGCCTCTGCCGTACGAAGGCGGATCCATAATTATAATGTCGTATTTATTACCGCGCCTGATTTCACGGGCAACAAATTTCATACAATCATCGACAATCCAACGAACATTTCTGTCTGCAACATCGGAAGAAACGGCATTCTCTTTTGCCCATTGAACCATCCCTTTTGAAGCATCCACGTGAACGACAGATGCACCCTTTAAAAGTGCAGAAACAGTTGCTGCGCCTGTATATGCGAAAAGGTTAAGGACTTTAACATCTTTTCTTCCGCTTTTCTCGATTATTTCCCCGACTAAATCCCAGTTGCAAGCCTGCTCCGGAAAAACTCCGGTATGTTTAAAGCCCATAGGTTTAAGGTTGAATTTCAAATCTCTGTAACCAATTTGCCAAACTTCAGGAATCGTTCTGTAGAATTCCCAAGAACCGCCTCCCTGATTGGAACGATGGTATCGGGCATGTGCCTTTTTCCACATTTGATTTGTTCTGTTTGTGTTCCAGAGCGCCTGAGGGTCGGGTCTAATCAGGAAAATATCTCCCCAACGCTCAAGACGTTCACCGTCGGAACAATCTATGAGTTCATAATCTTTCCAAAAATCAGAAACTCGCATTAAAGTAATCTCTCCTTAACAACCTCTGCAATTTCCTGAGCGAGAATATTTATCTTTTCTTCATCCTTGCCCTCAAGCATAACTCGCACAAGAGGCTCTGTGCCGGAAACACGAACAAGCACTCTGCCATTGTCACCAAGCTCTTTTTCTGCCTCAGAAATAGCATTTTTAATTTCTTCATCACGTGGGAATCTCGCTTTACCGAAATCGGAAACACGAACATTTATAAGTGTCTGCGGAAATACACGCATAACCGAAGCTAATTCAGAAAGTTTTTTACCTGTTTTCTTCATTATACAAAGAAGCTCCAATGCAGAAAGCTGACCGTCTCCGGTTGTTGCAAAATCCTTGAAAATTATGTGACCTGACTGCTCACCACCGATAACATAGTCATTTTCAACCATATTTTCAAGAACGTATCTGTCACCTACTTTAGTTTTTTCACAGTTTATACCGTTTTCTTCACAGAATTTAAAAAATCCCATATTACTCATAACAGTAACAACGGCGGTATTGTTTTTCAATTTACCGTTTTCTTTCATATATTTTGCAAATATGGCAATTAATTTATCACCGTCAACCACATCGCCGTTTTCATCAACCGCAAGGAATCTGTCAGCATCCCCGTCAAAAGCAAGACCAACATCACATTTGTTGCGGACAACAAAATCCTGCAATATTTCAAGATGAGTTGAACCGCAATTCTCATTGATATTCGTGCCGTTCGGATGAGAAGCAATAAAAAAGCAATCATCACAAAGACTCATAAATACTTGCGGTGCCGTAACAGAGGATGAACCATTTGAACAATCAACAGCTATTCTCAATCCATTAAAGTTCTTCTCGTTATTACTTTCCAAATCATCTTCAGCAACACCAATGAGATAATTGATATAATCAGTACGTGCTGTTTTAGAACGAGTTATTCTGCCAACCTCTCCGCCAACTTTAACCGGGGGTACCTGTGATTTATCAAGAATTATACTTTCAATTTCTTCTTCAAGAGCATCGGGAAGCTTATAGCCGTTACTTTGGAAAATTTTAATTCCGTTATATTCGCACGGGTTGTGAGATGCAGAAATCATTACTGCCGCATCATATTCATACTTTCTTACAAGATATGCTACTGCAGGTGTGGGAATTTCGCCTAAAAGCATTACATCAGCACCAACTGAACAAAGACCTGCTGAAATTGCAGATTCAAGCATCTGAGAAGATGCTCTTGTATCCATACCGATAAGGAACTTAGGCTTTTTATTGGTATACTCTGTCAGCACCATAGCCGCAGCCCTTCCTATTTCCATAGCAAGTTCACAAGTAAGTTCTGTATTGGCAACACCACGTGCGCCGTCTGTACCAAAAAGTCTGCCCATCAACTTTCACTCCTAATAATTTTAAAAAGTTTCAAATGTACCTTGAGCATCATCCGTAACAGGATTTAAACCCAAGTGCCTGTAACCTAAAGCAGTAACCTTTCTTCCTCTTGGGGTTCGTGTTAAAAAGCCTAACTGCATAAGATAAGGTTCATAAACATCTTCAATAGTTACAGCTTCCTCACCAATCATTGCAGCGATAGTATCAAGACCTACCGGACCGCCATTATAATTTTCAATCATTGCTCTTAAAAGATTTCTGTCAACAAGGTCAAGTCCCAATTCATCAATTTCCATTCTTTCAAGTGCATTTTGTGCAGATTCTACGGTAATTATACCATTTCCCATAACCTGAGCATAATCTCTCGCACGTTTTAAAAGACGGTTGGCGATACGTGGAGTACCGCGAGAACGGGAAGCAATTTCCAATGCTCCGTCATTTTCCGTTTCAATATTTAAAATCCCTGCGCTACGTTTTACAATTTGCGCGAGCTCATTTGGTGAATAAAGCTCAAGTCTTAAAATAACACCGAATCTGTCTCTCAAGGGTGCAGAAAGCTGACCTGCTCGGGTTGTTGCACCGATAAGAGTAAACTTTTTCAGGTCGAGCCTTATAGAACGTGCCGAAGGACCTTTGCCGATTATAATATCAAGAGCAAAATCTTCCATAGCAGGATAAAGGACCTCTTCAATACTTCTTGAAAGACGATGAATTTCATCAATAAAAAGAATATCGCCATCATTAAGGCTTGTAAGAAGAGCCGCAAGGTCGCCGGGTTTTTCAATAGCGGGGCCGGATGTAACGCGGATTTGCACGCCCATTTCATTTGCAACAATTCCTGCGAGAGTTGTTTTACCAAGACCCGGAGGGCCGTAAAGCAAAACGTGGTCCAAGGATTCGTGCCTGTTTTTAGCGGCTTCGATATATATTTTTAAATTTTCTTTTGCTTTTTCCTGACCGATATACTCTTCAAGAGTATGAGGACGAAGAGATGTTTCAATTTCGTTATCGTCGGCAATATACTCCGGTGCAATAACACGTTCTTCATCAGCAATAAAAAAGTCGTTCATTTTTTTCTCCTAATTTATATGGTTAAAATCTCAATGTCATATTCTTTAAAGCACCCTTAATAAGCTCTTCAACAGAAAGATTTGGTGAAAGCTTACTTACTGCAACGGATGCTTCTGTTTGGGAATAACCTAAAGCGGTTAATGCGGCAATCGCTTCGGAAGTGTTACTCATTGAATTTGCAGTATTAACTGCGCTTGAAACAGAACTACTTTCCTCTGAAATAAATGAAGCATTTGCTATTTTATCCTTAAGCTCCATTATCACCCTTTGCGCAAGCTTGGGACCAACACCGTTAGCGGCGGTAATGGCTTTACTGTCACCTGAAGCGACCGCAACAGCGAATGCATCGGGAGTAAGCTCGGAAAGAATTGCCAAAGCAGCTTTAGGACCAACCCCCGAAACACTGATTAAAAGCTTAAAGGCATCAAGCTCGTCGTTGGTAGCAAAACCGAACAAATCAAGTGCATCCTCGCGAACATTAAGGTGGGTAAAAACTGTCACCTCACCACTTTGAAAAGAAAGCTTTGCAAGGGAGTTTCTTGTTGTGAAGCACTTAAAACCTACCCCACCGCAAGAAATTGCAATTGTTTGCTCATCTTTATATATTATTTTTCCTGTTAAACTATAGAACATAAAGTCACCTTATATTTTATTTTTTATCATCAATGAATCACTTGCATGACCGTGACATATTGCAAGAGCAAGCGCATCGGCAGCATCGTCGGGCTTGGGGATTTTATCAAGATGCAAAAACATTTTAGTCATTTCCTGGACCTGTTGCTTTTCTGCTCTGCCGTAACCGACAATACTCTGCTTAACCTGCAATGGTGTGTATTCAAAAAGAGGAATTCCTGCATTTTCAACCGCGAGGACTATAACCCCCCTCGCCTGAGCAACATCAATAGCTGTTTTCTGGTTCGTGTTAAAATACAGCCTTTCTATACTTACTGCATCGGGCTTGAATTTATTTAAAAGCTCTGTAACATCGTCATAAATCTTTTTAAGACGTTCATTAAAGGGCATATCCTTATGGGTTGTTACTGCACCGTAGCCCATAAGAGAAAAGTTATTTTTCTCGTATCTTACAATACCGCAACCCACTATTGCATATCCCGGGTCAATACCGAAAATGACCATATTTTCACCACCCTTTTTAAAACAACATTACCGCATATAACAATTCGAAATATTATACCATAATAATACAGAAAATAGCAATAATTTTGTATGAGTTTTTTCAGTTTATTCATAATATTTCTGCACAGACTCAAATTCATTGGTTCGGTATTGATTTTTAGAAAGCAAAATGTTATAATAATTCAGGAAAAAACATTAAATCTCTATAATAAGGAGAATAATTATGAGCAAACTCAAAAATAAAAATACTGTTATTTTAATAATCTCGGTAGTTCTTATTTTAATCGCAATTATTGTTGCGGTTGTTGCAACTGCATCTTCAAACAAAGATGAAAGGGAAACTGCAACTCACTCAACAGAAGAAGGTGTTTCAATCGACCTTGCTTCTATTGCCGATATAAACAACGCTTCTACAACTAAAAAACCTCAACAGACTTCATATTCTTATGAACCCGGTAAATACAAGGTTGCTACTAAGGACGACCCGTTAGGTCTCAGACTTGAACCAAACACCGATTCAGACAGAATCATCTATGTTCCCAAGGGTGAAGAGATTGAAGTTCTCGCTGTTTGGGAGGACTGGGGTTATGTTGTTTACGAAAAAACAGGCGGTTGGCTTTCAATGAACTATCTTGAGCTTATTTCTTCAAACAAAACATCTGAAAAATCCAACACAACCACAACACCTGCGGAGCAATAAAATGTTTATATGCAACCTTTGTCCGCGAAATTGTAATGCACAAAGAAAAGCTCTTACCGATATCGGTAAGGGCTTTTGCAGTATGGGAGAAAATCCTGTTGTAGCAAGAGCCGCTTTACATTACTGGGAAGAGCCTCCCATAAGCGGAACAAAAGGAAGTGGTGCCGTTTTCTTTTCAGGATGCAACCTTAAATGCGTTTTTTGTCAGAATGAAGATATAAGCGGTGGCAATTTCGGTAAAGAAATAAGTGTTGAAAGATTAAAAGAAATATATTTTGAGCTTATAAAGCAAGGAGCTCATAACATAAACCTTGTAACAGGTACTCATTTTATAAAGGCTATTGCCGAATCTTTAGAAAATCCCCTCCCTGTACCGGTTGTTTACAATTGCGGTGGCTATGAAAGTGTCGGGGCTTTAAAGCATTTGGAGAATAAGGTTCAAATTTATTTACCAGACCTTAAATATAGCGATGATAAATTAGCAAAAGCATATTCGGAGGCACCAAATTATTTTGAAATTGCAACAAGTGCCATAAAAGAAATGTATCGTCAAGTTGGCAAATGTGAATTTGACGAAAACGGAATAATGAAAAAAGGTGTTATAATACGTCATCTGATTTTACCAAATAACCTTGAAAATACAAAAAAGGTAATTGATTGGATAAAGGAAAATTTCAATAGCGGAGAGGTGCTTTTCAGCCTTATGAGCCAATTCACCCCCAACAAAACCTGTAAAATTCCCGAGCTTTCAAGACGATTAACACAAGAAGAATATGATGAAATAGAAGATTATCTTTTTGAGTCGGGCATAGAAGACGGTTTTATGCAGGAATTATCTTCTGCCAAAGAGGAGTACATTCCCCCTTTCAACTTAGAGGGTGTATAATTTTGTAACAATATCAGCTTCCTCTCATATTATGTAATGAAGTTAAGGTTTTAACTTCAATACTTAATATTAGGAGGAAGAGATATGGCTGATAACAAAAACTACCCCGACCTTCACCATATCAAAGAAGCTATTTGCATTGACACAAACAGAGTTTATGATTCCTGTGCCGACAAGGATTGTCTTACGGACTTACGTGTTTATTTAACAGACAGAGGTCAATGCATCCTTGAAAATGCTTCTACGGTGCGCCCAAGAGCAGCACAAATACTTAACTGCCTTGTTGAAGTTGAAAAAGTACCATTTAACAAGGGGTGCTATTCCGTTGACCTTACTTTCTTTGTTAAGGTTTGCCTTGATGCATTCACCTGCCCCACCGCAACCCCAACAATGCTGGAGGGTCTTGTTACCTTTAACAAAAAATGTATTCTTTACGGTAGCGATGGTAATGTAAAAATCTTTTCTTCAAGCTATGTTTGTGACGGCTACGATGACCAAAACCCCGTTGGCAACACTAACCCCAAAGCAAAGGTTCAATGCGTTGACCCAATAGTTCTTGATGCAAACATCTGCAGAGTTTGCGATTGTTGCAACACAATGGGTGATTGTTGCGATTCCGTACCCAACTATATTTGCCGTTGCTTTGAAGGCAATTTCGGTTGTTGCGATGGTGAAAAAGCAGTTAAAGTTACACTGGGTATTTTCACAATCGTTCAACTTGAAAGAGATGTTCAGATGTTAATTCCTGCTTATGATTTCTGCGTTCCTACAAAGGAGTGCTGTTGTGACACAGAAGACCCCTGTGACACATTCAGAAAAATAAGCTTCCCCATTGACGAATTTTTCCCCCCAAATGCAAATGAGAGCAATTGCGAAATGAATTTCAAAGCGAATAATAATTGCGGTTGCAAATAAGAAAGAGAGTGTATTCAAGCATTTTGAATACACTCTCTAATTTTATTTTTCAAAAACAAAACTGTCCTGCTTCATTTTATCAACATTACTCTTATCGTACCATTGACCTTCAATTCCTACGTTATCTTTAACATCTTTACCCTGAACTGCAAAAATACATTGTTCAACCGCATTATAGCCTAAATCAAAGGAATCCTGTGCAACTGCGCCGATAAATTTCGCACCACTTTCTTCGGAAAGCCATTTAACCTGCTTTGCACCTGAATCAAAACCGCAGAATATGATTTCCTTATACTGTTCTTTATTTGCAAAAACTATATCACTTATTTCATCAGCAATATCCGAATGTGCCATAAAAACCGCTTTAACATCAGCTTCAATCAAATCGTTAAGCGAATCCCCGTGTTTAGCTTCAGATTCGGCTTCAATTTTATATTTACCCTTTGTGTTTTCATCAGCATCTGCTAATTCAGTAAACTTTTCTATAAAGCCGTTTGCTTTCTCTTCGTCGCTTTTTTCATTTTCTCTTCTGATAACTCCGATTAAATATGAATTTTCAGAATTTTTAATATCTTCTTTTATCTCTTCAAACATTTTTTCTGCACAAAGCGCACCGGCACCTTTATAATCTGTAGAAACAGTTGATACGATTGGGTTTTTATTTTTACCCTCTAACTCATCAATATCATTTTCACTGACACTGTCGATTTGAACAACGGGTATTTTCTCGTCATAAAACCTACTAAAAACCTGTGCATAGCCATCTCCTATTGGAGTCACTACCACACCGGAAACATCATTATCAAAAAGCTTTTCAAGACTTGTGATATGGGATGTTGCATTATTTTCTTGATTTTCGTCCAAGCCCACATAATTTAATTTGAATCCATATTTTTTTGCCGCTTCTTCCGCACCATTTTTCACATTTTGCCAAAATGCCATATTCTCATTATAAGCAACAAGAGCTATTGTTTTTTCTGCTGTGGCGGTTGGGTTTGTGGTGCTTGTGGTGTTATTTTGAACATTTTCTTCTTCACCGCAACCACTAAACAGCGAGATACACATAACAATAACCAATACAAAAGACAATACCTTTTTGAAATTCATTTTTATACCTCCATACTAAAAATTGATTTCAAAAATAGTATTGTCATTTTTTAACATTTAATACAAATATTTATTCACCTATAAGTCTGTTTATAATATCGGAATACAAAGCTCCCGGGTCATTAAGAAAGCCATCCTTAAGTTGTTCTGCCTGCCATTCATCAGCAACATTAAGAGTTAATGAAAGAAGCCTGTCTCCATTGCTTTCGATTACAAAAATAACGTCATAACCATTTTCGACTTTTTTGATTTCAACATTATTCTCTCTTTCAGAACGGGCACGAGTTATCATATTTAAAGCAGTTTTTACTGCTCTGTCACGGACTCCGGGAAGAAGCTGTTTTTCAAGCTCCTTTGCACTGTTACTGCCCTTTGGTGTTATAACAAGATGTGCTTCACCTACATATTCTTCTTCCTTAAGAGTTTCACTTTCCAAAAGCTGATCAATTGCTGAATTTGCATCAAAGAAATTGACCAACCCTGTTTTTTGAAGGACGTCACAAATCTGATTTCTTGTCATAGGTGTTTTAACAGAATCAAGTATATAGCAAATAAGAATTTTAATTTCAAGCATACTACGAAGACCGCCGATTTCAATACCACCGGCAAAAGCATCAAACTTAACCATAAAAACATCTCCTTTCGTATTACTTTTATTTTAACATTTTTTGAAGGTTAAAGCAACATAAGATATGTTAATTTTATTAAAAGATTTCTAAAAGGGGTTCCCGCACCTCGCCCGCAAGATACAAAGAGCCGACAATGCATAAAATATCACTATTGCATAACATTGTTTTAACTAATTCCACCGCTTTTTTTGGTGATTCAACAGTCAATACATTACCACAGTATTTATTGGCAATTTCCGATAACTCTTTTGCACTCATTGCCCGAGGATTTTCGGGAGTTACACAAATAAAGCAATCGCTCTTTTTAATAAGTGGCTTTAAGGAAACTTCAACGGCTTTATCTGCCATCATACCGGCTATAATAAAAACCTTTTTTTTAGAATCCAATACAGAAGAAACCGCATTATAAAAAGCTTTTGCACCATCCTCATTATGTCCGCCGTCAAGAATAACAAGCGGCTTTTCTGATATAATTTCAACTCTTGCAGGAAGAATTGTTTTTCTAATTCCATTTTTAATATTATCATCTGAAATATTAAAGTGTTTTTTCAGAAAACAACAAGCTTCAATAACACAGGTCATATTTTTAACCTGATGCTCCCCTGCCATTTTTACGAAATATTCTTCATTTTTATAAATAAAATCAGTTCCGAAAATATCACTTTTAACTATTTTTATGTCACTTTCACAAGGTATTATTAAAGTATTGTTTTTTTCTTTTACGGTTTTATCAATAATATTGAGCGCGCCATCGGGTTGACCAAAAGAACAAATAACACTACCGTTTTCTTTGATTGTTCCGCATTTTTCAAAGGCAATTTCTTCAATTGTATCGCCTAAAACTGCAGAATGGTCAATGGAAAGCGAGGTTATAACATTAACTAAAGGTGTATCAATAATATTTGTTGCATCAAGTCTGCCACCAAGACCAACCTCAAGAACAACCAAATCACATTGAAGCTCTTTGTAGCAAAGAAAGGCGGATGCAGTCAAGGCTTCAAATTCTGTTATTATAACATCTTCTTTTTCGAGAGTCTCTACAGCATTCTTTACCTTTTCAACATTTTTTGCAAAAAGAGCTTTATCAACAGGTTTTCCGTTAAACTGAACTCTTTCAAGAAAATGGGTTACATAAGGCGATGTATATAAACCCACCCTATAACCTGCCTCAACAAGAACATTTGAAATTGCAGTTGAGGTTGAACCTTTACCGTTTGTTCCTGCAACGTGGACATATTTCATATCATTATGAGGGTTACCGAGGAAACGCAACAAGGCATCCATCCCGTTAAGACCGGGACGGATACCAAATTTTAATAATGAATGTATATATTTTACCGCTTCAATATAATTCATTTGAGTTTAAGAAGGCTTTCTTCAAGCATTGCAATTTTTGCTTTGTGTTTTTCTTGAGCATCTCTCTGCTGAGCAACAACCTTTTCGGGCGCTTTAGCCATAAAGCCGGGATTATTGAGCTTATTTTCAACGAACTCTAAATCCTTCTTTGCAGCATCAAGCTCTTTCTGAAGTCTTGCTTTTTCTGCCTCAAAATCAACAAGCTCGTTAAGAGGAATGTAGATTTTTGCACTTTCTGTAATAACACTTACACTACCCTCAATTTCAAACTCATCTCCGATTTCGACCTCGGAAGCAGATGCAAGTCTGTTCATAAACACGCTACCGTTTGTGAAATCCTCTGTATATTTAGTTGCAATATAGAGTTTTGCTTTTTTTGAAGGGGGGACATTCATTTCTGCACGACGGTTACGAACTGCTTTAATTGCCGCCATAACTCTGCCCATAGCCTCTTCTTCAACAGGGAAATTGAGGCTTTCGTCATATTTACACCATTCGGAAATCATAATTGATTCACCGTCGTGGGGAAGAGCAAGCCAGATTTCCTCTGTGATAAAGGGCATAAAGGGATGAAGAAGCTTAAGAGTGTTTGACATTACGTAAACAAGAACTGCTTTCGCTGTCTTTTTACCCTCTTCATTATCGCCGTTAAGACGGATTTTAGCAATTTCAATGTACCAATCACAGAAAACATCCCAAATGAAATCATAAAGGTTCTGCACTGCAATACCGAGCTCATAGTTTTCAAGAGAGTTTGTAACCGCTTTAACAAGATTATTGAACTGACTTAAAATCCATTTATCTTCAGTTGCAAGATTTTTGGGAATATGGGGTGCAGGCTCATCTTCATCGAGATTCATAAGAATGAAACGATTTGCGTTCCAGAGCTTATTGGCGAAATTACGGCTTGCTTCAATTTTCTCAGGCAAGAATCTCATATCATTACCGGGGCTGTTACCTGTTGCAAGAGAGAATCGGAGAGCATCCGCACCGTATTGATCAATAATCTCAAGTGGGTCAATACCGTTACCGAGGGATTTGGACATTTTTCTTCCCTGTGCATCACGAACAAGACCGTGAATGAGAACTGTATCAAAAGGAACCTTGCCTGTATATTCAAGAGCGGAGAAAATCATACGGGATACCCAGAAACCGATGATATCATAACCGGTAACAAGCGTATTTGTGGGATAATAATGCTCTAAATCCTTTGTATTATCGGGCCAACCGAGAGTTGAGAAGGGCCAAAGAGCAGAGCTGAACCAGGTATCAAGTGTATCTTCATCCTGGGTAAGCTTTGCAGAACCGCACTTACAGCATTTATCGGGAGTTTCAACAGAAACAGTAACACCGCCACATTCCTCACAATACCAGGCAGGAATTCTGTGACCCCACCAAAGCTGACGGGAAACGCACCAGTCACGGGTGTTGTTCATCCAGTTAAGATAGTTCTTTGTAAATCTTTCAGGAACGAATTTTGTTTCGCCCTTTTCAACTGCTTCAATAGCAGGCTTTGCAAGAGGAACCATACGAACGAACCACTGCTTTGAAACCATAGGTTCAATTGTACTGTGGCAACGATAGCAAGTACCAACCTCGTGCTTGAGGGGTTCGATTTCTTTGATGTAACCGCCTGCTTCAAGGTCTGCAAGAATAGCTTTTCTTGCTTCCATAGTTGTCATACCTGCATATTTACCGCAGTCAAGAACCTCGGGCTCATTTTCTGTTGCTCTGCCACTTGCAATAAGCTCATCCGCAATTCTCTTATCTTCCGCACCTGTAAGGTGACCGTCGTAAGTGAATGTACGAACAATGGGAAGATTACATCTCTGACCGACCTCAAAGTCATTGGGGTCGTGAGCAGGAGTGATTTTAACAACACCTGTACCCTTTGTCATATCAGCGTGTTCATCGCAAACAATGGGAATTTCCTTATTAAGAAGTGGTAAAATAACGTGGCAACCGTGAAGATGCTTATATCTTTCGTCCTCTGCATTGATAGCAACCGCAGTATCACCGAGCATTGTCTCGGGACGGGTTGTTGCAAGCTCAAGCTTCTCCCCTGTTTCCTTAACAGTATAAAGAAGATGCCAGAAATTGCCGTCCTTCTCTTCATATTCAACTTCTGCATCGGAAATAGATGTATTACAGCAAGGACACCAGTTAACCATACGGTTACCTCTGTAAATCAAATCCTTATCGTAAAGTTTTTTGAAAACTGTATTAACCGCCTTATTGCAACCCTCATCAAGAGTAAATCTTTCTCTGTCCCAGTCACAAGAAGAACCTAATTTCTTTAGCTGTTCAACAATTCTTCCGCCGTACTGCTCTTTCCAAGCCCAAGCGCGCTCTAAGAAGCCGTCACGACCTAAATCTTCTTTAGAAATACCCTCTTTACGCATTGTTTCTACTATTTTTGCCTCTGTTGCAATTGATGCGTGGTCAGTACCGGGAAGCCACAAAGTGTCGTATCCTGACATTCTCTTCCAACGGATAAGGATATCCTGAAGAGTGTTGTCAAGAGCGTGACCCATATGAAGCTGACCTGTGATATTGGGTGGCGGAATAACAATAGTATAAGTAGGCTTACCCTCTTCGCACTTAGCGTGGAAATATTTACCGTCAAGCCAGGATTTATATATACGCTCCTCAACGTTTTTGGGATCGTACTGTTTTGCGAGTTCTTTAATCATAAAAAACTACCCCTTAGTAAAAAATCATTCACCGCATATTATCACATATATTCAAAAGAATGTCAATGATTAACAGGTACTTTTTAACAGCTTTTCATACAATCAGTAAAAATACAATAATATGCTTTTTGTTAAAGTTACTAAATAACTCACACTTTTTTCTACACATAAAAGGAAATCATCAATTGAAAAGAGTAATACGGTCAGATATAATTAAATCATAGGGGTGATATTATGAGTAAATTGTCTTTAGGTTACTTTTTTCAAAAAGAACCGAAAGCAGAAGGTTATGTTGCCAACAGAGATGTTCTGAACTATGCGGTAGGTTTAACAGGACAAAACATTTCTTACGGTTATATTTCAGGCTGGATACGATATTTTTGCATCAATCTTTTGAAAATTGACCCTAAAAAAGTTGGCAATATTTTCTCTTTGACTTATGTATGGGATGCTATAAATGACCCTATTGTTGGGGCTACCATTGACAGAAGACGGCATAAACCATACAACAAATTACGTCCTTACTTGATTTATTTCCCGCCAATCATCGGCGCACTTTCAGCTTTATTATTTATGAATGTGCCCTTTGATGAAAACGGGAAAATCATTTACATATTCCTGATTTATATTATCTGGGACTTTTTCTATTCTTTCCAGGATGTTGGTCTTTGGGGTATGATTGCCCTTGCCTCTCCCCACTCTAACGAAAGAGCGAGAATTGCCCAATGGGTGTCAATCGGTGCAGGCGCAGGCGGTGCAATTTGCGGATTATTCCAGCAATTCAGAACAATGCTTAACAGTGCAGGTATAGATGATATGCACGTTTTCATTATTTTTGGTGCTGTTTTCGGTTTAGGTGGCGAAATACTTTCAATGAGAGCCCATAAAATCAACGAATTAGTTGAAGGTGGCGAGCCCGAAGAAAGTGTTTTCAAATCACTTACAATTCTTCGACATAACCCTACCCTTTTACTTATTTCACTTGCAAGATTCTCGCAAGGCTTCTGTCCTAAGGTTCAGAATGCATATTTCTTTGAGAATGCAATTACATTCACTAACGGTAAATCCCTTGAAGTTCTCTTCGGTCTTCTTGCAGGAATTCCCGGAACTGCAGCAATATTTTTCGCTAACAAAATTGCAGAAAAAGTCGGCGGTATGAAAAAGCTGCTTGTAATTTCTCAGGTAGCCGCTATCGCAATAAGGGTTATTGCTTACTTTGTAGGTTACAATTCATGGCCACAGTTTATTATAATGAGTGCTTTGATTTCACTTGTAAATCTTCCCGGTAGCCTTATGGATATTGCTCACAGAACACTTACAAGCAATTCAATTGATGAAGTAGAGCTAAAAACAGGTGTTCGTACCGAGGGAGTTTCCTTCTCAATGCAGAATTTCACAACAAAGATGACAACTGCGGTTACTACATTCATTGAAGGCAGAATGTTAAGCTACCTTCAATATGACAGCTCACTTCTTAATCTTGGTAAAAAACAGAATGCAAAATTTCTTAAATGGCAATGGCCCATGTTTATGTTAGGTCCTGTTGTTGGCGCTATTCTTTACCTTATCATCATCTCATTTGTTAAAGACAGTAAGGAACACAGAGAAGAGGTCGAAAGACAATTAAAGGAGCGAAAAGAGGCTCTTGAAAGACAAAATACCTCTCAAACAACTATATCTTCTGAAAATGCTTGATTTTTATAAAAAAATATAATATACTGAATTGGTAAATAAAAACTGCTCAAAGGAGTTTTGTAAAATGAAAAATATGAAAGAAAGAAGCCTTGTTGCTTATTACCTCTTCTCTTTTATCACACTCGGTATTTATTCCCTTGTTTTCTGGGGTAAATATGCAAAAGATGTTAACACTCTTTGCGAGGGTGACGGCAAGAAAACAATGAAATTCAAATACGTTGTTCTTTTAAGCATCATCACTCTCGGTATTTTCGGTCTTGTTTGGAGATGCAAGCTCGCTAACAGGCTCAAAGAAAATGCAGAGCGCTATGACCTCAGATTCAGCGAAAGCGGCGCACTTGTTGTTGTATACTCTATTTTTGGTCTTGTTCTCGGTGATTTTATTCTTATTAAGAACTTCAACAAAATGGTTAAAGCATACAATGACTATAATGGTCTTGTTGACCCCGATGCAGACAAGAAAACATATTTCTTTGCAGACGAAGATTAATTAAAAATTAAATTACTACATAAAAAATCTGTTCCTTTTGGGGAACAGATTTTTTATGTAGTAATAAAAGAAAAACTCCAAAGCACAAGGCTTCGGAGTTTGAAACACAAGTTATCTCTTTGAGAACTGGGGTGCACGACGTGCGCCTTTGAGACCGTATTTCTTTCTTTCTTTCATTCTGGGGTCACGAGTGAGAAGTCCTGCTTTCTTGAGAACGGGACGAACATCATCCTCAGACTGAAGAAGTGCTCTTGCGATACCGTGACGGATAGCACCAGCCTGACCTGTAACGCCACCACCGTTTACACGGCAAACAACATCGTATTTGTCAAGAGTCTCTGTAAGAGTGAGAGGCTGACGAACGATAAGTTTAAGTGTTTCAAGACCGAAATAATCATCAATATCTCTGTCATTGATTGTAACTTTACCTGTACCGGGATATACACGAACACGTGCAACTGATTTTTTTCTTCTACCTGTGCCGTAGAAATATGCTTTACTTTCGTACATAATTTGTGCCTCCTCCCTTAAAATTCTCTAACGATAGGCTTCTGAGCGGTCTGTTCGTGTTCTGCACCTGCATATACACGAAGACGAGCCATAGCAGCTCTGCCGAGAGTGTTGTCGGGAAGCATACCCTTAACAGCTTTCTGAACTGCGAACTCGGGTTTTTCTTTCATAAGAATTCCGTATTTAACGGATTTCATATTACCGATGTAGCCTGTGTGATGATGATAGTATTTATCTTCAAGCTTGTTACCTGTGAGAACAACCTTAGCAGCATTGATGATGATAACGCTGTCGCCACAGTCTGCGTGAGGAGCGAATGTGGGTTTGTGCTTACCGCGAAGAAGAACAGCAGCTTCAACAGCAACTTCGCCGAGAGTTCTGCCTTCTGCATCAAGAACATACCACTGGCGCTCGGTTTTGCCTTTAGGCATATAAGTAGACATAACAGTTACCTCCGTATAAAGTTTGAGGGTTTCCCTCTTCATTGCCTTGATATCTTATCACAAGCAGGTTTTAAAGTCAACACTTTTTTTATTGAATTTTAAAATATTTCTCACTATCTCCTGTTTTCTCTTTTTTTCTCGTTTTTTCATATCTTTTTCTCACGTAGCAAATTACAATTTAAAACAAAAAACAATGTGAATTTTGCGGTAAAACACAAAATTCACATTGTTTATTATAACTAAATTATTTTGCTAACTTACTGTAATCCTTAACAACCTCAACTCTCTGTTTACGGCGCTTCTTTTTCTTTCTTTGATTTTTTGTACCGAAATAAAGAACAATTAAAATAATTATTATAACAAGCATCACAACAACAAACACTTTTGAGGTTGCTATGCCCTCAATCCAGCTAAACATTGCCCAAAGGTAGTTTTTCTTAACAGTTTGATATGCGACCAATTCAACCTCTGCAACAACAACATCCTTATACATAAGCTGTGCTGTTCCTACGCTTGTACCTTTTTCTATGGGTGAATCAACGGTTTCGGGGAAAGAATCTGAAAGTTTTACGGTTAAATCGTCAATTGTTAAATCCTCATGAATAACAGAAGCAACAGAGTCTTTCGGAACAAGCCCCACATAATCTGCACCTCTGCCGAATTTTACGCCTACCTCGTTCATAACATAGGTATCATCAGCAATAACCTTCATTTTGATGTTATTAAAAGCCCAACGGAGCATATAACGACACATAAGGAACGCAGTGTTATAAGGTTTGCCGTCAATAATCTTATCAGTTTCGCCTTTCATTGCAATAGAAATATATGTATAACCATCCTTTGTTGCACTTGATATAAGACAAGCTCCTGCTTTATCGGTTGTACCTGTTTTCAGACCTATCGCCTCTTCATAATAGTATTCTGAATAACTGTTTAAAAGAGGATTTGTATTATAAAGATAGCGAATATCGCTTTTATTTGTCTTCGGCATTGTTTTGCCGTATTTAGAAGATATTTTTACTATAGTTTCATTTTCAAGGGCTTTTTTTGCAATAAGATACATATCCGAAGCTGTTGTCCTGTTCTGTGTATCACTGTCAAAGCCTTTTACGGATTCATCGTCAAGACCGTGTGCATTTGCGAAATGAGTATTTTTGCAACCAAGCTCCTGAACATAGGCATTCATTTTAGCAACAAAGTTTGCAGAATCGCCGTCGCCAAAAGCTTCTGCCAAAACTGCAGCAGCATCGTTGGCACTGGGTAAAAACAAGCAATACAAAAGCATTTCGAGAGTTGTTTTTTCATCAGCTAAAAGACCTGCAACAGAGCTACCGGTACCATCAAGGCTATGAACAGCGTCATAAGAGCAGGTTATTTTCTTCTGCAAATCGTTACACTCATTGAGAACTACCAATGCAGTAACTATTTTTGTAAGAGATGCAGGTGCAGTAATTTTATCGGCGTTCTTGCTGTATATAACGGTATCAGTATCTGCATTAACAAGAAGGGCTATACCTGTTTCATAATCAGGTGCATCAATATCATAATACTCACCCTTGGTTTTTACTTTTTCCTCTTCCGCTTCTATGGCAAATGCAGGAACACAAAAAGATACAAGCAAAATCAAACAATTTATTAAAATCAGTAATTTTTTCATAGACAATCACCGTGAAATGTTATAAAATAACTTTGTTAAATGTATTATAGCATTTATATTGAAGAAATAAAATACTATTTTTCAAAAAAAGGAGTATAAAATTATGGTTTTTGTTACAGGTGATACTCACGGAGATCCCGAAAGACTCTCTAAATCCGCTTTAAAGGGCTTAAATGAGGGCGACACCTTAATTATATGCGGTGATTTTGGTTTTGTTTGGGATAGATCCAAGGCTGAACAAAAAATCTTAAAGGCTTTTTCTAAACGAAAATACAATATATGCTTCATTGACGGAACTCACGAAAACTTTGACCTTTTAAACGGATATCCCCTCACTATCTGGAATGGTGGCAAGGTCCACCAGATTTCTGACAATATTTTCCACCTTATGCGCGGTCAGGTTTTTAACATTGACGGTTTAAAAATCTTTACAATGGGCGGTGGAGAAAGCCCTGACCTTGATTCAAGGCTTGAAGATAACCCTTGGCTTAAATACGAAATTCCTTCAAAAGAAGAGCTTCTTGAAGGTGCAGAAAATCTTGAAAAAAACAACTGTAAAATTGATGTTATTATAACTCACGAACCCTCTTCAACTATAAAAGGCTTTTTAAAATTGGGCGAAAGCGAAGCAGTAAGAGTTACAACTCTCAACGCTTACTTTGATGAGCTTTCAAAATGCAGTGAATTCCAGCGTTGGTTCTTCGGTAGCCTGCATCTTGATAAATATATCTCCAACACCTATATCGGCGTTCATAAGGCTATTGTTAACGCTCACACAGGTGAGAGAATTAAGTTTTAACATAAAAGGTGCTGTAAAAAATGATACGTTTTTTACAGCACCTTTGTATATTATTCATCTTTAATTCCAAACACAAGCTTCAAAATTCCTCTTAAAAACTTAGGACTGCGACATACAACAACTTTCACAAAGCACCACTCCTTATGTATTTACTACATAATATGAGCGGAATTTAAAAGTGTTACAGTTGCCAATCCTTTAAATCTTTGACCTCGTTATACATTGCAACATAGTTATTATGCCTGCTTTGATGTATAACGCCATCTTTAAGAGCATCTAAAATGCAACAGCCTTTTTCAACTGTATGAGAACAGCTTGTAAATTTGCATTTCCCGAGATATTCGCTGAATTCAGGAAAGCAAAACGGCAGATTTTCCTTAACGATAACCTCACTGCTTTGCTCAATATCAAGAGAAGAAAAGCCCGGGGTATCGGCTACAAGGCCATTTCCAATATGATAGAGAGTAACCTCTCTTGTGGTATGTCGTCCTCTCCCTAACTTATCGCTTACCTCACCTGTTGCAAGAGAAAATCGCTTATCTATGCAGTTTAAAAGAGATGATTTACCTACACCTGTATTACCTGTAAAAACAGTAATCCCCTCGCCTATCATTTCTTTTACCTTTTCAACACCATCACCTGTTTTGCAACAAACAGATGCAACATCTATACCTGATTTTTTATAAATCTCTTCCAACTCGCTTGTATCTCCCAAATCACTTTTGGAGAACACAACACAAGGCTTGATACCCTTATCAACGGCAATTGCTGTCAGCTTATCAATAACCAAAAGACTTGGCACGGGCTCCTTTACTGAAGAAACTATAATGAGGGTTTCGATATTGGCAACCGGAGGTCTTAAAAGGAAATTTTTTCTTTCGTGAATTTCGTCAATTGTATTTTCTCTGTCCTGACGAATTGTAATTGTTACATTATCACCTGCAAGAGGTGTTATTTTTTTCTTTCTGAATGCACCTCTTGCTTTACATTCAAAAACCTCTCCGGCGGCTTCTACATAATAGAAACCGCCGATACCTTTAATTATTGTACCCTCTAAAACTTTTTCCATAAATTACTGTACCTGTTCTTCTGTACTGCTTTCTTCAGGAATAGTGGATGTTTCAGGTTGAGTTGTTTCATTCCTTGAAACTGTCAAAACAATAGTAGTGGTTTTGTCGAGATTAGGAGCTGTGGAATAGGATGGTGATTGAGAAATTACTGTTCCTTCTTTTTCAAAGCTTTCCTCATATTTCACCATAACGTTTTTATAGCCAAGGCTGTTAAGAGTATTAACTGCTTCTGTTTCCGAAAGTCCCATTACATCTGAATAAAATGCAACATCATAAGTTTTCTCTTTAGTAAACTTTGCAGGGTCTCTTGTAAAGTCAACAGTTGCCTCGTAGTAGATGGCATCGTTAAGATAAACCACAAGCTCTGATGAATCACCGCTACCGCTTGCAGAAACAGCATAGCTACTGTTCAAAGATGTATTAACAGTTTCAGTTTTAACCAAATCATCATCTAAATACACTTTAACAACCACATTACCTACTTTGGGAAGTGTAAGAGTTTTTTCGGCAGCAATAAGCCCCGAGCTGACCGTAAGGACAACAGTATCGCCCTCGCTTACAGGTGAACCGTCTGCCGGTGATTGATTAAGAACATAGTCTTTTTCAACTGTACTGTCGGCACTTTCAACCTTATAAAGAACAAGTCCGTTTTCTTCAAGAATTTCTTTTGCATCTTCAAGGGACTTACCCTCTAATTTAGGCATTTTGAAAAGCTTGCCGGAATCGGTATCTGCTGCATAATAAATTGTGATGGTTGAACCTACTGAAACTGTTGAATTAGCAACAGGATCTGTTCTGATTACCTGACCCACTGTAACGGAGCTGTCCTCTGTAGGCACAACCACAACCTTAAAACCGAGGTTTTCAAGAGTATCGCTTGCTTCACGGAAGTTTTTGCCGGTGAAATCAGGAACAATCTGACCTTCGCCCGCTTTGGCAATGTAAAGAATTATTGTTGAACCCTCCGGCAGCTCTGTGCCTGCTTTGGGGTCCTGGTCATAAACACAACCCTCTTGAGCATCGGAGAAGGAAGCATAATAAATCTCAAAATTATATTTCTCGTTATATTCTTCATTATTCTTAATCTGAAGCTCATAGTTCATACCAACAAAGCTATCAACCTCAATTTTCTTATTACCAAAAAGCTTGGTGCACAAAAGAATTATTATAAATAAAACAACTGCAACCGCAACACCTGCTACAATAGCAGTTTTGTTTATGCCCTTCTTTTGCTGAATTTCCTGCACAACATCTTCTTCGGAATCTTCAGAAATTGTTTTAACTTTTTTATTCACCTCTGCTGAAGGCGGAACCATAACGGGCTTTTCCTTTATTTCACTTGTTGCTTCTTTAACAACGGGAATTGCCCGTGTTTTTTCTTGTATTTTTCCGATAGGACGAGTTGCGTCCATATCAACATAATATGTCTGATAATCAAATTTAATATTAGGATTTCTCTTTAATTCCTCTAAATCCAAAAGCATTTCTGCGGCACTCTGATAACGTTCACGAGTGCTTTTTTGCATCGCCTTCATCGTTATCTGCTCAAAACCAACAGGAATACGGGAATTTATTGTACGAGGCAACTGAGCCTCTTTATTAACTTGCATAAGAGCAACGCTTACTGCATTATCTGAATCAAAGGGAAGCTGACCGGTAAGCATTTCGTAAAGCATAATACCAACTGAATAAATATCTGCTTTTTCATCAGTAAGCTCGCCTTTTGCCTGCTCGGGACTGATATAATGAACAGAACCGATTGCTTTTTCAGTAACGGTACGGCTTTCGCTGTGACTGAATCTTGCAATACCGAAATCCGCAACTTTAATTGCTCCGTTTTCAAGAAGCATAATATTCTGCGGTTTAACATCTCTGTGAACAACACCTTTATCGTGGGCGTGCTGAAGAGCGCGAAGAATCTGTATGATAAAGAACAAAGCCTCGTTCCAATCAATAACACCGCGTTTCTCTATGTATTCCTTGAGTGTTATACCTTCAATATATTCCATAACAATATACTGCAATCTGTCACCAAAGCTGACATCGTAAACCTTTACAATATTAGGATGGGACAAAACAGCAATTGCTTTTGATTCATTTTTAAATCTGCGACGAAATTCCTCATTTGCTAAATATTCTTCTTTGAGAACCTTAACAGCAACAATTCTGTCATCAATGTTGTCGTATGCCTTGTAAACAACCGCCATACCGCCAACGCCGATAACATCCTGAATTTCATATCTTCCGTCTAATCTTTTTCCTACATAATTTTCCATACTTACTCTCCTTGAGCTAAAATAACAACTGTCACGTTATCACGTCCACCTGCGTTATTCGCCATTTCTACAAGTTTTTCGGTTGAAGAATCACCGTATTGATTAACAGTTTTTAATATATCTGCATCCTCAACGTAACCATTGAGTCCGTCTGTGCAAATAAGAAGCCTGTCTTTGTTGCAAACGTCAACAATATCAATCTCAACATCAACAACGTGCTCTATACCAACAGCTCTTGTTATAACATTTCTGTCCGGATGAACCTTTGCTTCTTCTTCGGTAATTTTCCCTGTATCAATAAGAAGCTGAACAAACGAATGGTCCTTTGTTACCGACTTTATTTCTTCATTTAAGAGATACGCTCTGCTGTCGCCCACATGAGCAATAACTGCAACAGAGCCCAAAACGAGAACTGCAACAACAGTAGTTCCCATTCCTTTAAGCTCATAATTTTCTTGAGCTTCGGAAAAAACGGCAGAGTTTGCTGCGCTTATTGCAGAGGTCAAAAGGTTTTTGGCGCTGCTTATATTCATATTATCACGATAACCGCGTTTGAGAGCTTCTGCCACTTTTTCAACACATATACTGCTTGCGACCTGACCGCCTGAAACACCGCCCATACCGTCACATACTATAACCCAACAGTCGCCTTTATCAAATTTTCCAAATGCATAGGCATCCTGATTACTTTCTCTCACAAGACCTATATCTGTTTTTCCTTGTATTTTCACGGTGTTTCACCTCTTTTCAAGCATTATCTTCTTTGATTTTCTCACGTCTTAACTGACCGCAAGAAGCATTTATATCAGAACCGAGAGTACGGCGGATTGTCACCGTATGTCCGTACTTTTCAAGTATTGATTTGAATTTTTGTATATCGTTATCGCTGCTTCTTTCGTGACCCTTTTCGGGCACTTCGTTAGCAGGAATAAGATTTATATGGCACAGAATACCTTTTAACTTTGCGCCTAATTCCCGGGCACATTCAGGAGTATCGTTTACTCCTTTCATCATAGCATATTCAAAAGAAATACGTCTTGATGTTTTATCACCGTAAATTTTACAGGCCTTGAGAAGCTCGTCAACATTCCAGGATTTATTTACAGGCATTATCTTCGAGCGTATTTCGTCATTAGGAGCGTGAAGAGATACGGACAAAGTAAGCTGTAAATCCCTTTGGAGTAATTCGTATATTTTCGGCACAATTCCGCTTGTTGAAAGAGAAATATGTCGCATACCGATATTAAGACCCTTTTCGTCACTGACAAGCTCTAAAAAGCGCATTACATTATCGAAATTATCAAGTGGCTCACCCATTCCCATTAAAACGATTCGGGAAATTCGCAAACCTAAATCACGTTGGGCGGTATAAATCTGACCGAGAATTTCCGAGGGTGCTAACTGACGCTTGAAGCCACCAATACCTGAAGCACAAAAGGCACAACCCATTTTGCAACCAACCTGTGTGGAAACACAAATCGTATGGCCGTATTTATAATCCATAACCACACATTCGAGATACTCTCCGTCAGGCAAAGAAAACAGGTATTTTACCGTATTATCATACCGCGAAACAAGTTTTTTTTCAATAGTACAGGAAAAAATGACAAAATTGTCATTTAATTTTCCAATTAAATCCTTTGAGATATTTGTCATTTCTTCAAAAGAAGCTACACATTTTTTATGAAGCCAATCATAAACCTGATTCGCTCTGAATTTGGGAAGACCCATTTCCTTAAATTCCAATGAAAGCTCTTCAAAGCTCATCGAAACAATATCTTTCTTTTCCATATACACTTACTTTCTTTGAAACGCGGCAATAAAAAAGCCGTCACAATTATTTTTATGCGGAAAAAGGGTTAAATAGTCACCCTCGTCAACCGCTCTTTCAATATTCGGTAAAACCTTAACAGAATAAAAATCGGGGGTTTCTTTTAAAAAGGTATCGCAGATTTTTCTGTTTTCATTAGGATTAACCGAGCAGGTTGAATAAACAAGTCTTCCCCCATTTTTTACATATTTTGAAGATGTTTGGAGAATTTGTTTCTGAATAGGAAGCAAGGACTTAGCATCATCGAGTTTTTTATATTTAATTTCGGGCTTCTTGCCTATAATACCAAGACCCGAACAGGGCACGTCACACAAAACTCTGTCCATCTTCGGTAAATCCACGTTAAAAACTGTTGCATCATTAACAAAGGGTTTTATGTTATTTAACCCCAGACGTTGAGCACCTTCGTTTATTAATTCGGTTCTGTGAGAATAAATATCACAGGAATAAAGAACACCTTTATTCTTCATATATTCAGCGGCAGTAAAGCTCTTACCGCCGGGTGCGGCACAAACATCAATGGCTGTTGCCCCTTCAAAAAGCTCAAGTGCTTCAACACAAAGCTGGGAAGATAAATCTTCGATATGGAAAAAACCGTTTTTAAAGCTCTCAAGATTATAAACCGCATTACTTATTTCTATTTTTAAAGCATTCTCTAAATATGTATCAAACACCTTAACATTCTCTTTTTTTAATAAAGCCTTTAGCTCTTCTGTTGTTATTTTAACAGTATTTACTCTGATAAATATTTCTTTGGGTTCAAGGGTATTTTTAAGAAAAGCTACAGTATTGTATTTTCCGTAATGGTGAATTAAAAATTTAACCGTATCCTCCGGTATTGAATATTGAACAGAGATTTTTTCTGTTTCACTCAAATTTTCATTAACCACAAGACCCTTGCCTGCAACCTTACGAAGAACTGCATTAACAAGCCCCGAAGCAAACTCAAATTTGTTGGCTTTTGCAAGCTTTACGCTTTCATTAACTGCGGCACTTTGAGGGATTTTATTCATAAAAAGCAATTGATAAGCACCTAACCGTAAAATAGTGATAATTTCGGGTTTAGTATTCTTTATAGACTTTGTTAGATATTCAGAAATCACATAATCAAGAGTTAATTTTCTTTCAGTAACCCCATAAACAAGTCGGGAAATAAAAGCACAATCAGTGCTGTCAGGATTATACATCTTAACAGCACTGTCTATTGCAAGGTTTGAATAAGCTTCATTTACCTCAATTTTTAAAAGTATTTCGTAGGCAATTTGCCTTGCCGATTTACTCATCTCCTGTTTCTCCTGCCGCCATATAATAATATCAAACGCAAAATTTGTGCAATGCTTGTTGCTAAAGCGGCAACATAAGTCATAGCCGCCATTTTTAAAACCTTAGCAGCACCGTTTTTTTCTTCAAAGGAAAGAAGTCCGTTGCTTTCTATAACGCTCAAGGCTCTTTTGCTTGCATTGAATTCAACAGGCAAGGTAATAAGCTGAAAAACAGCAACAAAAGAGAAAAAGCCGATACCAATCCAGATAAGAGGTTCATAACCGAAAATCAAGCCTGCTATAAGTAAGGGCATTGAAAGAGTTGAACCAATATTGCAAACGGGCAAAATAAAGTTTCTGATTTTAATAGGCTTGTAGCTTTCGGCGTGTTGCGCGGCGTGACCTGCTTCGTGGCAGGCAACACCCACCGCCGCAATTGATGAACCGTTAAAAACTCCATCCGAAAGGCGTATAACCTTATTAGTAGGGTCATAATGGTCTGAAAGCTTACCGCTGACGTATTCAATATTAACATCGTGAATTCCGTAATAACCAAGAACCATTTGAGCCGCTTGAGCCCCTGTTATATTTCGTGCATTACCTATTTTTGAATATTTAGCATAAGTTGATTTTAACTTTGCTTGAATAATAAGTGAAGCAATAATTACGGGAACAACGAGAATAATATAATAATAGTCAAAATAGAAAAACGGCATTATATCAACCTCCAAAATAAAGTAAAAATTTTCTTCACTGTAATTTTATAATAAATTGTTTAATCAATGGAAAACCCCATATTAACAAAATGTTAATTATTGTAAAATCGTACCGTCTGGAATAGGATGACCTCTTAAAAAGTCCGTTGCATTCATACGCTTCTTACCTTCAAACTGCACTTCCGAAACCAGAACCGCTTTACCGTCACCGCAAAAAATCGCAAGTCCGTTTTTAAGAGTTTTGACTTCCCCTGCCTTGCCGCCGCTCAATTCATCTGAAATTGAAGAACGGAAAAGTTTCAAGGTTTTTCCTTCAAGGTAAGTTAAAGCAACGGGCCAAGGGTCAAGACCACGGATTTGGTTATGAACCTCGTAAGCAGATTTTGTAAAATCAACTGGTGACATTGTTTTATCAAGCATTGAAGCGTAGGTACTTTCCTCGTTATTCTGCTTTTGGGGAATTAACTCTCCTCTTTCTAAAGCCACAAGGGTTTTAATAAGAAGCTCTGCTCCCATTGGTGCAAGGCGTTCAAAAAGCTCTCCTGCGGTTTCATTTTCTCCGATTTTGGTTTTTTCTACCAGTAGCATATCACCTGTATCGAGCCCAACATCCATTTGCATAGAGGTTACGCCTGCATACTCCTCCCCATCAAGCACACAGCGTTGAATGGGTGCAGCACCTCTGTATTTAGGGAGAATTGAGCCGTGAATGTTAATGCAACCGTATTTTGTGTACTCAAGAAAATCTTTCGGTAAAATTTTTCCGTAAGCTACAACAATAACAACATCGGGATTAAGCTCACGCAAAATTTCCATACCCTCACCGTTTTTTAGTGTTTGCGGTTGATAGACTTTTATACCCAAATTTTCCGCTTCAACCTTAACGGGTGGCGGTGTTAAAATTGCCTTTCTGCCAACAGGCTTATCAGGTTGAGTAACAACACCGCAAACCTCATAACCGTTATTTACAAGTGCTTTTAACGGTTCAACCGCGAAATCGGGAGTACCCATATAAAGAACCTTCATTTTATTCACCGTCGTTTCTTTGGAGAAATTCGCCTTCATCAAGCTTATCTTTATAAAGAATACCGTCAAGATGGTCTATTTCGTGACAAAAGCATCTTGCTTTAAGACCCTCACCTTTATAAAGGCACCATTTACCGTCACGATTCTGCGCTTTAACTTTAACTATATTTGGTCTTGTAACAACGCCATAAAGACCGGGAAGCGACAAACAACCCTCGTTGCCTGTCTGCACACCGTCTGCATAGGTTATTTCGGGGTTTATAAGCTCAATAAACTCATTACTGTCCTCGCTTACGTCCATAACAACAACGCGTTTAAGAACGCCCACCTGAGGTCCTGCAAGTCCGACTCCTCCCGAATGATACATTGTTTCTTTCATATCGTCGAGAAGCTCAAAAAGTCTGTCGTTAAACTCTGTTACCTCTCTTGATTTTTTCCTTAAAATAGGGTCATCGTCAACTCTGATGTTTCTTATTGCCATTTTTATCTTCCTTTAATTTCTACTTTCTATGATAAGGGATTGATGTCAACTGTTACACTTGACGTGCTATATTTTGCATTTTTCATATATTCTTTTAAAAGCTGTGACATCATTTCTCTGAAACGCTTGTTATTTTTACATTTTATTGTAATTACATTTCTGTATTTATTGCTTATTTTTGAAATTCTGGGTTGCAATGGTCCTAACACATTGATTTTCACATCACTGAATTCACCTGTAACCGCAGATGTAATCATTTCGAAAAACAATTTTGCCCCTGCAACTGATTGATTGAATTGTTCACTTGTAAAGGTAAGACAACAAATATCGCAAAAAGGCGGATAAACCATAGTTTTTCTGATAATTTCTTCTGTTTTATAAAAAGATTCATAATCCTGCTGTGCAGAAAGCTCAATAATATCATTATCGGGAAGCACTGTCTGAATAAATGCTCTGCCTTTAAAATCGCCTCTTCCCGACCTACCTACAACCTGAGTCAACAAATCGAATGCTTTTTCACTGCTTCTGAAATCATCATTATAAAGCTGATGGTCAATTGAAATAACCCCAACAAGAGTTACCCTCGGAAAATCAAGACCCTTTGCCACCATCTGAGTTCCCAAAAGAATGTCATACTCTCCGTTTGCAAAGGCAGTTAATTTCTCTTGATAAGAATATCTTGCCATGGTGGTATCTGCATCCATACGGAGTATTCTCGCATTTGGGAATACATTTTGAAGCTCCTCTTCAATTCTCTGGGTACCAAAACCTGCATATCTTACGGCTTTTTCATTACATTCGGGACAAGTGTCCGTAAACACTTGAGAATGACCGCAATAATGGCACATAAGGCGGTTATTGGCATTGTGGTAAGTAAGAGATATACTGCAATTCGGACAGGTTAAAACAGTCTTACAAGCCCCGCAAGAGGCAAATGTATTAAACCCTCTTCTGTTCATCAGAAGTATTGCTTGCTTTTTATCTTCAAGACATTCTTCAAGTGCAGAATAAAGTTCATTGCTGATTGCACCCTTTGTATCACTTACATCAATCGTTACAACATCGGGAAGAACCGCTTTACCGTATCTTTCAGTTAATTTTATAAATGTATATTTACCGTCAATTGCATTTTTATAGGATTCAATGGACGGTGTTGCAGAAGATAAAAGCAACAAAGCATTATTATAAGCGCATCTAAAACGAGCCACATCGCGAGCGTGATATCTGGGAGACATTTCAGATTTATAGGTATGCTCCTGTTCCTCGTCAATAACAACAAGACCTAAATTACTGAAAGGCGCAAAAACTGCTGAACGAGTACCAATGGCAATTTTAGCTTCGCCGTTTTTAACTCTTTTCCATTCGTCTATTCTTTCCCCTGCTGAAAGAGCGCTGTGAAATACCGCTACCCTGTCACCGAAATGGGAATAAAAAATTCCCAATGTCTGAGGTGTCAAAGCAATTTCGGGTACCATTACTATAACATCTTTTCCGTCATTGATAACCTCTTCGATAAGCTTTAAAAAAACCTGTGTTTTACCTGAACCCGTAACACCGAAAAGAAGTGCCGCAGAACCTTTTGAGCTTTTATATTGCTTTAAAAGCTCATTAAATGCTTTACTCTGTGAGTCAGTAAGCCGGGGTGATTCAGCATTTTCTTTTGATTTTTCATATTTAGGTTTACGGTAAATTTCACTGTCATAAAGCTCTGCATACCCTTTTTTTACAACTGCATTTATAACAGCAGGGGTTACACCTGTAAAATAGCAAACCTCTTTAACAGAAGCACCGCCGATATCAAGAAGAAGCCTTACCACACTTTTTTGTTTTGCTGTAAGAGTTGGTAAAATCGATTCTGCTTCTGCTTCGCATATGGCTAACCTGACATTTTTAATGGTCAAATCCCCTGTTTTGCGCTTTGCATCAACATTTGTCACCAATATATCTTTCTTGACAAGCTTTTCAAGAATTTTACTTTCCGAGTCAATACCCAAATCATTGAGAATTTTTTCGCGTTTGATATATTTACAACCGTCTTTAAGATAGTTGTATACACGAAGCTCGTCATCTTTCAGCTTTAATAATGTTTCTTCAGAAACATTATTTGCTATATAGGACACAACGTAATTAAGACCTATACCGGCCGGAAGCATTGTTTTTGCAGCCTCAAAAAGAGTGCAAAAGGTTGTTTCCTTAAGCCGAAAAACAAGTGAAAGCATTTCTTCATCAAAAAGAGGCTCCTTGTCGAGCACATTGATTATTGATTTTAATTTCACGCTGTTTTCTGTCTCAAGAAGTGGCTTCACGGACAATATAAGTCCTTGTTTTTTTCGGTTACCATTGCCGAAAGGCACCATTACCCTGCATCCTGCCACTGCTTGTTTCTCAAGCTCTAACGGAATTTTATAGGAATAAACAGCATCAAAATGGTATGCAAGACCTTCAACGGCTACCTCGGCGAAAAAAGCACCGATACTCATACTTTAAATATTTGCGATTTCATCGGGCTCAACAATTTTGTATGAGCCTTCAAGAAGTTCGTTAAGCGCATCACTAACGGGTTTTTCTGTTGTGATAACCTTATCTTCAAGATTTTTGTCGGAAATCTCACGTGCAAGCTTTGCAGTAGCAATCACGAGAGAGTAACGGCTGACATGGCCTGAGAGTACTTTGCTGAGATCTTGGTTAAGCATAATTTATCTTCCTTTCGGTTTGTTAATTTTCCAATATATTTTTAACGGTGTTCTCCATTCTTGAATAGCGCAATTTTTCGGATTTTAAAATACCCGAAATCTCCTTTGCGCAAAGTGTAACATCGTCATTTATAACAACATAATCATATTCGCAAGCCCTTGAAAGCTCTTGTTTTGCTGTTTCAAAACGTTTTCGGAAGCTTTCTTCCGTTTCTGTTCCTCTGCCTCTTAATCGCTTTTCAAGCTCTTCCAATGAGGGCGGAATAATAAATATTGAAAGTGCTTCGGGCATTGCTTTTCTAATGTTTCCTGCGCCCTCCACTTCAATTTTTAAAAGAATACATCCGCCTTTATCAATATGTTTTTCAACCTCTGATTTAGGCGTTCCGTAATAATTATCATTATAAATTGTGTGTTCGAGGAAATAGCCATCTTCCACTCTTTTTTCAAAAGTGGTTTTGTCAATAAAATAGTAATCAACGCCGTCCTTTTCGTTTTCCCGAATCTGGCGGGTTGTTGCAGATATTGTTTTATCAAAAACTATATCTGTTTTCTTTAACTCATCTAAAACAGTGTCCTTACCTGAGCCCGACGGACCTGAAAGAACCACAAGCATACCTTTATCCTTCAAAGCCAAATTCACGACCTCCTTTTTGGTCATTGAACCTTGTGAGCAACTGCTCCGCCGACAAAAATGATAAAACAACATTATCACTGTCGGTAATAATAACACCCTTTGTTTTTCTGCCGTGGGTTGCATCAATAAGCTGAGCTCTTTCCTTACACTCCTGAATCATACGCTTGGCAGGAGCAGAATCCGGACTTATAACAGCAACAACTCTATCTGCGTTTATAAGGTTGCCGAAACCTATATTTACAAGCTTCATAAAATCACCTTACTCTATATTCTGGATTTGTTCTCTGATTTTTTCAACTTCAGCTTTAATATCAATAACTCTGCGGGCAATATCAACATCCTGAGCTTTTGAACCGATTGTATTTGCTTCGCGGTTAATTTCCTGAACAAGAAAATCAAGCTTTCTTCCCACTGCCTCGTTGGAATCAAGCATTGTATGAAGCTGGTCTATATGGCTCCTGAGCCTTACGGTTTCTTCCGCAACGGCAACCTTGTCCGCATAAATTGCAGCTTCTGTGAGAATACGGGTTTCATCAATCTGCGTGTCACCTAAAACTGTTTTCATTCTTTCAAGAAGCTTTTCAGAATATGCTTTTACGGTTTCAGGAGAGCGTTCTTCAATATATGAAACATTTTCTATTATTGTATCTGCTCTTGAAAGCACGTCCGCTTTAAGCTTTTCGCCTTCAATTTCACGCATTTTTATAAACTCTGAAAGAGCTTCTTTAACTGCAACCTGCACCTTATTCCACAAATCCTCTTCATCAACAGGTGCCTTTGTTATTGAGAGAATATCAGAAAAACGAGCAAGAGATATTGCAGTTAAGTCGTTTTTTACTCCATATTTCTCTGCAAGCTCTTCAACAGCTTTAACATAGCCTGTTGCAAGAGGTTCGTTAATAGTTACTATAACACTCTCATCCGAAGTTGTTTCAATTTGCAAGGAGCATTCTACTTTACCTCGGGAAATTTCCGCAGAAAGCAGTGATTTAACCTTTTCCTCAAGGAATGAAAAGGTTCTTGGCATTTTTGCATAAAAATCAAAATATCTGTTATTTACACTTCTGATTTCTACCGTTATATTATAACCCTCGACAGAAACCTGTGCTCTGCCGAAGCCTGTCATACTTCTAATCATATTTACGCCTCAAAAATTTTATTCTTTATTATACTAAATGCAATAAATGTTGTCAATTTATTGGCTTTGTAAACGGTGAACTTCATCCTCTGTAAGCTCGCGCCATTTACCGACCTTGAGCATACCGAGCTTAATTGACCCGACAGCGTTTCTTTTAAGTCTTATAACATCAAGGCTGACACTCTCACACATTTTTCGAATCTGGCGGTTTCTGCCCTCATAAATTGTTATTTCAAAAACACTTCTTGCGGCAGATTTCTCAATAATTCTTACCTGCGCGGGCAATGTATCTCTGCCGTCGCCTTCAATGTCAATCCCGTTTTCAAGCTTTTCAATCTGTGCATCGTTGATATTTGAGCGAACTGTAACTCGGTAAGTTTTGGGAACGTGTTTTTTAGGATGCATAACGGCATTTGCAAACTCACCGTCATTAGTAAGAAGCAAAAGACCTTCAGAATCTCTGTCAAGACGTCCAACAGGATAAACAGTTGCTCCAACATCCTGCACCAATTCTGCTACGCATTTTCTGCCTAACTCATCGCTCATTGTGGTAACATATCCGCGAGGTTTATTTAACATTATATAATATTTCTGCTTTACGGCAACTACCTTTTTACCGCTTACTGTAACAGTATCTTTTTTAGGGTCGATTTTATCACCCACAACGGCGATTTTGCCGTTAACCTTAACCTTGCCTGCATTGATAAGCTCTTCCGCTTTTCTTCGGGAAGCAACTGAACACTCTGACAAGTATTTTTGTAATCTAACAAGAGCCATAATTTTTCCTATCTGTTTTTTCTTTCCAAAATATTCTTGATTTTATCAAATAAAGTTAATGGTTTTTCGTTTTCAATAAAATTCATAGGGGCATTTTCCAAGCTAACTAAATCGCTTTCACACAAAAGCCTTTTGTCCGAAGAAAAAACCCTTACGCAACCAACCACGTCACCCTTTTTTACGCCTGCATAAAGAAATTTATCACAAAGCACAATGGTTTGGGTATTATTCTCTTTATTTGCAGCAGTGTATACTAAATCGGTCTTTAATTTTACTTTTATTGTTTTGTTATCAGAGCCAACAACATTGATTTTAATATTGTCAACGTCAAATTCCTCTGTATAAGCCTTTATTTTTTCAAAGCCATATTCAAGAAGCTTTTTGTGGTCATTCCAATCATCAGGGGCAGAGAGCGTAACTGCAACAAGTGTCACTCCGTTTTTTTCAGCAGCGCTTACAAGGCAACGCCCCGCGGCTTTTGTAAACCCAGTTTTTATACCAAATGCACCCTCAAAGGTAGCTAAAAGCTTATTGTGGTTTGTAAAGGTGCGTTGATATTCGGGATTTCCGTAAGCTACTCTCACAGAGCTTTGAGAACAAATTCTGCGAAACTGCTGATTTTTTATTGCATAGCTCCCTAAAAGAGCCATATCAAAAGCGGTTGAATAGTGTCCCTCTTCGGTAAGACCCGAAGGGTTTTTGAAGCAAGTGTTCTCCATACCGATTTGTTTAGCTTTACGGTTCATTAAAGAAACAAATTTTTCTTGTGAACCGCCGACTACTCTTGCGGTAACATTTGCCGCATCATTCCCGCTTTCAAGAAGCATACCCGAAACAAGAGTTTCTAATGTTATTTCATCGCCGTCCTTAAGACCTATTGAAGTACCCTCAACACGAACATCAATATCTTTTGCAATTATGGTTTTGTTTAAATCGCCGTGTTCCAAAGCAAGTATTGATGTCATTATTTTTGTGGTACTCGCCATTCCCCGTCTTTCATAAGCATTTTTCTCATAAACGACCTCATTAGTTTGAGCGTTTATTAAAACCGCTGATTTTGCAGAAAGAGAAAGCTCTTGCGCATTTACATTTGTGCCCAGGCAACAGAATAACAATAAAAAAACAATTAAAAAAGCTATTATTCTTTTCAGCAAAAGTAACCACCCGCTTTCAAATAATAATATGCAGGTGGTTAAATTAAATTACAGTTTATTCTGCAGTTGCCTCTGCTGATTCTTCGTTTTTCTTGCCTGCAAGCTTTGTTACCTTATCGAACATTTCGGGAACAAGGCTGACTGCTCTTTCAACGGCATTGTCATTTGATACGATATGTTTAATTGTAACATCGCCGTCTTTAACAACAAGGAATGCAACGGGATTTATTGTGATACCTGCTCCGCCTGCTCCGCCAAAAAGCTCAACATTGTTCTTTGAAGGGAAATCAGAACCGCCTGAAGCAAAGCCGTATGTAACCTTTGAAACAGGGATTATTGTAAGACCATCGGGAAGGTTGATAGGCTCACCGATAATTGTGCTTACGTCAACTAAATCTCTCACCTTTTCGATTGTTGTTTTAAGAATTCCGTTTGCTGATTTTTCCATAATGGAAACACCGTCCTTATCTATAATACTTTATTTGTTTATATTTTCACCCTCTGCTGCTGCAGTTGTGATTTTTTCAGGGGTTTCTGCAATAGCTTGGGGAATTTGTTTGCTTTTATCACTTTTCTTTTTGGAGAAAAGAATTTTAAAGAGTACTTTGAATACCAACTGAAGTGCAAGAACAACTGCAGCATTAGTAATCTTAATTGGTCTCACGTGCAATCTGACAAAAGCATTTGCAGATGATTTTGACGCGAGAAAATCGGGGCTTATATCAAAATCATATTTTTTAACCTTACAAGTGGAAACGAGCTTACCGAGAACGGGAAAAAGCCACGAACAGAGCTTCCCGTGCTTTATTGCTGTATCTGCAGCATCGCCACCCACTGTTATCATTTTAATATATAGCTCGTCTATTGTAAAGGTTTTATAAAGCTTTCCGAAAAATCCGCTGAGAGAATTTCCTAAATCACGGAGCATTTTTTCAAGGCCCTCGTACCCCTGGTCGAGATAAAGCTGTTTTAATAAGCTGTTACCCTTTTTTTCAGGCTTTTTTTCTTTGGTTTTTTCTCGGATATCGGTTTTAACAGTTGCCTCTTCGCTTGTCTCTGCTTCGCCTTGAGCTTCTGCGGTGGCATCTGCGCTTTTACCCTTATCTTTTTTAGGTTTCTTTTCTTTCTTGGGCTTCCTTTCTTTTTTTTCTTTAGAGGTATCAACAACAGGGATATCTATAAAGAGATATTTTATTCTGACTACTGTTTTTTCACCGTAGTCTAAAATCACGGTTAATTTCAAAGAAAACAGAATAACAATAAAAAGAATTATTCCCAATAATGTATATAAAACAGGCATTATCTCGCCCCTTCTTATGTATTATTTATATTTTTATTGATTGTCTGCAACAGCTTCAGATTGTTCTTCTATCTTTTCTTCCTGTGACTCGTCATCGCCATCAAAAAGCGAAAGCTGACCATTATCAACATCGGACATTAAAACATCTCTGTCCGCAGACGGTAATTCGGGAAGCTCTTCAAGCGAATTCAAAGAAAAGCACCTTAAAAAGTTGGCAGTTGTTCCGTAAAGAACCGGTCTTCCGGGAACATCAAGTCTGCCCTTTTCTTCAATAAGCTCTTTCTGGCAGAGAGTGTTAACAACACCCGAGCAATCAACACCGCGTATCTGCTCTATGTAGGGCTTTGTAATAGGTTGGTTATACGCAATAATTGCAAGAACCTCAAAAGCAGCTTGTGAAAGCGGTGCGTTCCGTTTAAGGTCGAGGACTGTTCTTATTTCTTCAACAAATTGCTTTTTACTGCAAAGCTGATACTTGGTGTCAAGCTGTAAAAGGCAGATACCACTATCATCGGAATCAAGCTTCTTTCCAAGCTCGTCAAGAACCAGAAGCATTGTTTCATCATCGCAACCTAAAACGTTTGCAAGTTTTGTATATTCAATAGGCTCTGCCGCGGCAAAAAGCACTGCTTCGGCGGCGGCAACTTGTTTATTCTCTATCAAGAGTTTTCCATTCCTTCCAAAATCTCAATTTGAGCATCATCTCCGTCACCGGAAATGTATATTGTTTTATTTTTAGCAAGCTCCAATATTGCCAGAAAAGCTGCAACCAGGTCTGAACGTGATTTTGCTTCCTTATAGATATCAAAAAGCTTGCGTTTTTTTCGTTTTTTCAAAGAAGATACAATTGAATCAATTTTCGAACCCACCGATACAATTTTCTTTGTAACGATTGTTTTAAACGAATCAATGGGAGGCGGTAATCTTCTTAACTTTTTACCTGCCGCAAGAGAATATGCACTTAAAAGCTCACTTGGCTCGTGAAGCCGTTTATAAGTGTTATCGGGCGAAACGCTTTCTTGAAAGGCTCGGGCAGTGTAGTTGAAGCCGTCAGTCATTTGAGAAAGCTTACCTGCAAGAATTTTGCAATCGCGATATTCTAAAAGCTCATCACGAAGCTCATTTTTCAAATCCTCTGCCTCTTCATAAACAGGTAAAAGAGAAACTGTTTTAATATAAACAAGTCGAGCTGCCATTTCAAGAAACTCACTTGCAACCTCCATATTCTCTTCCTGCATTTCACGGACATAAGAGGTATATTGTTCAACTAATTCAAGAATAGGAATATCGTAAATATCAAGTTTATGCTTTGTTATAAGGTGCAAAAGCAAGTCCATAGGACCTTCAAACACCTCAAGTTTGTAGTTAAATTTTTCCATAACAAATCCTTATGCGAATGGTATTGATGCGATTGAATCTAAAAACATAAAAACAAAATTTGAAATATAACTTAACGGAGTCGAAAGAATACCAGTAAAAAGCAAAACAAACAAGCCAATCATTATATATCTTTCATACTGCATTATTTTATAATAGTATTTCGAGGGCAACAATGCGGTGGCAAGTCTTGAACCGTCAAGAGGCGGAATTGGTAAAAGGTTAAACACTGCGAGATTAACATTAATAGCGGCGGTATAAAAGAAAAACAACGCCATATAAGTCAATGGTGTATTTCCCTCTGTGACATCACCGGTATCAAAACTGCACAGAAGATAAAACAAAAGGAGCGCAACAAATGCCTGCAAAATATTACATAAAGGTCCTGCCAACGCAACAAGTGCCATATCTCTTTTTGGTTTTTTAAAGTTTCTCATTCTTACTTCAACGGGCTTTGCGTAACCGAACCCGAAAAGAAAAATCATCAACGCGCCACGTTTATCAATATGCGCCATAGGGTTTATAGTGAGCCTGCCTCTTAAACGGGGCGTATCATCACCCAATTTCACTGCAATAAGAGCGTGAGCAAACTCGTGCAAAGGAGTTGCACAAAAAACAACAAAGGATATTGAACAAAAATAAATAACAAGATCAATTATATCAAAATCTCCTGCTATTATATTGCTTAAATACCTAATCATACTAAATCACCTGTAATTTATCTTTTTATTGCCACAACTCTGTCTAAATCAGAGGCATCCTTTATAATTCTCGCCTTTTCGGCTTTGTTTATAAACAAGGACAATACATCTTTCCCCTGCTCCTCACCGATTTCCATGGCAATATAGCCACCTTTATTTATATAAGTAAACCAGTTTTCACTCAAGGCTCGGTAAAACACAAGACCATCCTCACCACCATCAAGAGCCATAAACGGTTCATAAGAAATTTCGGGTTGAAGATTTTTAATTTCCCCTGTTTTTATATATGGTGGATTTGAAAGAACAATATCAGGGCGAGGTAAGCCTAAAAAGCCAACAGAATCAAGAACATCTGCTTTAATGACTACCGCGTTGTCTGCACCTAAAAGCTCTTTGTTTTTAGTTGTATATTCTATTGCTTTATCCGAAACATCTACACAATATACTTTAATATTCGGGAAAAGCTTTGCAACTGAAAGCCCAACGCAACCACTTCCGCAACATAAATCATAAACAACCGAAAAATTGTTTTTCCGTATTTTATCTGCTGCAAAATCTACCAAAAGCTCTGTTTCCGGACGGGGAATAAGAACACCCTCACCCACCTTGAAGGTGAAACGGTGGAAATCCCACATACCTAAAATATATTGAAGAGGCTCGTGAGCGCAACGTCTTTTCACGCAATCTTCAAAGAAAAATAATTTCCCCTCATCAACAGGACTCCCAGAGCTTAAAAGCAATTGAGTTTTATTCATTCCCAAGCAATAGGAAACTAACTGTTGAGCATCAAACTCGGGACTGTCGCACCCTGCATCAGTAAGCGCTTTTATCGCCTCACGATAGACTGAATAGAGGTTTTTCAAGCTTCATCTTCCTCCGCTTCTTTTTCCTCTGTTTTATCTTCCTGTGAATCAAAAAGAACGGCTTTAATAGACTCAATACCAACCTCGATAATATCATCAGTGGGCTCAACAGTTGTAAGCCTTTGCATCCAAAGTCCGGGTGCAGAAATAATTTTTACAAGTGCATTATCATGCTTTCCTGCATAGCGTATAAATTCATAACCGATGCCAACTGTAACCGGAACAATTAAAATCTTAATTATCATCCATACTGCTCTTATTTCATCAATACCGGGAAAAACAACAACAAGAACTGATGAAATAAGAATACTGATAATAAGAGTTACGAAAATAAAGCTTGTACCGCAACGGGGATGAAAACGCTTCTGTTTTTTTACATTTTCAACTGTAAGCTCAAGCCCCTGCTCATAGCAGAAAATCGATTTATGCTCTGCACCGTGATACATAAACACTCTTTTGATATCGGGAATTTTTGAAACAATCCAGATATAAGCAACGAATATAATCATTCTCATTATACCCTCAAAAAGAGGATGGAGATTTGCTAAAGCATCTTTAAAAAGATATTTGTCAACAGTATCAACAAGGAAGGTCGGAAGATAGAAAAACAGAAGAAACGCAAGACCACAACCAAGCACCATTGAAATACCCGTAATAACAGCCATCATTTTAGGACCGAAATGGTCAGAAATCCATTTGTCAAGCTTTGACATATTTTCGGGGTCCGTATCGTCATCAAGCCCTGCTTTTTCTGCAGATTTTTCCATACATTTGAAGCCGAACAAAAGGGATTCAACCATATTGAAAACACCTCTGATTAAAGGCCATCCTGCAGGCTTAAATTTATCTCTTATATGCTTTACCTCAAGCATTTCTGTATCAATTGAACCGTCAGGAAGCCTTACAGACATTGCGGCACCCTTGGGACCTTGCATCATAATGCCTTCTATAAGAGCCTGCCCACCAACGGAAACTTTAGGACAACAATTCTCTTTATTGCTCATTTTCTTCCACCTTCAATTCTTCAATAATAGGAACGACAGGTTCAACCGCTATCTTTTCAACAGGGAAAACCACAGTTACGGTTGTGCCCACTCCAAGTTCACTGTTCACTTCAAAAACTCCGTTATGAAGCTTTACTATTTCATCAACAACTGCAAGTCCGATACCGGAACCTCGAACCTGCAAATTTGCTTTATAAAATTTCTTTTTTATATTCGGCAAATCCTCTTCTGCAATTCCGCAACCATTATCAGAAAAGTTGATAATCAATGTGCCGTCATTCACCGTAGCAATAACATTAACAAGACCGCCCTGTTCGGAATACTTAAAGGCATTATCGAGTATATTAACAAAAACCTGCTTAATTCTGTTAGGGTCTGCCATCATGGGCACAGGAATTTCGGGAACGGTATAGGTCAATTCAATTCCGTCACGCTTGGAACGTTCCTTGAAAACGAAAATCGCTTCGTCAAGCTCGGCAAGAACATCTATTTTTTCAAGCCTTAAGGTCATACTTCCGCTCTGAATTCTTGAGAAATCAAGAAGCTCCTCAACAAGCCTTGAAAGACGCTCCGATTCGTTAATAATAACCTCCGTACCTCTTCGGGAGATTTCTCTGTCCTCACCGTCCAACTCTTTGAGCATTTCGCCCCAGCCTTTAATGGCTGTAAGAGGAGTTCTTAATTCGTGAGAAACTGTTGAAATAAAGTCATTTTTTAATTTATCAGTTGCGGCAACCTCCGCAATCATTCCGTTAATAGATTCTGCAAGTTCAGTAATTTCATCATCTTCACGGCCGTCAGATTCTATTCTGACATCATACTCACCCTCGGAAAATCTTCTTGCAACGTCATTGATTTTTCGAACAGGCGTAACGATGGTTTGTATAAAAAACATTCCCGATAATGCCACAAAAAACAACGCGATGAAATAAACTATCAATATAATTACCATAAAGCCGATTATCTGAGCATCAATTGCCTTTAAAGAGGTAATAAAGCGAACCGCACCCGTAAAATCGCCGTTGGCACGGGGCAGAATCATAGATACCGCCATAATATGCTCGCCGTTGCCGTTAAAGCCCGACCATTTACTTATACCACTTGAGGACTCCATAGCCTCCAGAACGTCATCCATATCTTCAACAGTTTCACTCACATCAAAGCCGGAAGAAGAGAAAGAAACAGTACCCTTGCGGTTTACAACCTGGACCTCCATTCTGCTTTTATCGGAAAAGCTGTCAACAAATTCCTTTGCCTTTTGGTTAAAAATCTCGTCGCTACCCTCTACATAGGGCGAAAAGAAGGTTGTTACGCTTTCATTGGCGTAGCCCGAAAGATAATTTGTTACATAGTTACGATAATAACCAACAACAAAAACCACACAAACCGAAAGGAGAACAAGCAATATGAGAGCAGTAATAAGCAATGTATTTGTTGCCCATCTCTTTGTAATTCCTTTAATTTTCACTGCTCTCACCTCTTTTTTGTTAAATTATTTTAAGAATCAAAGCCATTTATAGCCCATACCCCAAACTGTAACAAGGTGTTTGGGAATTGAAGGCTCGTCCTCTATTTTCATACGAAGTCTTCTTATATTAACATCAACAACCTTTTCGTCACCGAAATAGGATTCCCCCCAGACCTGTTTAAGAATATCAGTTCTGCTTAAGGCTTTACCTGCATTTGTAAAGAAAAACTCTATAATCTGGAATTCAACCTGAGTAAGCTCTATAAGCTCGTTGTTTTTGTAGAGGGTTCTGTTGCGAAGATTAAGTTCAAATGGAGCCAAAGCAATCTTATCCGCCTTTGAGGGTTGAGCTTTAGTTAGGTTATTCATTGCAACCCTACGATATACACTATCTACCCGCGCCATAAGCTCCGAGGGTGAAAAAGGCTTTGTTATGTAGTCATCCGCACCCATAAGAAGCCCGGAAACCTTGTCCATTTCCTGTGTTTTTGCCGTAAGCATTATTATGCCTACAGTTCCGCTGACATTTCTAAGCCTCTTGCAAACCTCAAGCCCGTCTACATTGGGCATCATTATATCAAGCAAAACAACATCAAACTCACCATTATTTGCTGCATACAAATCAAGGGCTTGTTGTCCGTCACAAGCCTCTGTTACCTCATACCCTGCTCTTCGCAAGGTGATACCGATAATCTCTCTGATAGCCGCTTCATCTTCAGCAATAAGTACTTTTTTCATAATTCTTCTCGCTTTCAGTTGATTATATTTCAATTGATTATTATAAATGAAGATTTTACACCCTCATCAGTAATTCCGAAATTCTCGCCATAAGGCGTTATTTCATAATAAAAGGTTCCGTTTTCGGATTTAAAAAGTCTTTTGCCCTTAATGCTTGTTTTATCATTTTCATCACTGAAATATATTGAAAAAAGCTCATCTTTAACAAGCTCTTCCTCATTATCCCACAAGCAGAATTTAAGAGACACATCTAAAGCATCATAATAAACCGTTACATCGTTAACTCTTGTTACTCTATAAAGATAGGAATCAATCGGATTGAATAAGGTTTTAATAGTTCCCTCGCTTTTATCACCGAAAGTATTTACCCATTCAAGCATTGTAAAAGTATAAGAAATATTTGCTTTTTTAACAGTTAGGAGGTTTTCGTCGCCGTAAAGCTTTGTGTTTGAGGGAATTTCCAAAAGACCATCGTCATCTATATCACTACAATAAATTTTTGAATTTCGCAGAGTGGTTGATGAGGGATTTTTAACACCCCTTACCGCTTTTAATGCTTCATAATCCCAATAAAGCATTTCTGTGAACATTGATGCTTCGTTTTTTATGCAATCAATAAATATACGCTTGCAGGGTTCACTGCCCGAGCTCACAATATCAAACTGAATTTTAGAAACAGAGCTTATATTGCCGTCAATTTTCACATCGCTGTATTTTACAAATTCATTACTTTGTGAAAGTGAAAAACAGCGAAAATATGATTTTTGAGCTTCACCTGTATCATCAAGGTAAACAAGCACCAAATCGTCCTTATCGTCACCGTTAAAATCAGTTATTGATTTTGAATTATAATATTCATTACCCAAAGTATTAAGAGTGAAAACACCCTTCTCGCCTGTTGAAACCTCATAAATACTAACAATCTTTGCGGTTTTGGCGTCAAACAGTGACCAGCCGACAAAAATCTCATAAATGCCGTCATTGTCCATATCGGAAAAAGAAAGGTCATAAATTCCGCTTCCTGCACCCTTTACATCAGAAGAAATCATCCAGGTGTCGTTTATACATTCCATAAAAGACATTCTCACAGATGTATCAATCGAGGAATCTGTATAGAAAACTATGGCTTCCTCCTGGGCGTCACCATTGATATCAAACAAAACAAATGCAGTTTGATAATCTCCGCTCTGAGGTGTTCTTAATTGAATGTTCTTTTCTGCCATCAGTTTTTTAAAAGCTGCTTCAACCTCACCGTTTTTTCCTGATTGGGACGGAGGACTCATCAAGCTTTCCACAGAGAAGAAATTAAGAGAGCAACCCGAACACAGAAGAAGCAGTATTACAGATAAAAGTAAAGCTGATATCTTTTTTGGTTTCATCCGGATTGCCCCCATTTAATTAAATTTACAGATTTACTTCAACAAAATATGTTCCGTAAATCCAACATCCTGCATTATCGACACTTACAACTGCAGGTACTGTTACAGTCTGACCCTGACTGATATCAGTTTCGGATAAATCAATTTCAACTTTTATATTATCATCTGTAATTGCTTCAAGCTCTTTTTCACTGCCGATTACAACCACAGATTTATTAAGTCCCGAAATCTTATAAGCCTTTTCATCGGGATTATTAACAGTAATTTTTTCGGCAGGCATTGTTATATATTCCTGGCTAATTCCCGACATATCTACATTTACAGTAAACTCTTCAGTATTGCTTCCTTCCGCTATTGAAACATCCTCCGCAAGGAAAGTAAACACGTGATTAGACGGTGAAAGAGTTTTAAAGTCAATGGTGCCTACCGTAAAATCAACAGTTTTATCGTAATCATCAACAGATATATTGAATAAATCCTTTGATGGTGAAATTGTATATTTCAAGGGAGTTACAATGAAATTATCGGGTGCATTTTTAAATGCCACAATAGTTTCAAGCTCTTTTACCTGTAAAACCGGAATTGTAAGAACAACCTTATCAATATTCATTGTAACGTATTTGAAATCGCTTCTGTTTTTATCGTTAAGCAAAATAATCTCTGCATCGGCAGATTTGTTAGATGAGAGCGATTCCTCTAAAACAAGCTTTGCAACAACTTTTTCTATTCTGTTTATTTCGGTAGAAGGTCCGGTTACGGTTACCGATGTTTCAGATAAATTTATATTTCCGCTTGTAAAGCCTTCGTCAACAACAGGAAAACCATCTGTTACAATCTGCGGCTCTATAACCATTTGAACAGTTTTTTCAGTGTCGAAATATACATCAACGGTTTTTGTTGAAATGCTTGTTATGGTGTAATCCACACCTTCAGGCGGCTCCGCTTTTAATTGAAGCGTTCTGTTGCCCGCTGAATCAACACTGTTGGTTTGAGCAACAACCACGATATCTTCTGCAGAAAGAGCTGCGGAGGATATCTGATATTTCTTACCTTTTACTGTAACATCAACAGTAAACTCGGTTTCCCCGAAAACCTCAAGTCCAAACTGGGAAGGAACGGTTGTATCAATAGTGACCTTAACATCCTTTATTACTCTTGTTGTTGCAGGACTGACATTTATAACCACTAAAAGCCAGATAACCAAAGCAGCTAAAAGGGAAAAAACCAAAAGAAATTTATCGTTATTAAAGAGGTCATTAAGTTTGAGTTTAGATTTCATCCTCGTTCCCTCCCGAATTTTGATTTTTGTCTTTTTTGAAGAATTTTCGTTTATTTTTTGTTTCATTTTCTACATTTTGAGATAACAATTGGCTTAAAAGCACCTCGCGAAGCTTGCCGCTTGTAACATCTCTTGTAAGAGCACCGTTAATCGCTACGGAAATCGCGCCCGTTTCTTCAGAAATAATGACAACAACCGCATCACTCTGCTCGCTCATACCTATTGCTGCTCTGTGACGTGTTCCCAATTCACTGTCTAAAGTGTTATTCTGGGTAAGGGGCAAAATACAACCTGCAGCATAAATCCTACTGTCACGAACAACAACCGCGCCATCATGAAGAGCAGAGTTTTTGAAAAACAAGCCATTGAAAAGCTCGGGAGATGACTGAGCATCAAGAACTGTACCTGTTTTGATGATTTCCTGAAGAGGTGCATTTTTCTCAAAAACCACAAGAGCACCTGTTTTTGTATCGCTCAAATCGTTTGCGGCTTTGCAGAAGGCGTTTACTGTTGAAGTTATATTTTTATCCATTGATTCGCCGTTTTTAAAATTTAAAAACGAGAAATCGGAAATTGAACGTCTGCCGAATTTTTCAAGAATATTTCGAAGCTCGGGTGTGAACAAAACCACGAGAATAATAAGGCCGTTTTGAATCAACATCGACATAAGATATTCGGAAGCTTCCATATTAAGCAATTTAACAAGCCCGTAAACCACACCGAGAATTACAAGACCCTTAACAACCTGGAACGTTCTTGAGCCTCTGATAAGTTTTATTCCCTCATATATTATAAAAGCAACAAAAAGAATATCGAGGGAATCTGACAAAAAATTAAAGCTCAAAAGTGCATCGCAGATTTTCTCAACATAATTCGTTAAGGCACTCATTAAATCACCGCTTTCAACATTGTGTTTGAACATTTTTACCCAATATACTGTAATTATATCATATATTTTTTTAGAATGCAATTTTTCTGACTAAATTTAACAGATTTTTTATATCTTTTTCTTGATTGAAAACAGACGGCGAAACTCGCACTGCACCCTGCTTTTGTGTTTTTTGAGAAATATGCGCCAAAGGTGAGCAATGGTAGCCACCTCTGACAGCAAAGCCCTGTGAATTTAAAATAGACGAAACCTGCTCACTGTGCATATTTTTTATATTGAAGCTAACGAGCGGCGCATAACGGGAAGCATCATATTCCTGCCTGTAAACAGATACCTTCGGCAATTCTTTTAAGCCATAAAATAATTGTTGACAAAGCTTACTTTCTTTATAAAAAATTTTATTTATTCCTGTTTTTTCAACAATACTCACACCTTTTCTCAAGCCACAAAGTCCGGGGACATTTAATGTTCCGCTTTCAAGGTGTTCGGGGTAAGTCTCGGGTTGTGAAAAATCGAAGGATGCCGTACCCGTTCCCCCTTCAATAATTGAAGAAAAAGATAAGTTTTTATGCAATAATGCCCCTGTCCCCATTGGTCCCAAGAGCCCTTTATGCCCCGGAACACAAAGGCAATCAATACCTTGATTTTTCATATCAAGCTCTATCACACCTGCGCCCTGTGCGCCGTCAACAAAAAAATATGCTCCGTTTTTATGAGAAATATCCGCTAATTTTTTCAAAGGCAAAATATTTCCGAAAACATTTGAAACTGCCGTAACCATACACAAGGTTGTGTTATCTTTAAATGAAAGCCTGAAGTTTTCCAAGGTTTCTTCATCACTCAATCCAACCTTAAAAACCGTGTAATCAACCATCCCCTCTTGCTTAAGCTTATGAACAGGTCTTAAAACAGAATTGTGTTCAAGAGAGGAAATAATAATATGGTCGCCTTTTTTAACAATCCCTTTTATTGCCGCATTTAAAGCATAGGTGCAATTAGGAAAAAATGACACAAATTCACTGCCGTAGCCGTTAAAAAATCTGTCAAGAGCCTCTCTGCATTTATACACCTGTAAGGCTGAGCTGACAGACATATCGTGACCGCTTCGCCCCGGATTTGCACCATATAAAGAGAACGCGGAATTAACACTTTTTACAACCTCTGCAGGCTTTGGGAAGCTGGTTGCCGCGTTATCAAGATAAATCATAAAACCTCACCCAAATCCACAACTCCAAACACCTTTATTCCGCCTGATTTTAAAACTGAAAAACATCGTTTATCAATATTATTCACATAAATAACATACCCGCATCCCTCTTCCGATTCCGGTTGAGGATTGCGGGTCAAATACGCTTTATAGCCGTTTTTTTGCAAAAGGTCACGCCCTTTCATAGCGTAGGTCAAAGAGCCGACCTTGATACCTTTTTTATTCATAAAAAGACCCTTCCGTATTAAGTTAGGTACCTGACAAACAAAGTACCTTGTACATAATATGCAAGGGATAAAGTTAAAGTGAGTATATTAAAGCTTTTTAGTCCGATACACTCTCTCGTATTCTAATTTTCCACAAGGCAAACGCAATGGGCAGAAACACCCTCTTTGCGTCCTGTAAAGCCGAGTTTTTCTTCAGTTGTGGCTTTGACGCTGACAAAACCAATGTCAATATTTAAAGCATTTGCTATATTCTCTCGCATCTCAACAATAAAAGGTGCAAGCTTTGGTGCCTGGGCAATAACAGTTGCATCTATATTATTAACCTTGTAGCCCTTTTCATAAAGAAGCTCAGCCACACAGGAAAGAAGCTTTAAACTATCTGCGCCTTTGTATTTCGGGTCTGTATCAGGGAAATGCTTGCCTATATCACCAAGTGCTGCCGCGCCTAAAAGACTATCGGAAATTGCGTGGAGCAGCACATCAGCATCAGAGTGACCTAAAAGCCCTTTTTCATAAGGAATTTCCACTCCGCCGATGATACATTTTCTGTTATCTGCAAAAGCGTGAACATCATAGCCGTGACCTATTCTTATCATAATACTAAAGCCTCTTATTTACAAAGATTTTCAAGACAAGCGAGTTTTACGGAAGTTGTAAGTACTTTTACTGCTTTTGAAAGGACCTCGGGTGTGGGGAAAGTGGGCGCAATACGAATATTGCTGTCTGTAGGGTCTTTGCCGTAAGGGAAGGTTGCACCTACATTAGTAAGAGTAACACCTGCCTCTTTGCAAAGCACACCTACTCTTGAAGCGCTACCACCCGTTACATCAAGGCTGATAAAATAACCGCCGTTGGGATTTACCCATTCTGCAATTTCCAAGCCTGCAAGATCAGCATTGAGAGTGTCAATAACCGCATCAAATTTAGGTTTAAGAATTTTTGCATGAAGCTGCATATGAGCTTTTATACCGTCAAGATTCTTAAAGAATTTAACGTGGCGAAGCATATTAACCTTGTCATAGCTGATAGCCTGAACAGTAAGTCTTTTAAGAATTTCCTTAACATTATCAACAGAGGTTGCGATACAGGAAACACCTGCCCCGGGATAGGAAATTTTAGAGGTTGAGGCAACCTCTATTACCATATCTTTATTTCTTTCGGGAAGAACATCAAAAATATTAAGAAGCTCATCAGTTATATCTGTAAGGTCGTGAACGCAATAAGCATTGTCCCAAATAATTCTGAAATCCTTTGCTGCGGTTTCGAGATTTGCAATTCTCTTAACAGTTTCCGCAGAGAATGTTATACCCTGAGGATTTGAATACTTAGGAACACAGAACATACCCTTAACAGAGCTGTCCTTAACGGCTTCTTCAATAACTGCCATATCGGGACCTTTTTCTGTCATAGGTACATTTATCATTTCAATTCCCAGATATTCGCAAATAGCAAAATGCCTGTCATAGCCGGGGCAAGGGCAAAGGAACTTAACCTTTCCCTGCTGTGACCAAGGTGTAAAGCCTGCACCCATATACATACACTGTGAAACATAATCAAACATAAGAGAAAGGCTTGAATTACCACCCACAATAATATTTTCGGGCTTTACCTCGAGCAAATCCGCAAATAGCTTCTTACACTCGGGAATACCGTCAAGAAGACCGTAGTTTCTTACATCAATCCCCGATTCACATTTAAAATTACCGTCAGAAAGTACATCAAGCATACCGTCGGAAATATCAAGCTGATCCGCGCCCGGCTTACCTCTTGACATATCAATTGAAAGCCCTTGTGCTTTTAGATTTTCATACTCCGCTTTAACAGAGTTATATTCGTTTTTCAATTCCTCTTTGGACATTGAAAGATAAGATTTAGCCATAAATTACTCCTAAAATTAAATATTCGTTGCCATTAAAAATCTGCCGTGCCTGTTGTTCTGGGGAAGGGAAGAACATCACGAATATTTGAAATGCCTGTCATATACATAATCAGTCTTTCAAAGCCGAGACCGAAGCCTGCGTGATGTGTGCCACCATAACGGCGAAGGTCAAGATACCACCAATAATCCTCCTCTTTAAGACCGAGTTCCTTGATTCTCTCTGTAAGAACATCAAGTCTTTCTTCACGCTGACTGCCACCAATGATTTCGCCGATACCCATAACAAGAAGGTCAGCTGCGGCAACAGTTTTGCCGTCGTCATTAAGGCGCATATAAAATGCTTTGATTTCTTTGGGGTAATCTGTTACAAAAACAGGTTTTTTGAACACCTGTTCTGTAAGATATCTTTCGTGCTCTGTCTGCAAATCGCAACCCCAATATGCTTTGAACTGGAAGTTGTCGTTATTCTTTTCAAGCTCTTTAATTGCATCTGTATAAGTTACTCTTGCAAAGTCGGAATTTGCAACAGTTGTAAGCCGTTCAATAAGACCTTTATCGATAAATTTATTGCAGAATTCAAGCTCCTGAGAGCAATTTTCAAGAACATACTTGATAACATACTTTATCATATCTTCTGCTAAATCCATATCATCGGAAAGGTCTGCAAAAGCGATTTCAGGCTCTATCATCCAGAACTCTGCCGCATGACGTTGAGTATATGAACGCTCTGCTCTGAAGGTAGGTCCGAAGGTATAAATTTTACCGAAAGACTGTGCCATAATTTCGCCTTCAAGCTGACCTGAAACAGTAAGATATGCAGGTTTGCCGAAGAAATCCTGAGAATAGTCAACTGTTCCGTCTTCTTTAGTGGGAGCGTTATTTATATCAAATGTTGTTACCCGGAACATCTCTCCTGCACCCTCACAGTCACTGCAAGAAATGAGAGGTGTGTGAGCATAGATAAATCCGCGCTCCTGGAAGAACTTATGAATAGCAAAAGCTGCAACAGAACGAACACGGAATGCTGCGGAATAGGTATTTGCACGGGGACGAAGATGTCCTACTGTACGCAGATACTCAAGAGTGTGACGTTTTTTCTGCAAGGGGTAATCGGGTGTTGACTCTCCTTCAATAATAATTTCAGTAGCATTTATTTCAAAGGGTTGAGCAGCATCGGGAGTAAGAATAAGATTACCTTTAACAATTACTGCCGCACCAACATTGATTTTGCAAATTTCCTTGAAATTAGAAATTTTTGCATCTTCAAAAACAACCTGCAAGCCTTTAAAGCAACCGCCATCATTTATTTCAAGAAATCCGATGGACTTTGATGCTCTTTGAGTTTTAACCCAACCGCAAACGGTAATTTCTCCATTTGTGAACTGCTCTGCATTTTTATAAAGTTGGGCAATTTCAACACGTTTCATATATATTTCCTCCAAACCTCATTTAAATGGTTTTGCTTGGTAAAAAGCACATATTCCAAAGAATTATAGCAAAAACAAAACGCTTTGTAAACCTTTTTTAAATATATAATATAATTTTTTTAATGTTTTTGCTACGAAATGTTAGAAATTATATTTTAAGAGTATTGTAACTTTCTTCAAATTATTGTATAATGTTTTAACCTTTAAAAAATCGCAAAGGAGGTTCGTTTTGTGAAAAAGCTTGCAATTATCGGTGCAGGTGCATCGGGGCTATCCGCGGCAATTGAAGCCCAGAAAGCAAATCCTCATATTCAGACAGTAATTTTCGAAAGAATGCAGAAAGTCGGAAAAAAGATACTTGCAACCGGCAACGGAAGATGCAATTTCACAAACAATGACCTCTCTCCGGAGCATTTTTACGGTGAGGCTTCATTTCTCGAAAAAATTTTAGGAAGTAATTTATCAGCCACAAAAGATTTTTTTTATCATCTCGGTGTTCTGTCCTACGAGGAGGACGGACGGATTTACCCCCGTTCCCAACAGGCAGCAACGATAAAAGATGCACTTTTAAAGAATATCGAAAGTACTGATACAGAAATAAAAACCGATTGTCATATTTCACAGATACAAAAGCTAAAAAACGGCTTTGATATAAACGGTGAAAGGTTTGATGCAGTTATACTTTGCGGCGGCGGTAAAGCCTCATCAGCTCACGGTTCCGACGGCTCTTGCTTTAAAATTGCCGAAAGTTTCGGTCATACTTTGATGCCCCTTTACCCTGCTCTTTGCGGTCTTGTTACAAGTGACAAGGATTTAAACCTGCTTAAAGGTGTCAGAGCGGAATGCAAGGCAGAATTATATTCGGCAAATACTTTTTTAGGAAGTGAAATCGGAGAAATTCAGTTTACTGACAAAGCCGTTTCGGGAATACCTATTATGAACCTTTCTCACCTTTGCGAAAATAAGAAGGACTTGAAAATCAAACTTGATTTATGCCCCGAAATTGATGAAAATACTTTGTTTAACCACATAAAAGGTTGTATTAATAACTCACCGGATATTGAATTTGAAACTGTACTAAACGGTATCGTTAATTTGAAATTAGGTTTTGCGGTTATAAACAGAAGCAATATAAAACCGCAGACAAAATGCAAAGTTTTAAAAGAAATTCAAATTAACGAAGTCATAAAGCAATTGAAAAATTTCAAAATCAACATAAAATCGTCAAAAGGATTTGAAAATGCTCAGGTTACAAAAGGCGGAATAAAAACTAACGAAGTTTCACCGTTCACAATGATGTCAAAAAATACAGAAGGCTTATTCCTATGCGGTGAAATTCTTGATATTCACGGCGACTGTGGCGGTTATAATCTGCATCTGGCTTTTACAACCGGCAGAATTGCAGGTAACAGTGCAGGAAAATTTTTAAAATAAGGAATTAAAATGATACGTATAAATGAAATTAAAATGCCTTTGGGTACTACGGAGCAAGAAGTTAAATCGGCAACGGCAAAGGCACTCAAAATTAAAGAAAGTGATATAAAGAGCTTTTCTCTTGCAAGACGTTCAATTGATTCACGAAAAAAAGACAACATTATACTTGTTTATTCGGCAGAAATTGAGACAGACCTTGATGAAGAAAAAATAGTTGCACCCTTTCCTCAAAACAAGGCATTTGTTACCCAAAAATATGAATACACTCTCCCCGAAGCAAAACGTCAATTCCCGTTACGACCCGTTGTTGTCGGCTTCGGTCCTGCAGGTATGTTTTCAGCTCTCACTCTTGCGAAAGCAGGATTAAAGCCAATTATTCTTGAACGAGGCGCTGCAGTTGAAGAAAGAACGAGGGAGGTTAACCGCTTCTGGACTGAGCGTGTTCTCAATACTAATTCAAATGTCCAATTTGGCGAAGGCGGTGCGGGGACTTTCTCTGACGGTAAGCTGACAACGGGTATAAAAGACGGCAGATGCAGAGAGGTGTTTCTACGCTTTGCGGAATTCGGCGCACCTGAGGAAATTCTTTATTCCGCCACCCCACATATCGGCACAGACAAGCTCAAAACGGTTGTTAAAAATCTTCGTAATGAGATTATTCGTCTCGGTGGTGAAATTAAGTTCAATACACAGTTGGTTGATATCATTACCGCGAACGGATTTGTTCAAGGTGTTACCTATAAAAACCCCGACGGAACAACAACCGATATTGAAACGGATGCTTTAATTCTCGCTATTGGTCACTCTGCAAGAGATACTTTCGAATTAGTTTACCGAAAAGGGCTTGAAATTATTCAAAAACCCTTCTCTGTCGGAACGAGAATTGAGCACCCTCAAGAGCATATAAACAAGGCTCAATACGGCTCACTTTGGAACTCACCGCTTCTCCCTGCAGCAGATTATAAATTGGCGTGTCACCCCAAGCACGGCAGAGGACTTTACACATTTTGTATGTGCCCCGGCGGTACGGTTGTTGCCGCATCCTCAGAAGAGGGCGGTATGGTTGTTAACGGTATGAGTGAATATGCCCGTGATAAAGAAAATGCAAACTGCGCTTTACTTGTGGGCATTGACCCCCCTTTTGAAAGCGACCATCCCCTTGCAGGAATGTATCTGCAAAGAGAAATTGAACAAAAAGCATTTAAACTGGGTGGTGGAGATTACACAGCACCCGCACAGCTTTTAGGTGATTTTTTGAAAGATACGCCATCAACAAAATTGGGCGCAGTGAATCCCTCCTGCCCTACGGGTGTTACAATGACAGACATCAGAAGGGTTTTACCTAAAAAGGTTACGGATACAATTGCAGGAGCAATTCAGGACTTTGACAACAAGCTTCACGGTTTCAATTTGTACGATGCTGTGCTTACGGCTCCCGAATCAAGAAGCTCATCACCCATAAGAATTATTCGTGATGAATTTTTCCAGGCAAGCAGACTTCGCGGTCTTTACCCCTGCGGTGAGGGTGCAGGTTATGCAGGAGGAATTGTCTCTGCGGCAGTTGACGGAATCCGTTGTGCCGAAGCTGTATTAAGCGGTGAATATTAATATCTGTTATTTTCATAAGACAAACCACCTCAGGAATATTATTTCCCGAGGTGGTTTTTTTGAAATTCAAGGTTATTAAAGTAAGTTCTGTATTTATTGTTTTTACGCTTCTTGCAATTACAATTATTTCTTCTGTAACCATTTCACACATAGGAATACACGTCAATAACGCTGTAAGAAAATTGCCGATTTATTCCGTCCAAACAGAAGAAAAGAAAATTGCAATTACCTTTGATGCGGCTTGGAGTGCAGAGGACACTGATGAGCTTATTGAAATACTTGAAAAGCACAATGCAAAAGCAACATTTTTTGCAGTTGGTGACTGGGTTGAAAAGAACCCCGAAGCAGTAAAAAAGTTTCATAAAAACGGTCACGAAATGGCTAATCATTCCGACACTCACGCCACCTTCAGTAAACTAAGCAGAGAAGAAATAAAAGAAGAAATAATCAACTGCAACAAGAAAATCGAAGCCTTAACAGGAGTTGCACCCAAACTCGTGAGAGCTCCAAGCGGTGATTATGATAATAAAAGTATTGAGGTTGCAGAAAGCCTTGATATGAAGATGATACAATGGGATTGTGATAGCCTTGATTGGAAATTGCTTTCAGTTGATGAAATGTATTCGAGAGTAACAAGTAAAGTGCAAAACGGTTCAATTCTTCTTTTCCATAACGGAGTGGAAAACACACCCGATGCACTCGATAAAATTCTCACAAAATTAGAAAAAGACGGCTACAAATTCGTAACCGTCAGTGAATTAATTTATTGGGATAACTATGATATTAACCATACGGGCAGGCAAGCTCTCACTCATAATAAGTAATATAAATATCTTCTGTTTCTTTCTGTGCTACCTTTAATATTCTTACACATTTTTCATCATCACAAATTTCCACAACATCTGTTATTGTATTAAACAATTTACTATACATCTTTTGGTACATATCTACATCAGATTTCATTCAGATCTCTCATAAAACAAAAAGTGTGCTCCAATGAAGGAACACACCGAAAAAGTGAATCCCTCATTGTTGTCACACAAATTCATTGATCCTAAGGAATATGAATACGAGAGAAACACCTTTTACCAAAAGATATTTCCCTTAGGATCCAAATATATTAAATTTGTGTGACAGAATTATCTTATCATATAAAAAACTAAATATCAACCTAAAAATAAAAGACGGCTACAAATTCTGCACAAGTCCAGTAAAAACGGACAATAGAAAAAAGAGACCTCCTATGGTAGAATTAAAGAAACTACCATAGGAGGAATTTTTATGCCCAGAAAATACAGATATATAAAAGAGTATGAGCAAGAGATTGTAGAATTGAAAAAACAAGGGAAAACCAATCAAGAAATAAGTGAAAAATTTGGGTTTACAGTTAAACAGATAAAAAACTTACTGTATAGAAATAAAGTGAATCAAGAAAAGCTCTCTGAAGGAATAGCGCTGAAGAAACCAGGTAGACCAAGTAAAAATGGGGATAGTTTACCACCATCAATTCAACAGTTAAGTAAACTTACACAATTACAATATGAGATAGCAAGCAAAGATAGATATATCAAACGTTTGGAAATGGAAAATGAACTGATGCGGGATTTTCTCTCGCTCACAGAAAGGAAGTGAGAACAAGCGTAAAGTTTATGGTAATCTATCGCCATAAAGATAAGTATTCAATAAGTGAAATGTGCCGATTCTTTGAAGTGTCAAGAAGCGGTTACTATGATTATGTAAAGAGAATGGATCTGCCTGCAAAAGATTTACCATTAGCAGAAAAGATAAAGGAATGTCAGGAAAAACATGGTAAAACCTACGGTTATCGAAGAGTACATATATGGCTTGAAAGACAAGGAATACACCATAATCCCAAAACAATATTAAGGGTGATGCAGAAATACAATCTGTTGTCAGAGGTTAGAAGAAAGAAATATCATAATTACGGTAATGTGTTGCATAAATACGATAATCTTCTTGATAGAGATTTTAATGCTGATAGACCAAATCAAAAATGGGTAACAGATATTTCATACATAAAAACCCAACAAGGAACATTGTATCTTTCGGTAATTAGGGATTTGTATGATAACAGTATAGTTGCATACAAGACAGGAACAGAACAAAACATAAACCTTGTATTGAGTACAATCAGAGCAGCGAAGAGAAAAGAAAATGTCACTGCGGAGCTGCAACTCCACAGTGACCAAGGGTTTCAATACACATCGCAAGCATATTTTAACCTAACACAATCTTACGGCATTACGCCCTCAATGTCAAGACGTGGAAATCCGTATGATAATGCTATGGCTGAAAATTTCTTTTCAATCCTGAAAACAGAATGTATCTATCGTTCAAAGTTGCGAACCTATGAGGAGGCTCGCCTCCTCATAGGTCAATACATCCATTTCTACAACAACGAAAGAATCCAACTAAAAACAAAACTGACTCCGATGGAATTTCGAAGTCAGTATGTTGCTTAAATTTTAATTTTATCTACCATTAAGGTCTTTTTTGTACTGTCCGTACAATTTGGGGCAGTTCACCAACAGTTATAGTCTTTTTTGTTTGTCTATAATTACCAATTCAAATCTTCTTGTTTTGTAACACTACACACTTTTTAATAAATGTAAAGAAAATCATTTACTTTTTGTTTGAATTATGCTAAATTGGTTTCGTAAAAGTTACGTTTAATTCCTTTGTTTTTTACGTTGAAATGGAGGTTTGGTTATGTTTAAGTTTTTTAAAACAAAAGTAGGTTTCACTTTAGTTGAATTATTGGTTGTTGTTTTAATTCTTGGAATAATTATAGCTGTTGGTGTTCCTGTTTTTAACAATGTTGCAAAAAATAACAGAATTAAAGCGTGTTGTGTTTACCAACGAACAGCCCAAAAGGATGCAAAAGATTGGTGTATTGAATTTCCTTTTAACCAAGACTATGTCTTTTATATTGAATGTTCAAAAGAAGACCATACAACTACTCTTTTAGATTTTAATCATAACCCCTTCACCGCGGAGGCAGACATTTCGCTTTTAAGAGACCAGGTACTTGATGGGAATGTTCCGTTTTGTGATGCGGGAGGTACATATACCGTAAAAGTTACTGCTCAAGAAGATGGTATTCCGATCGTTGAAGTTACCTGCGACGGCGGTGACGACGGCGATTGCCATAAACCTGAAAATTAAACACAAAATGGGAAATGGGATGTAAAAACGATTTGTTTTTACATCCCATTTGTTTTTTAGTATGCGAACCAAAGCTGTGCAAAGGCACTGCGAGTGTGAGCAAACACGCAAATTCGCAAATCATCCACATTTCTTTAATTTGTGAACTAAATTTGATGAATTTGTGTGAATTGCGAACCGAAGCTGTGCAAAGGCACTGCGAGTGTAAGCAAACGCGCAAATTCGCAAATTCAGTCACAAATTTCTACTGTACCGTCTTCGTAAACTTTGATTCTATCCCCTGTTTTAACTGTGTTAAGGAATTCATCACCTAAACAATCAACTGTGGGCATAGGGGTATCTGTCCAAACAGAGCCGAGAATTGCACCGGCTGCTGCAAGAGAGTCTATATGCTCAGAAAAAAGCATACAAGCAGGGCTTCTTTCCATAACCTTTGCGCAGTAAAGAACCATACCGCCTGTTGTTGAACCGATTGTCTGAGGAAGGCAAAGTGCTGTGCCAACCATAGGTTGTTCATAAATATCTTTATTGTTCTGGTCACCGCATTTTGCTTCCTTATCGCCAAACTGAAGAGCATTCTGGAAGGATGCGAGAGTATTAAAACCACCGTGAGAAACAAGAGCGGTTGCTTCTGCTGTGCCCGGTACTACGGGACGACCTTTAAATGTTTTCATTTTATTTTGCCCCCTTTGTGATTATGTCAAGAATCTCTTCACTTGTGTAGTAACGAGATGTTGTATAAGTACGAAGCTTATTTGAGTTTGTAATGACTCTGCCCATTTTTGCAACGGGGTTATTCATATACATAAGAGGACAAATGTAACTGAGGGTTACGCCTGTTGCGGCAAGCTTTGCGGCATATTCGGTTTTGTTGAATTCGTCGCAAACCGCAGGAGCCGCAGTAAATACTGTGGGAATTGTAACTTTCTTTTTACCGCTCTTTTTAAGACCCTCACAAACGTTATCCGTCCACTCTTTAAGCTGCTGAAGAGAAAGGTGGGGACAACCGATAAAGCAAAGCTGAGGTGCTTTTGAAGGATCCTTCCACATAACGGGGTAAGAATTTTTAACTCTTTCAAGCTCTGCATCATCAATAACATAAACCTGTGCATTTTCTGCAATAAGGCTATCACCCATTTCAACTGCTTCGGGGGTAAGACCTTCAATATGATAAAGACCTACCGCACCATTGGAAGCGGTTGCTGCACCAAAATCTTTAAGGTATGCTTTTGCAGCATCATCAAGCTCTGTTCCTATCCAATCTGTAAGACCTTTAACATAAGGAACATCTTCCATAACCTTCATACCGATAGCGGAACCCAGCACCTGTGCTTCGGGTTTCTTTTCACATTTAACTTCTACAACCCAGGTTGCCTTTCTGCCCTCATCGGTAACAAGACCAAAATAAGGAACAAAACCAACGATAGAACCGAAAAGCTCAATGATACCTGAATTACGGTTACAACGTGCGCCGAGAACGGAGTTTGCATAAACAACCGCACTGGATTCAGCCCAAGAAAGAATATCACCTTTTTTAGGAACATTGCCAACCTGGTCCATATAGCAAGTGCAGGTATACGCATCGTCGCCAACAAGACCTAACTTTCTGAGCTGCTCGTCATAGCTATCCTGCTTTGTGTACATAAATTTATTGAACACAAGATTTTTTACAAAATTTGAAGGAACCTTTGGGTCAACAGGCTTGGGGTCAACTGAAAACTGCTGTTTTGATTTAATGCCTGCTGAAATAAGCTGATCCATAAGATCATAAACAGGAGTCATAACCTTAAGACCGAAGCTTGTAACAAGGTGACCTTTTTCGCTTGTTACGGGCACCATTTTTGTTGCACCGAAAGCCTCACCATACATAACAAGGGTTTTCATAACCTTTGCCATTGTTTCACCCTGCTCGCCGTTAAGTATGGCGGCCTGTTCGGGAGTTAATTCCATTTTGTAGTCCATTAGATTCATCCTTTCTTTTTTGCGGATTAACACAATTTCATTGTATCACAAAACATACAAAAAGCAAATACTTTTTGTTAAAAAGATAACTATTTCGACAAAAAGCAACAAAAAGGCCTTCACCCCTTGGCGAAAGCCTTTTTCAACTCGTTATATAACTACAAAATCCTTTGCGGAAATAAGAACACCATTAACTTCAACAACAGACGGATTATAGTTTACATACACAATTTTGCTGTAATCATAGGTAATTTTATAAACACCCGAAACAACCTGCTCGTGAGAGGTAATTTTCATATCCATCAATGGTAACATTCTTTTAACTGATGAATAAAATTTAGATGTCTGAGTTGCATAAACGCCGTAATCAAGAACATCGCATTTATCATACGTAAAAACAAAGGATGGCGAGGCACCGTATTCAACTGCTTTCAACACGGCATCTGTGCTGTCTGCAAAAAGATTTATCGGCTCCGAGCCATAACAAACGCTACCGTGAAGAACCATTTGCAAAAGCGGAACTGTTGTAACGCCTGCAAATCCGTTGAGAGCAGCACTTTGGGTTACGGAGAAAACTGCATCTGCCTGATTCATAAGATAAACTGCAGGGCTTGTAAGCATAAGTCCGTTATTTACGCTTAAAGATTGTACTTTGTCCTTTAAATTATTTAAGGCTGTTTGCCTGTCCACCCCGTCAAGAACATCAGTATAAAGAAGATAAGATAAATCATTCAGGCAAACATTTCCCGACTCAATATCTGAAATAAATTTATATATATCGGTAATGTTTGAATAGGCATTATTATATGATGTAACATTTGATTTTACGGCTTCTTTTGAAAGGTAAGTGCGCAAGTCCTTATACAAGTCTATTCCGTTACTGCCATTTTGTGAGGGTGTGACAGATAAGTTAACGTCGTACCACACAGAGCTATTCTTTTCAGCAGCTAAATCGCAAAGGTTATTATATTCCTTTTTTCCTCCCAACACCTTGCTGAAGGTATCGCAATTCTTTGCACCGGAATTCAAGCCCTTTTCACCTGCACCCGAAAATCTCAACGCTATACATCTGACACCGCGTGATTTTAAAAGAGCTATCATTTCCGAGCCATTCTCGAAGGTGGTATAAACATCATTTTTCTTTCCGTTTTCACTTCCGATAGCAGTAATAAAAAACGGAAAATCCACAAAAGTATCACTCATACTTGAGGGTAAGTAGCCTTTATCAGTAAGGTTGTCGCGGACTATAGCAGAAACGGTATTGTAATTGCGCTCCCCTTCCGTTGTGAAATAATACACTTGAGATATAGTACCGTTATAGGACGCGCCTTTAATGAGCTTACCGTCAACCTTTGCATAAGGTGTTACAACAAAAGTGTTGTATAAATTACCACCCGTGTTTTTATTGTGCTTTACATAAATTGATGATATAGCATCGCCATCGTCAATAATTGCTGTTAACATTGCGGAATTTTTTGTCATTGCAAAGCAGGGCAAGGTTGCCCCTTGAGAATAATCTCCAAAGGTTATGTCGCTACCGTAAACATCAAAATTATCGGAATAAGATTTTTCAAGCTTTTCCGTTAAATCAATTTGCACACCGCAACCATCCGGAACTGTATAAAAGCATTCACCATTGGGGTCGGTTTCCGAAAAAAGACCGGGCAAAATACTTATTTTCTCAATAACATAATCATTCTTTAAAACTACATCACTTAAATCAATTTCCGCCTTAATTCCGCCATTTTGTGCATAAAATTTTACTGAAATTGTTTCTGCAACAGTACCTACTCTATCTTCAATAAAATCAAATGTTAATGTAACGTCATTTTTCTTTTGAGAAGTAATTTTCACACCGCCGTTTTCGGCGCTGTTATCAGTACTGCTTTTTATATACGAATTTCCTGCTTTATCTCTGAACGTAACTGAAATAACAGATGCCAATTTGCTTTTTGCTGCTGATTCAGAATGGGAATTAAAAACGACTTTTCCGTTTTTATCGGTGACAGCAACTGCACCATTATCCCCGTTGACCAATAATATATTGTCCCCTGCAATTACATAAGGTGAAAACTTGTCATCAAATTTTACACTCTTGTGCTCACCTTCAACAAAATTGACTACCCTTGTTTCCTTTTCAAAAAGCCCCGGTACAAAAATCGCGCACAACACACTAATTATTAAAACCACACACACGGGTACAAATATTAACTTTTTTGATTTTAATTTACTCATAAAATCCCATTCCGTATTTTAAATTTCATATTATGATAACACAAATACGTTTTTTATGCAACCGAAAGAATATAGATATATAAAGGAAAATGTAAAATAAATCTTAATTAAATGTAAATAAAGTAGTATATAAAAATAAATATGTAAAATACACTTGTAAATTTTTTTATTTTAGTATAAAATAGTAGCAATATTGTGTGGCAGTGTTGCCACATTATAAAAGAAAGCAAAGGATGAAATTTAATGGCAAACAACGAAATTAAAACTAATGCCGAAATTTACCGCGAACAACGTAAGGAACGCCTTGCAAAAGCGGCAAAGAAAAAAAACAACGGCAAAGGTGACAAAATCATCAGAGTTCTTGTTAAGGTAATTTGTATTGTACTTGTTGTAGGTGTGGTTCTTTACGGCGTAGGCAGTCTTCTTACAAAGGTTTTCTGCGTACCTCAGAAAATTCTTACAGTCGCTACATACGACGATGAAAAAATCGATGTTGCAGAATACAACTACTACTACATGAGCCTCTATAACCAGATAGCAACAACTACCCAACAGATTGATTCATATTACGGTTCAGGCTATGGTACTTATTATACAGGCTTTGACCTTACCACTGACCCTGCCGAGCAGGAATATATCGGTGAAGATGCTCCCGAAGGTGTTGAAACCTGGGCAGACTATTTCAGACTCATGGCTCCCGAAAAAGCTATTATTCAGAGAACTATTTACAAGGAAGCTATGAGCGACGAGGCAAAAAAAGCAGGCTTCGAAATCACTGAAGAAATGCAGTCGGAAATCGACGAGCAAATTACCACAACAATGGACCAGCTTACAGAATCTGCAGAAGAGAATGATTTCGCTCTTAATAACTACATTTCAAGAACCTGTGGCGAAGGTCTTACCGAAAAATCCTACAAAGAGCTTATTAACCGCGATTTAATTGTTGAACACTACCTTACTTGGTATGAGGAAAACATTTCCGAAACAACAACAGATGCTGATGTTAAAGCGTACTACGAGAAAAACAAGGCAGACTTTGATTTAGCTGATGCAAGAATTTTTGCAATTTCTTATGCAGAAGCTGAAGAAACAGACGAGGAAAGCGAAGACCCCACATACACAAAAGAAGAAGCTAAAAAGCTTGCTACCGAATTCAAAAACAAGGTTACAGATGAAGCTTCATTTGTTGCGCTTGCAAAAGAATACGCTCTTCCCTCAGAGAAAGAAAGCTATGAAGAAGACAGCGCCACTCTTGCACAGGGGCTTATCAAATCTTCAATCAGCGAATCTGCTGCTAATGTAGCAAAATGGCTCTTTGATGATGCTCGCAAAGCCGGTGACATTAAAGTTATCGATGAAGAAGATTCTGAATTATATTACATTGTTTATGTTGTTTCCCCTGCCGCTCCCGACACACAGACTGCAGGCGCTGATGTAAGACACATTCTTGTTGAAGCTACAACAACAGGTGAAGATTCAGAAGGTAATGAAATCGACCTTTCCGAAGATAAAATTGAAGAAAACTTCAACAACGCTAAAGCAGAAGCAGAGAAAATACTCAAAGAATGGAAAGACGGCGAGGCTACTGAAGAAAGCTTTGCAGCACTTGCAACAGAGAAAACAGATGATACAGGTTCTGTTGAAACAGGTGGTCTTTACGAAGATATTACATCAACAAGCAGCTATGTTCCCGAATTCCTTGATTGGGCACTGGCTTCACACAAGGTTGGTGACACCGGTATAATCAAAACAGATTACGGTTATCACATTATGTACTTCGTTGGTGCAGACGAAACAGAAAAATGGGAAAGCGATGTTCGTGCAGCAATCGCTACAGAGGAATTCACAAACTACTCAACAGAAATTTATGATAAAATAGCTGAAAAGGTTGAAAAAAATGAAACCTTAATAAACTATTTTGTTAAGACAAACGAAAAGATGATTGACAGTTACGTTTCTTACTACGCTTCATCAGCATCATCCTCTTCATCAATCACATACTAATTAAATTTAAAAAGCGTGTCTTTGGAGTTAATCCGAAGACACGCTTTCATATTGCTTGAAAAATTCTTTTGCGTTTTCATAAAACAGCTTATTCAGTATTCTATCACACAAGCCTTTTCTTTTTAGTTCATTATATATACAGGGAATCTTTTGTATTCCGTTAAAGACATCATTAACCTGACATCCGTCAAAATCACTGCCAAAGGCTATTAAATCCTCGCATCCTAAAGAAAGCATATACTGAATCTGGTTATAAAGAGCATCAATCCCAACCACATTTTCACTTTCAAGAAAATCACGGCAAAAATTAAGACCAATTAAGCTGTTATTTTCTCTTATTATTCGGATTTGTTCGCTGCTCAAATTTCGTTTTTTACCAAATTCATTATTAACAATATCCGCATTGGAATGGCTTGCAACAAAAGGCTTTTTAGCTATATCTGCAAATTCAAAAAAGCTTTGGCGGTTAAGGTGAGACACATCCAGAACAATCCCTAAAGCCTCCGCCTTGCTTACAAATTCTTTTCCGAAAGCAGTTAGTCCACCCTCTGAAAAAGCTCCGCTTCCGATTTCGTTCTTACCATTCCACGTCAGAGTAATTAAGCGAATACCTCTGTTATAAAGATGTAGAAGACCTTCTATTGTTCCACCGCAAGCGGAACCACCTTCAACAGAAAGTATTGCTTTTACAGGAGTATTTTTATTGTCACCGTAAAGAGAAATTAAAGCATTATTTTTTTCAATCTCTCTATAAAAGTAATCTGCGGTTTTGTCAAAATATTTTCGTGCATCGTTTCCTCGAAGCTCATCGGGTATCCATACTGCAAATACTTGTGTATAAGCTCCTATTTCTTTTGCTCTATCAACATCAATATGTAGATTGTTTTTTCTCAAACTAATGTTATTGTTGCTACACTCTCCTATTGTATCACAATGCAAATCAAAAAATCGCATAGCACACCTCAAAAAGCATTTTCAATATGATTCAGGCTTTGCAGTTGCTTTCCCTCAACAAAAACCTCAATTATATCAAATTGAATTTTTTTTATTTCGGGTGCCCACCTATTCATATATACTGCTGCGGCACTTTTTATATTCTCCTGTTTATGAGCATCGACTGCATCGGCAGGTGATGCCATTCCCCCGATTTGTCGGGTTTTAACCTCAATAAAGTGCAAAACATCTTTTTTCAGAGCGATAATATCAATTTCACCTGTATATGTCTTAAAATTCGCTGCTTTAATTTTATAGTTGTTATACCTTAAATATTTTGCCGCGAGTTGCTCTCCCAGAGCCCCCAATAAAACACTGTTCATTTATTTTAACCCAATATATTTTTTAAAAATGTTCTTCTGTGAATTTCGGAAACACCAAACTTTTCTATCATTTCATAATGTAGCTTTGTTCCATATCCTTTATGCTTACAAAATTGATACTGTGGGTATTTGGTGTCCATTTCCATCATAAATCTGTCTCGACTGACCTTTGCGATTATTGATGCCGCCGCAACAGACATACATTTACTGTCACCCTTTACTATTGTTATCTCTTTTACGCCCGTATTGGGATATCTGTTGCCGTCGATATATGCAAGGTCGGGCTTAATATTCAGCCCTTCAACCGCCCTTTTCATTGCAAGAAAGGTTGCATTGAGAATATTTATTTCATCAATCTCCTTTTCAGAAGCAACGCCCACAGACCAAGCAACAGCATCTCTGATTATATCTTCATAAACAAGGTCGCGTTTCTTTTCCGAAAGCTTCTTTGAATCGTTGAGAATTTCGTGAGAGTAGTTTTCCGGCAAGATTACCGCCCCTGCAAAAACCGGTCCTGCAAGAGGTCCTCTCCCCGCTTCATCTACACCGCAAACAACGGTGAAGCCTTCATTATGTGCTTCTGTTTCATAAGAATAATCCAACATAATATAAACCTCAAAAAATAAAAGTCAGAACATAACTATTCCGACTTTATTTTATAATATTTACAATCAATTTTCAAGTACAACTATAAACTGTTAATCAGGCATTTCAAGAGTAAACCGACCAAGCTTACCGCCTCTGTACTCGTCAAGAAGCATTATGGAAGCTCTCTCGGTATCTATTTCGCCACCCGAAATGAGCATACCTCTTTTTCTGCCAATCATTTCGAGGATTTCATAATCTTCCTTTTCTTCGAAGCCTGTTATCTTAAAGCGCTCTCTTATTCGGTCACAATACCCGTTTTTAAGCACGTTAATAAGACGTATGGCAAGAACCTCACTATCAAGCACCTCGTCTTTAACAGAGCCTATAAAGGCTAATTTGTCACCAACGGCTTTATCATCAAATTTGGGCCACAAAACACCGGGTGTATCAAGAAGCTCAACACCGTTACCAACAGCAAACCAACTGTTTGAACGGGTTACACCGGGTTTATCTGCAACCTTTGCACGATTGCGACCTGCCATTTTATTGATAAATGAGGATTTTCCCGTATTGGGAATACCCACAACCATAACACGAAGAGGTTTACCAACCATACCTTTTTCGGTATTACGTTGGATTTTCTCTTTCAAAACTTCTCTTACCAAGGGCAAATAAGCATTTAAGCCTTTACCGCTACGACAGTCAACAGGAAGAGCGTACATACCCCTACTTTTATAATATTCCACCCATTTTGCAGTTGCTTTTTCATCAGCAACGTCACATTTATTAAGAAGGACTATTCGGGGCTTATTCCCTATCATTTCTTTGAGCTCAGGATTTGAAGAACTCATTGGTATTCTTGCGTCAACAATCTCTGTCACTAAATCCACAAACGGAAGACTCTCTTTAATAAGCCTGCGCGTTTTTGCCATGTGACCCGGAAACCACTGAACTGTTTGTTTCTGATAATCACTCATAATCGTATATATTAAAATCCCCGAAAGGTAAAATTCTTACAACTGCTTTACCTAAAACATATCTTTCGTCCAAAGGACCTATAAGCTGTGAACGGCTATCTGTTGACCCGTTTCTGTTATCACCCATACAGAAAATGTGACCCTCGGGTACTGTATAAGGGAAATCAATATCATCAATCTTTGGTGCTATAAAATTCTCTCTCGTGTAGGGCTCATCCAAAGCTACTCCGTCAACATAAACAGTTCCTGTTGTAAAATCAATATCAACAGTTTCTCCGCCCTTTGCAATAACTCTTTTTATAAGTGGTTCATTAAAATAGTTGGGTTCGGTAATAACAACTATATCACCTCTATCGTAGCTTTCCTTCTGAACTGTAAGAAGCCAGTCGTTTTCCTGCAAGGTGTTTGTCATTGAAGAGCCTTCAACACCTACAAGGCGAAACGCAAAAGTAAAAACCAATGCTATAATTATAAAAGAACTCATAATTATTGAAACGAAGTCATAAACCGACAAATGAAAACTTTTTTTCTTATTTTCAGTCTTTTTTGAAGAAGCTTTAATTTCTGTAACAACCTCTTCGGTTGTTATATCAACAATTCTTTCATCATTCATATTATTCTACCTTCCAATCACCAAGCGGAAAAAATCTGAATAAAACTTTTCCCACAACATATCTTTCATCAACACAACCGACTCTTGTGGATCTGCTGTCAAGAGAATTGGCTCTGTTATCTCCAAGAACGAACACTGTTCCCTCGGGAACAGTAAGAGGAAAAGCTATATCAAACTGTTGAACAGTAAGTTCATCTGTATAATCTTCTTCAGTTCCGTTAACGGTAACAACACCGGTTGTAAAGTTGATATCAACAGTATCGCCTGCCACTGCTACTATGCGTTTAACGATGGGCTCATTAAGTTCTGCAGTTTCTGAAATTACTACAATATCACCCCTACGGGCTTTGTAACCGACTGTTGAAACGACAACCTTATCATTATGCTGAAGAACAGGCTTCATTGACGGCCCATCAACATAAAAAACTCTGAAACAGAATGTGAATATAATTGTTATAACCACAAGAGCAACAATTACTGCTTCAAAAACTTCAAAAATATTAAGCTTTCCGTCGCGAAGATTTTTTTTCTTCTTTACGGAAGAGTCATCTCCCAAAGTAATATTATATTCTTCTGTTTTGCGCATTGAACTCACCTTTCAACAAATACAAAAATGTTACAAAAAGAAATCAAGGGCAGATTATACATCTGCCCCGCATTTCGACCGAAATCAGCCGATTTTTTCCTTAACCTTAGAAGCCTTACCAACTCTGTCACGAAGATAATAAAGTTTTGCACGGCGAACTTTACCGTAACGAACAACTTTAACAGATGCAACGTTGGGAGAATGTACAGGAAAAACTCTTTCAACACCTACGCCGTAGGAAACGCGACGAACTGTGAATGTTTCGCTGATACCGCTACCGTTTTTAGCAATAACAGTACCTTCGAAAGCTTGGAGTCTTTCTCTCTGACCTTCGCGGATTTTAACGTCGATTCTAACTGTGTCACCAACGTTAAACTCGGGCTTCTCAGCCTTAAGGCTGTCCTGTGCAATAAGTTTTAATGCGTCCATAATAAACCTCCGAAATTTTTTCAAGCGTTCTTATCATAATGACAGCGGACCGCCAGCTTTAATGTTGCCATTAACTGCCGTTGTCTCGAAACAACGCACACATAGACTTGATAATAATATCACACAAAATTCAAAAAATCAACTGTTTTTTTAATATTTTACAAAACAGTTGATTTTTTATAAATTTTATACTGCGGGAATGAATATAATTTTCAAATTCTCGGTTGTGTCACCCTCTAAACTGTTTTCCTCTGCTATCGCGCTGACTGTTGTATTATATCGCCTTGCGATTGACCAAAGGCTTTCACTCTCCTCGGGGAAATAAACTGTAATTGCATTTGATTTTCGTTCAATTTGTGTTTCACTTTCTGTTATATCTGTTACTACGTCGAGACAAACCTTTCCGAAAACTGTTCCTGCTATATCTATTTCGGCACGAACATCAACAGTGTTGCTTCCTTTTTCAACACAATCCAGAGATATAACTGTTACAGACGGAAGACAGAAAATTTCATTATTATCATAATCCGCCTTTTTCTCATATTTGAAATCGATAATCTTGTTAATGTTAGAAAGACTGCCGGATAAATCCTTCATTAGAACGGATAAATTAAGACTGCCGCAAACTGAAACTGAACCACTTTCTTTTTTTATCGTTAAATTTGTTATTTCACTTGTTGAATCGAGAACCTTGCTTATACCCTCTCCCGATACTTGAAAATCACCTTTAAATATATATGTATCACGAATTTCATCAAGTGCTGTAAAGAAAGTATAGGATTGTTTTTTCAAATCCACGTTGCCACCAACTGCATAGGCATCGCAAATAACCGTTAACTCTTTTTCTTCCCACATACAAACCGAAGCATCAATACACAAAGCAATGTCAAAAGCTGTTCCTGCACCGTCTTGCTCATTTTTTTGCATAACATCAACTGCTGTTACATTAAAGCTTACATTACCTGTATATCGCTCTTCCATACCCTCAAACTCAAGAATCTGGTTAATGGGTAAAATATGTTTTATATGTTCAGTACAGGTTTTATCAGTAGCAGTTACATAGCATATTTCAACCACTGCTTCACCTTTAACCATTATTTTATTGCTGATTTTTTTAATTTCAGTGCAAACAGCATTAGCGCCTGAACTTATGACAAATGCACACGGGGCAGGAAGAGAAACGTTATCGCTCATAGAAAAGCTTCTTGTTTTTTTACAGCCTAAAGACATAGCCCTTACAGGTACACATTTCTCTTCAATGCAAGAATTATCCTCCAGAGCTATAATTTCCTCGGTTTCTTCTATGAAAGCCGTAACTCTGATAACGAGACCTGCCTTTATTTCTGCGCGTTTTGTACTTGTGGCGCGACAATTCACATAAGACACCGCAACCTCGCCGTTCACATCCGTTGCATCATTAAAAATATTATTTTCACAATGACGTGTAAAAGGACGACTTTGTGAAAATGTATAAATCCCACCATCCTCTGCTGTATAAATCATTCTCAATTCGCATTCACCATCAACAGTAACCCTTTCACCTACGGCTTTGCAGGAATTTACCTTTGGTTGTGCTGTTGATTTAATAATCCGCAAAATTTCCGGCATATATTCCGGCAAGGAAAAATCCGCCTCAACGCACTCTTCAACGCAATTTTCCTTAACTGTTTTCAATAATTTATAATTCTCTTTTTTTAATGCTATGTCCATAAAAAATATACTCCCTTCATATACCTTCTGTGAAAGTATATGAGGGAGAAATTTTAAATATTACTTATCCTTCAGTTGTATTCTCTTCAACAGGAGCCTCATAAAGAAGTGTATAGAGCATTTGCTTATTTTCTTCAAGGTTTATTGAAATACTTGAACCGTCCCACTCCGAAGAATACCACCATGTATCATCAAAGGGAATTTGTTGAGAAACAAGAAGCTTGTCCATATCTGCACCGGATTTTGTAAAACAAGAAACGAGGCTCATTGCAAGGCTCCAGAAATCCCCTGTTGAAAGAGTTGTTTCAATATAAGGTGCAACCTCTTTAGCGGTTGAAATAAGACCGAATATGCCTATTGGATTCATTTGCCCTTTCACATTTGAAACAATAGAGGTAATCACCTTTCTTTGACGCTCCGTTCTCATAAAGTCGGAGTCCAGCTTACGAATTCGGGAATACCAAAGAGCTTGATAACCATTGAGATGAACTCTTTCGCCACTTTCAAAATAATCCGGTTTTTTTTCGTTGCCGTAGTTATGGCGATTATTGATATAATCAGCTTCGTTTTCCGTTACTTCAACATCTATACCGCCCAAGCCATCAACAAGTGCTGTAAACATCTCGAAATTAACCGTTGCATAATCGTCAATTTTTATGCCGAAATTATATTCAATCGTCTGAACAAGAAGATTTGCTCCGCCCCATGCATAAGCAGAATTTACCTTTGCCTCGCGATTACCCGGAATGTAAAGGTGAGTATCACGGAGAATTGAGCATATTGTAATTTTACCTGTCTTTTTATTGACAGAAGCTATCATTATACTGTCGCTTCGGGAAGCACCGCCGTTTTCTTTATCTGCGCCGATTAAAAGAATGTTTCTGACATTTTTATCACTTACAAGCTCAACACCTTCAACGTGTTCTATTTTTTCGCCTTTTTCAAACTTGCCTACGATACTGTTTGCCATAACAAAAAGTATACCACCGAAAGCTAATACGAGCACAAGAACAACCGCAAGAATTTTTTTGCCTTTTGAACCTTTTTTTTCGGGAACACGCTTTCCTCTTCTTGCTTCAAAATCTGAAATTTCATCAGTATCCTGCAAGCTTTTCTTTCTTGTTATTGGCGGTGGAGAGGGTATTTCTGCAGAAAACTCTTCTGTATTATATTTATGATTTTTAGTTTGTTGAGGTACAGATTTATTCCTGCTTATATAAATTCCCTCATCCTCAGGTTCTTGATTTCTGCGACTTCTGCTTATATAGATATCCTCGTGAGAAGAGTCGCTGAAAACATCTTCAAAATCATCATCCTCGTAGGAAGAATGACTGTAAACATCCTCATAATCGTCCGCACCCTTTACATAGCTTAAAAGCTCTATGTAATCGTCATTTATAGACATTTTCTTGTCTTCATTAGAATTCCTTTTATCTGCCAAGAGTATTCTCCTTTTGTTTTATTCGCCTAATTTAAAGTTCAAGCCACCTACACCGATATTTATTCCACCTGAAGAACTTCCTGAAGTATCTACCTGCTGTGGAAAATAGGGACTAAGTGTATTGGCAAGGTTAATAATAGGCATTGACTGAAGATAAACCTTACCGGGTCCCGTAACAACAGTGTGGAAAGCGCCCTCACCGCCAAGGAACATATTTTTTACACCTTTTACTGTTTCAATTCTCATAGAACAGGTTTCGCTCATTGCCGCAAGGTGACCTGTGTCAACAATAATACTTTCCCCTGCGCCGAGAGTATATTCCTTACAATGACCGTCAATTTCTATAAATACCATACCGTTGCCGGTAATTCTTTGCATTATAAAGCCCTCGCCACCAAAAAAGCCTGTGCTGAAACGGTGTTGGAAGAAAACAGACAGGTCAAGACCTTTTTCCATAGCAAGAAAGCCTTTCCTTTGAACAACAATTCCGTTTCCGGGAGTTACCTCATAAGGAATAATCTCGCCCGGGAAGCTTGATGAAAAGGCGATCATACCCGTTCCGTTAACAGAGGTAAACTCGTTAAGAAAAATTGATTCCCCTGCAAAAAGTCTGCCAATAGCTTTTTTTATACCGCCACCTGAATTTGTTTCCATTTTCATATTGGGACTCATCCAGCTCATTGAACCGCCTTCAGTGCAAAGAGTCTGCCCTTGTTCGGGATAACATATAACAACCGGCAAGCTACCGCCTTCAATTTCATATTTCAACATAGAATTACCTCCTTTTGTTTTTTATTTATTAGAGTATAACTTTTTTTTAATGTTTTTTCAAGTATATATACATAAAAACGCTCCTTGCAACGAAATGCAAGGAGTGTTTTTATTACTAATCAGTCAACTTTTACAATCCAGCCGTGCTTGTCTTCACGTTTACCCCACTGAATACCTGTAAGCTCATCATAAAGGAACTGAGCAACGGGACCGATTTTAGAGTCGTTGATAACAAGATGCTCGTCACCGTCTATATACTCACCAACAGGAGAGATAACAGCAGCCGTACCTGTACCAAAGGATTCTGTAAGAGTGCCGTTTTTGTGAGCCTCTTTAACTTCATCAACAGAAAGCTTTCTTTCTTCAACCTTGTAGCCGTTTGCTTTAAGAACTTCAATACAAGAAGCTCTTGTAACACCGGGAAGGATGTTGCCGTCTTCAAGAGAAGGTGTAATAACTGTACCGTCAATAACAAAGAAAACGTTCATTGCGCCAACTTCGTCAATATACTTTCTCTCAACACCGTCAAGCCAGAGAACCTGAGCATAACCCATTCTGTCTGCTTTTTCCTGACCGATAAGGGATGCTGCATAGTTACCACCTGCTTTAGCCATACCTGTTCCGCCTTTTACACAACGAACATATTCGCGTTCAATGTAAATCTTAACGGGATCCATACCGTTTGCATAGTAAGAGCCAACAGGTGAAAGAATTATTGCAAAGATATAGCTATGAGAAGCGTGAACGCCAAGGAAAGCATCTGTTGCAATAATGAAAGGACGAATATAAAGTGATGTTCCGTCACTGTGGGGAACCCAGTCTTTATCAACCTCAACAACCGCCTTGATTGCTTCAAGAGCAAGATCGGGGTCAATTCTCGGAACACAAAGACGGTCACAAGTATTATTCATTCTTTCGATATTTTTCTGAGGACGGAAAAGTTGAATATTACCGTCAGCAGTTCTGTATGCTTTAAGACCTTCAAAAAGCTCCTGCGCATAGTGGAAAACCATTGATGATGGGTCGAGCTCGAGAGGACCGTAAGGAACAATTCTTCCGTCGTGCCAACCCTGACCATCATCATAGTTCATAATAAACATATGGTCTGTAAAGATTTTACCGAAGCCAAGCTTACTCTCATCCTGAGGTTTTGCCTTGGGAGCGGTTGTTCTTTCAACCTTAAATTCATAACTCATTGAAAATTACCTCTTTTCAATTTGAATATAATCAATAATCGTAGCCAAGCTTAAGAGCGGTTTTGTTAACTTCAAGAAGGTCCTGATGACGAGCAGAAACAACCTTTCCGAGAGGTGCATCAATGCCGTCAAAACCAAGTGCTTCAACCTCTTTGAGAACCTTACCTGTCATAATCATATTAGCGAGAGTGCTGATACCCTGCTCATTTGCAATCTGTGTTGAGGGAATGTAATAAACATCAACATCAGTTCTCTCAACTTTTCTTGAAATGAGAGTTGAATCCACAAAAATTTTACCGCCGGGAACAACTTCATTTTCATATTTATCAAGTGAGGGAAGATTCATTACAACGAGGACATCGGGTTTACCAACGATGGGAGAACCGATAGGTTCGTCGCTTACAATAACACTACAGTTTGCAGTACCGCCACGCATTTCAGGACCGTAAGAAGGAAGCCAGGAAACCTGCTTATTCTCAAGAAGACCTTTATATGCTACGAATTTACCTGCAAAAAGAATACCCTGACCGCCGAAACCGGCAAAAAGAATGTTACATGCTTTACTCATTATTTTGCCTCCTCTGCGTAGATATCTTTATAAACACCTAATGGGTAATAAGGAAGCATATTTTCCTCAAGCCATTTAAGCGCTTTTTCAGGTGTCATACCCCAGTTTGTGGGACAAGTGGAAACAACCTCAATAAGAGAGAAGCCTTTGCCGTCAATCTGATTTTGGAAAGCCTTTTTAATAGCGGCTTTTGCCTTTTTAACATTTGCGGGGTTATTTACGGAAACTCTTTCAAGGTATGCAGCACCGTCAACATTCTGAAGAAGCTCACAAACCTTAACGGGATAACCAACTGTATTAACATCTCTGCCGTAGGGAGATGTTTGTGTAACCTGACCTGGAAGAGTTGTGGGAGCCATCTGACCGCCTGTCATACCGTAAATTGCATTGTTTACGAAAATGACGGTGATGTTTTCACGTCTTGCAGCGGCGTGAACGGTTTCTGCAGTACCGATAGCGGCAAGGTCACCATCACCCTGATATGTGAAAACAATATTGTTTTCGGGGTCTGCTCTTTTAACACCTGTTGCAACTGCAGGAGCTCTACCGTGAGGAGCCTGAATAAAGTCGCAGGTGAAATAATCATAAGCCATAACGGAGCAACCAACGGGAGCTACACCGATAGTTCTGCCCTCGATACCAAGTTCATCAATAACCTCGGCAACAAGTCTGTGAATAATACCATGAGTACAACCCGGACAATAGTGAAGCGTTGCATCAGTTAATGTTTTCGGTTTTTCGAATACTACCATTATTTGTTACCTCCTTCATTGATTTCTTCGATTTTTTGGAGTACCTCTTCAGGAGCGGGAATCATACCGCCGGTACGGTTGCAAAGATATACGGGCTTCTTGCATTCGGTAGCAAGCTTAACATCTTCAATCATCTGACCCATATTCATTTCAACACAAAGGAATGCTTTGCATTTATCTGCCGCCGCTCTGAGAACCTTCTCGGGGAAGGGCCACAAAGTAATGGGACGAATCATACCAACCTTGATACCCTTTGAGCGTGCTTCAACAATTGCATTTTTAGCAACACGGGATGTGATACCAAAGGAAACAACGCAGATTTCTGCATCATCCATAAGATACTCTTCAAAAAGAACTTCATTCTCTTCAACTTCTTTATATCTTGCAAAGCGTTCAAAGTTTGTTACTTCAAGCTCTTCGGGCTTAAGGTAAAGAGAGTTAACGATATTGTGCTTTCTCTCCCCTTTTGTACCTGTAAGCGCCCAGGGTTTATCAAATGTATTGGGAGCTGTATCGGGAAGCTCAACAGGCTCCATCATCTGACCGAGAGTACCATCTGCAAGAATCATTGCAGGCATTCTGTACTTATCTGCAAGGTCAAATGCAGTACTTGTAAGATCTGCCATTTCCTGAACTGATGCAGGAGCAAGAACGATTTTCTTAAAGTCACCGTGGCTACCGCCTTTAACAGCCTGGAAATAGTCAGACTGTGAGGGCTGAATACCACCAAGACCGGGGCCACCACGCTGAACATTTACAATAAGTGCAGGAACATCGGAGCCTGCTATGTAGGAGATACCCTCACTCTTAAGAGAAATTCCGGGACTTGAAGATGATGTCATAACACGTTTGCCTGTTGCGGCAACGCCGAGAACCATATTGATAGCGGCGATTTCACTTTCTGCCTGAAGGAATACGCCACCTATTTTGGGCATTCTTTTTGCCATATATGCGGCAACTTCTGTCTGGGGAGTAATGGGATAACCGAAATAATGCATACAACCTGCTCTGATTGCAGCTTCGGCAATAGCCTCATTACCTTTCATTAAAACTTTCTCACCCATTTATTTCACCTTACCTTTCAACAGTTATAGCACAGTCAGGGCACATTGTTGCACAAAATGCGCAACCGATGCACTTGCTCTCATCAATACAATGTGCAGGATGATGTCCTTTTGCATTAAGCTTTGCAGAATCGAGTTCCACGATTTTCTTGGGACAAGCAGTTACACACAAACCGCAACCCTTGCAAACATTTTCTGCGAATGTTACTTTTGCCATTTTTCTGCCTCCTAAATAATCTTTTTTTGTAAAGTCAGCGGAAACAGATTTTCAATTTTTCCGTTGAGATTATTAACTAAATTTTCTGTGACAGTTGTCATTTTAACAGGAAGACCCGTTAATTTTGATAGTTCATCGGTACTGCCAACCGAATTTATAACATCCTCTGCTGTGGTGAGTTCACCAAGATTGGAGTTATTAACAATTGCTGTGAATTTTATTTTACACGCCACTTCAATTTCCTGCATAATTTCAAATGCAGACTCTGCATCGGGAGTCAAAGGACGATATTTGTTGAAAACAAAGAGCATTTCATAATCGTTTTCTTCTTTAATAGCATCTGCATATCTACCGAGAGCATAAGCACCGCGGTCATCACCGCCAATATCCATTATCGCCTTTTCTTCACGTTTGTCAAGAAGAGAATATACTTCTTGAGGCAAAGCAGGTAAATCAACATTTGAACTTGCAAATTGGGAAGAAATCAGCTTAATTCCTGCTTTTTCAAAATCTTCAAGACTGTCGCGAGTTCTGAAATAAGGATTTACTATATCAAGGTCGGCAATAACAACGTCTTCACCAAGGCTTTTAAGATACAAAGCATAGTTTACGGCAATATTGGTTTTACCGCTACCGTAGTGCCCTGCGAAGAGGGTCATTCGTTTACTTTGCAATCTCTTACACCTTCTTTTCATTATAATTTATTTCTTTGGATTTTGCCACTGGTTGTTTTTGGAAGCTCATCACGGAAAACAACAATTCTCGGGTATTTATAAGGAGCTGTTTTCTCCTTAACATACTGCTGAATTTCCTTCTTGAGTTCTTCTGTACCCTCTTTACCGGGAACGAGAACAATACTTGCTTTAACAACCTGTCCTCTTACCTCATCGGGTGCGGCAGAAACTCCGCATTCAAGAACATAGGGAAGCTCCATAATAACGCTTTCGATTTCAAATGGTCCTATACGGTAGCCTGACGACTTAATAACGTCATCAACTCTGCCAACGTACCAATAGAAGCCGTCTTCATCCATCCAGGCAACGTCACCGGTGTGGTAATAACCATCGTGCCAAACCTCTTTGGTTTTTTCTTCGTCATTATAATAGCCTTTGAAGAGACCGCAGGGTGCACCGTCTTTAACATTAACAACGATTTCGCCGTTTTCACCTACATTTACTTTATTGCCGTCTGCATCAACAAGGCAAACATCATAAATAGGAGCAGGTTTACCCATTGAACCGATTTTATGAGGTGCACCTGTCATATTACCGATAATCATTGTGCTTTCAGTCTGACCGAAGCCTTCCAGAATCTGAAGTCCTGTTGCCTTTTCAAATTGGCGGTAAACCTCAGGGTTAAGGGCCTCACCTGCCGTTGTCATATGCTTAACGGAAGAGAAATCGTATTTAGAAATATCCTGTTTAATCATCATTCTGAGCATTGTGGGCGGTGCACAGAAGGTTGTGATATTGTGCTTTGCAAACATAGGAAGAATGTCTGCAGCATCAAAGCGGTCAAAGTCATAAACGAAAAGTGCTGCTTCGCAAAGCCACTGACCGTAAAATTTACCCCACATTGATTTTGCCCAGCCGGTATCGGAAATGGTGAAATGAAGTCCGTCAGGGTCAACATTATGCCAATATTTTGCAGTATGGAAATGACCGAGAGCATATTTATAACAATGAGCGGCAATTTTGGGATAGCCTGTTGTTCCCGAAGTGAAGAACATAAGCATTAAATCGTCGCCACCGGGAGAATCTGCAGTTCTTTCATAATGAGAACTGAAGAGCGCACTTTCTTCATCATAGCTTCTCCAACCCTCACGATTTTCGCCAACTGCAATTTTGATTTTAAGGTCGGGGCATTTTGCCGCCGCCAAATCAACCTGATTTGCAACATCGCCGTCTGTCGTGCAAAGAATTGCTTTTATTCCCGCTGCTTGGAAACGATATTCTAAATCGTGCTTCTGAAGCTGATTGGGAGCAGGAATACCGATAGCACCCAATTTATTAAGACCGAGCATTGCAAACCAATACTGATAATGGCGCTTGAGAATGAGCATAACTCTGTCGCCTTTTTTGATACCCAAGGATTTGAAATAGTTAGCTGCCTGAGCAGAGCCCTTTTTCATATCCTTAAAGGTAAATCTTCTTTCGGTCTTATCTCTTGAAATATGAAGCATTGCCAATTTATCGGACTCTCTGTCTGCAAGAGCATCAATAAGGTCAAATGCAAAGTTAAAGTTTTCTGTGTTTTTGAATTTGATTGATGTGGGGGTTCCCTTTTCGTTACGCTCAACATCAATAAATTTATGATAAATTCTTTCTTTTTTATCTTCTTTTTCCTTTGCAGGTGCTTTGTATTCCTCTGTCTTCACGTGTTGAAGCTCGGGAATAGGCTCACCTGAAGGGTTAAGAACGATAGCATAGAAGGTACAGTCCTTACCGTCAACAGCTATCATACCGTGAGGAGTAAGTGAATCGTAATAGATACTGTCACCGGGTCCGAGGATTTCGGAGTGCTCGCCAACCTGAACCTTTAATTTACCATCAACAACAATATCAAGCTCCTGACCGTCGTGAGACGTAAGCTCAATATCTTTATTCTGATTTTCTTCGCTGTATGTAGCCTCAACAAAAAGCGGTTCGGCAATTTTGTTTTTGAATTTTGCTGCAAGGTTGAAATATGTCATACCGTGCGCCTTTTCAATTTTCTGACCTTTTCCTGCTTTTGTAAATACATAGTTTGTAAGTTTGGGTGTGCTACCCTCAATAATGCTTGAAACATCAACATTAAAAGCAAGGGCGCAACGGTAAATAAAAGCAAAGTTAAGGTCGCTTTCGCCGTTTTCACAAGCAAGATATTCACTTTCGCTTACACCTGTTTTAGAAGCCATTTCGGCTATGGTGTAGCCTTCAATTTCGCGCAACTCTCGTATACGCGCCGCCATCTCCTTGATTTTAAAATCAAGTCCGGTGATTTTGTCCATAAATCATATTCCTCCGTTTTTGGTAGGGACACAATAAAAAACTCGTCCCAAAGATATTCTTTGAGACGAGTAAAAATCAAAATTTATACCCGCGGTACCACTCAAATTGCAGTTAAGAAACTGCCTCTCTCGAAGTCCATCAACTTCTATGCTTTTACGCAGCAATCACGGAGAGGTTCTACTAAGCGAAAGCCTTTCTTCCTCCCGGCTCGGAAACTACAAACATCGATTTCTCAACCTATGGCTTACACCAACCGCCACTTCTCTGAAAGGTGAAATAATCGCGCCCTTTTCTTCAACGCCTTTTATTCAATTTCCTCAAAGATACCATAATATAAGGTAAATGTCAAGTTTTTTATTAAAATTCATAGCTACCGGCCACCAGTCGCCAGTCGCCAGTATGTAAAAGTAATGCGAAACCTATCATCCCTGTTAGCCTTCAGGCTAATAGGGAGGGGGACCATCGCTTGCGATGGTGGTGGGTTGCCCCTTCCCCTCTTTCCTTTGTAAAAGTAACGCAATATATTAAAGCTTATTTCTGATTATCTTACCACTGATTGTCTTGGGAAGCTCATCACGGAAAACAACAATTCTCGGATATTTATAAGGTGCAGTATTCTGTTTAACATACTGCTGAATTTCCTTTTTAAGCTCTTCTGTTCCCTCTGTTCCGGGTGTAAGAACGATGCTTGCTTTAACAACCTGACCTCTTACCTCATCGGGAGCAGCGGAAACGCCACATTCGAGAACATAGGGAAGCTCCATAATAACATTTTCGATTTCGAATGGTCCGATACGATAGCCTGATGATTTGATAACATCATCAATTCTACCAACATACCACAGATAACCGTCCTCATCGCGCCATGCAGTATCACCTGTATGGTAAAGTCCATCATGATAAACCTCTTTAGTTGCATCTTCATTGTTGTAATAGCCAAGGAAGAGACCACAAGGAGCACCATTTTCTGTATGAACAACAATTTCGCCTGTTTCACCGTCTGCAACCGGTTTGCCATCAAGGTCAACTATATCAACATCATAAAGAGGTGTGGGTTTACCCATAGAACCAATCTTGATATTTGTGCCATTAAGAGTTGCGATGGAAAGAGTTGTTTCGGTCTGACCGAAGCCTTCGTGAATTCTGAGGCCTGTTGATTTTTCAAACTGCTTGAATACCTCGGGGTTAAGAGCTTCACCTGCTGTTGTAGCATGAACGATTGATGATAAATCGTACTGTGAGATATCCTGCTTTATAAGCATTCTGTACATTGTTGGTGGTGCGCAGAAGGTTGTGATGTTATACTTTGCAAACATTGGAAGAATCTTTGAAGCATCAAAACGCTCAAAGTCATACACGAAAACTGCACCCTCGCAAAGCCACTGACCGTAGAGCTTGCCCCAGAGAGCTTTACCCCAACCGGTTTCAGAAATTGTGAAGTGAATACCATCCCTCTGAACACAGTGCCAATACTTTGCTGTGATAAAATGTCCGAGAGGATATTTATGGCTATGAGTAGCTATTTTGGGATAACCTGTTGTGCCCGATGTAAAGAGCATAAGCATCGGGTCATCACCGCAAGGTGCATCCTCACCACGAACAAAGCGACGGCTGAAGAGACCAAACTCCTCATCGAAATTGTGCCAACCCTCTTTAGCACCATTGGCAACGATTTTTGTTTTAAGAGTAGGACAATTTTTCTGTGCTTCATCCACATAATCTGTTGCTTTACCGTCTGCAGTAACAACAACTGCGGAAACACCTGCCGCATTAAAGCGGTATTCATAGTCATGAACAACAAGCTGATTTGTTGCAGGAATTGCAATTGCACCGAGCTTATGAAGACCGAGAATTGCAAGCCAGAACTGATAGTTTCTCTTAAGAACAAGGAGAACTCTGTCGCCTTTCTTAATACCAAGAGATTTAAAGTAGTTAGCAGCCTGAGAAGAGGCCTCTTTGATATCTTTAAAAGTAAAACGACGTTCTGTTAAATCGTCTGCAATATGAATCATTGCAAGCTTTTCAGGATACTGCCTGCCAATTTCATCAACAACATCAAAGGCGAAGTTGAATTTATCTTCATTTTCAAAGGAGATACCTGTACAAACTCCGTTTTCATCCTCAACTGTTTTAATAAATTTATCACAAATAAGAGGGAAGCTCTTGGGAGCTCTTCCCACATTAACTGTGCTCATATGAGTATCAGCAACCTCTTCGTCCTCTGCCATAACCATAGCTAAGAAAAGGCAATCTTCACCGTTAACAGCAATCATACCGTGGGGAGTTGAGCTCTTATAATAGATGCTGTCGCCCTCATGGAGCACTTCTGTATGGTCACCCACCTGAACCTTGAGAGACCCTTTAATAACCAAGTCAAATTCCTGACCTGAGTGAGTTGTAACCTCAATGGGCTTTGACTGAAGCTCGCTTCTGTATTCATATTTAACCCAGTAGGGATTTGCGAGTTTATTTCTGAATTTGGGTGCAAGGTTCTGAATCAAAATACCTTCTTCATTGGCTGTTGTCTGACCTTTGCCCCTACGGGTCACGTTATAGGTTGTGAGCTTTGCGCTCTGACCTTCAAGAAGGTCTGTGATTTCAACATCAAAAGCAAGTGCACATTTATGTATGAATGAAAAAGGGAGGTCATCCTCACCCTTTACAAAGGACAAATACTCTTCAAGAGTTACCTCGGTTTTTTCAGCCATTTCAGCATTTGAAAATCCGTAAATTTCACGAAGCTCCTCAATACGTTGAGCAACCTCTGCCAGTTTGTTTGTTACTTTTTTGTCTGCCATTTCCTTCAGTCCTTTCAAGAGAAAAGTTTATTTTAGTTGAAGCACACAAATAAAAAACGCCCCAAAACAAAACCTTTCGGTTTTGCTTTGAGACGAAAATTAATTCCGCGGTACCACTCAAATTGCAATAAAATTGCCACTCAGGAGTCCATCAACTCCGTTGCACTAACGTAGCATTCTCGGAAGGCGCCTACTAAAAAAAATCTTTCGGACCTTCAGCTCGGAAGGGATAGGTTTTGAAAATACAAGCTATCGGCTCACAGCAACCGCCGACTCTCTGGAAGTTGTAAATTTCAACCGTCTTCGTCACAGCTTTTATTTGTGATATTTTCAATTGCAAAGATATTAACACTTTCTTTTTTACGTGTCAATAGTTTTTTGCAAATTAAATTGTGAATTTTTTTGTAAGAAAGATGCCGGATACCAGATGCCAGATGCCAGTTGCTAGCCACCAGTCGCCAGCAATTAGCAATTAGCAGATAGCAGATAGCAAATAGCAAGTAGCAAGTAGTAAAAGCATTGCGAAGCCTTGTATAATGTTTGGAAGCAACGCTTCCCCGAACCTCTCACTTTCACTATTCACTCTTTACAAAAAGTGATGGGTTGCCTCGTCTCCTCTTTACACCGTTGATGAGTGCAAAGTGATTGACAACGTCATTCTAATATGTTAAACTAAACTTATCGGAGGTACACGATACGAAATTCAAACAATATTTAATTTCAATTGCAGATGGAGTTGTACTAGCCTTTTGTGGAACAAAGGTTTTACTTGGTATAACATTTTCTCAATTTGCAAGTGAAACACCTATGGAAAACCATTTGATAATAGCTTGTATTGTTGCCTTACTCACTGCAATAATTTATTTCCTATTGATACATAAAGAACGAAGCATAAAAAACATATTAAAACTTTCTGCAATAAGCTTTTTGTGTTTTGTTATTTCTTCCCCTATTCAGCTTGCTTTACCTTTTTCTATATTCCCACAACGAGAAATTGGAGATGCTGAAGGTATTGGACTTATGCTTGTTTTGGCTTCATTTTTTATAACTGCAGTTGTTGTAAGGTTAGGGATTTTAATTGGTGTTTGGGTGAGGAATAAAAGGAAAACATAAACTTTGCGGGACGGACAAGACCTTCCCCTACTTTTGCACTAATCAACGATGTAAAGAGGCAACGGGGCAACCCACCACCATTCCGTCCAAACTATATTTCCCCCAAAAAAGGGCAAACAGGGATGATAAGCTTCGTAATACTTTTACATACTTGCGACTGGCCACTGTTGGATGGCGACTGGCGACCGACATCTTTTACATTTGGCGCATTTTTGCGCCCCGAAACTTTCCACTTTCCATTTTCAACTTGCAACTTCTACGGCGCATTTTCGCGCCCCGAAATTCTGCATTTTGCATTTTGCATTCTGCATTTTTTCAAAAAACTGTTGACATTCAAAAAATAAAGTGTTATTATTCTTTCAATATTTTTCAAATGCGATGAAGGAATTACGTGTTTTTGGTTTGACGTTTCAGAGAGCTGACGTTTGGTGCAAGTCAGTGCGTTGCAAAAATTCGGTCTCGTTCCGGAGCAGAGCTCCCCAACCGATTTCTCGTGTAAGGAGTTACGGCGGCCCCGTTACCATGGCTACAGGCTTTATTAAGAGTCCTAATGAGTGACTGACTTTTGTCAGTAACCGGGGTGGTACCGCGGATTTTATGTAAATTCGTCCCTGAGATATCTATCTCAGGGACTTTTTTTGTTTGTTTTTTACATTACATTATATAATTACTGAAAGGATGAGTAGAATGAAAAAAATTATTATTTCAGACATCACACTTAAAAAGATTTCAGAGGACAGAGCTGTATCCTTGCTATTCCGTGAAAAATCTGCGATAGCAAGCTGTGCCGATAAAATCGGTGTGGATATAATTGAAATCCCTGCAGTAAAATCCCCTCGTGAAGATAAAATTATTTACAAAACAATTGCACAGAATGTGCAGAATGCTGTTTTTGCAATTCCCGTAGGCTTCAGCACCGATGAAGTTGCTGTTGCCTGGGAGTGCATCAAAGAAGCACAAAAGCCTCGCCTTCAGGTTGAGCTTCCTGTATCCACAATCCGTATGGAATACACATATCATGTAAAGCAGGCAAAAATGCTCGAGAAAATTTCAGAGCTTATTAAGGAAGCAAAAGCATTATGCTCTGATGTAGAATTTTCCGCACTTGATGCAACAAGAGCAGACGAGGATTTCCTTATTTCTGCAGTAAAAGAAGCAGAAAACTGTGGTGCAAACACGGTTACAATTTGCGATGATGCAGGCGTTTCAACTCCCGACGATATTGCAGAATTGGTTTCAAAGGTAAAAGAAGCAGTAAGCATCCCCGTTTTTGTGCAGGTGTCAGACCGTATCAGTATGGCAGTTGCATCTGCATTTTCTGCAATCAAAACCGGTGCAGATGGTCTTAAATGCGCAATGGTTGGCAAAAATGCTCTTCTTACAGGTGAAATTTCAGATGCAATCAATGCTTGTGGCGCACAGATTGATGCAGAAATCAAGCTCAACAACACAAAAATCCATACAAGCATTGACGATATGTTATCGAGCATCAGCCATGATGAATACGAAAACGAAGAAACAATAAGCGAAGGCAAAAAGATTCTTATTGATTCTGATTCTACAGTTGTTCAGGTTGCTCAAGCGGCATCTGTATTGGGCTACGAGCTTTCAGATTCCGATGTCGGCAACGTACACAAGGCTGTTAAAAAGGTATGCGAAAAGAAGGGTGCTGTTGGCTATAAAGAATTCGAGGCAATCATAGCAAGCTCTGCTATGCAGGCGCCTTCCACCTACCACTTTGAAACATATACAACTACAAGCAGTAATATGTCAACCTCAATGTCTCAGGTTACATTAAAATGCAATGACGAAATCATTTGCGGAGTAAGTAATGGTGACGGGCCTATCGACTCCGTTTTCCGTGCAATTGAGCAGTGCATTGGTCACCACTATGAGCTTGATGATTTCCAGGTGCAATCAGTAACAGAGGGAAAAGAAGCTCTCGGTTCTGCACTGGTAAGGCTTCGCAATAACGGAAAGCTTTATTCAGGTAACGGCACATCTACTGACATTGTTGCCGCAAGCATCAGAGCATATATCAATGCATTAAACAAAATCGTATTCGAGGAGGCATAATATGAAAATTGTATTTTCGACTAAAAATGTGAGTCGAGCCTCATTCCTTGACACCTGTCGTTACGCCTTTGACTATGGTTTTGAAGGCTTTGAAATTTATGATGCCATAAAGGAACGAAGCAACCATCACGACAGTATATTAAGACGCGACCGTATTGCTGATGCAAAAAGAAAGCTCGTTAACAGAAATCTTTCAGTTTCGGCGCTCCGTATGCCTGACCCTGTTGAAAGTGAAAACACCACTGCTGAGCTTGTGGAAAAATATGTAAATATGGCGGCTGCATCGGGCATTGAAAATGTTATTGTCCGCACAGAAACAAAAACAGACTTTGACGTACTCGATGAAAAAATGTCTGCGGCAATTAAGCGTGCTGAAACAAGCGATGTTAATATTTTGTTTGAAACCATTGGTTATCTTGCAAGAACCGAAAATGTAATTGGTGTTATCAATCATTTTGCTTCTGCGGCCATCGGTGCCTGCTGGAATGTGAGAGGAACATATTTTGATGCAGGCGAAACCTCTGAAACCACCATTAAAAATCTGGGTGCATACATTAAATATGTACGCCTCGGAGATATGAAGGACGGAAAAACTGTTTTAATCGGCGAAGGCGATTTAGATGTTGAAAAATTATTAAACTCTCTTTCTTCCCTTAATTACGAGGGCTTTATCTGTGCCGCTTGGAACGAAGAAATCAGTGATGCTGATATTGTTCTCACTCACTTTACAAATTACATTTCCTCTTTAGGTCGTGAAAAAAAGGTTTACGACCGCGCATATTACAACCGTGATAAAACAGGCACATTCGTATGGAAAAAGTTTGACGTTATAGATGCAACATTTTCCGATGTGCTTGACACAATGGCAGAAAAATACCCTGACCAGTATGCATTCAAATACCCTACTCTTGACTACACAAGAACTTATGAACAGTTCCGTCGTGACGTTGACGAATGTGCCGCAGCATTGATTTCACTTGGCGTAAAAGCAGGTGACCACGTTGCAATATGGGCAACCAATGTTCCTCAATGGTTTATCACCTTCTGGGCGACTACCAAAATAGGTGCAGTTCTTGTTACTGTTAACACAGCCTATAAAATTCACGAAATAGAATACTTGCTCAAGCAATCAGACACTCATACCCTTGTTATGATTGAGTATTGCAAGGACATCAACTACAGGGAGATTATTGAGGAACTTTGTCCCGAGCTTAAAAACATCGAACCCGGTTCACCTTTGTATTCCAAAAATCTCCCCTTCCTTCGTAATGTTGTAACTGTTGGCTTTGAAATGGATGGTTGTCTTACTTGGGAGCAGATGTTGTCACGCTCTTCACTAATTCCAAGAGAAGAGGTTCGCAGACGTGCTTCTCTTGTAAAGCCTGACGACGTTTGTAATATGCAGTATACTTCAGGTACAACAGGCTTTCCCAAGGGAGTTATGCTTACACACCGCAACATCGTAAACAATGGTAAAACAATCGGTGACAGAATGGATTTATCAACCGCCGACCGTATGATGATTCAGGTACCTATGTTCCATTGCTTCGGAATGGTGCTTTCTATGACCTCTATGATGACTCACGGCGGAACACTTTGTCCTATCCCCTATTTCTCACCCAAGTCATCACTCGCTTGTATCAACGATGAGCGTATTACCTGTTTTAACGGTGTTCCCACAATGTATATTGCAATGTTCAGTCACCCCGATTTTGCAAAAACCGACTTTTCATATATGAGAACTGGTATTATGGCAGGTGCTAACTGTCCCGCAGACCTTATGCGCCGTGCTTCTGTTGAAATGAATATGCGCGAAATCATTTCGGTATACGGTCAGACAGAAGCTTCTCCGGGTTGCACTATGGGTGAAGTGAACGAGGACCTTGATCATCGTGTTGAAACTGTTGGTAGCGCATTCCCCGGTGTTGAATGTAAAATTATCGACCCCGAAACAGGCTGTGAACTCCCCGACGGTCAAAGTGGCGAATTTGTTGCCCGTGGCTTTAACATTATGAAGGGTTACTATAAGATGCCCGAAGCAACGGCTCAGGCAATAGACAGTGAAGGTTGGCTCCATTCCGGTGATATTTGTATGAAAACTCCCGACGGCTATTACAAGGTTACCGGAAGACTTAAGGATATGATTATACGTGGTGGTGAAAACCTCTACCCACGAGAAATCGAGGAATTCTACCTTACTAACCCCAAGGTTCGTGATGTTCAGGTTGTTGGCGTTCCTGATGAACAATATGGTGAGGAATGTTGCGCCTGGATTATTCTTCACAAGGGCGAAACAGCAAATGAAAAAGAGATGAAGGAATACGGATTTGCATCTATTGCAAGACATAAAGTTCCTAAATACTTCTTATTTGTAAACGAATTCCCTATGAATGCTGCAGGTAAAATCCTTAAATACAAAATGCGAGAGGAATCTCTTGAGAGATACAACAGTCAGAAAGCATAACAAAAAGTCGGGCAGTGCCCGACTTTTTAAATTAGGAGTTAGGAATGAGGAGTGAGGAGTGTCGGGTCTGCGACGCAATTATATTAACAAAACAAACCTAAACCATATCTTTCTAAATATTTAAAAGGAAAAAATAATTAATACCGAAGAAAAAGTAGTGGTTAACGAAACTCTTATTAATGTTTGGAAGTACCGCTTTCCCAACATTCCTCACTACTCACTACTAACTCCTCACTATAAGAAGGTGTTCACTATGTATAACGAATTTAAAATAATAGACTCCCACTGTCACATATTTCCCGATAAAATTGCTCAGAAGGCTACGGATAGCATTGATAATTTTTATCATATCAGCCAATCGGGCGTTATTAACGGATGCGGATTCGTTGGAACTGCAAAAACACTTATAAATCAATGTGATACCGTTGGTGTTGATAAATGCCTTGTAACTTCTGTTGCAACAACTCCCCACCACGCCCAAAGCATTAACGCATTTATTACGAGCGAGGTTGAGCTTTTCCCCGACAGATTTATCGGTTTCGGTTCGCTCCATCCCGAAAGCGAAACCTTGGAGGAGGATGCAGAACATCTTGTAAAGCTTGGATTAAAAGGTGTAAAGCTTCATCCTGATATTCAGAATTTCAAAGTTGACGACCCGAAAGTAATCAAAATTTTTGAAATCTGCAACAAAAAGAATTTACCCGTGCTTTTACACACAGGCGATTCAAGATTTGACAACTCAAACCCTGACAGAGTTGAAAAAATCTTAAAAATGTTTCCCGATTTAACAATTATAGGGGCTCATTTCGGCGGTTGGTCTGTCTGGGATAAAGCACCCGAAATTTTATGCAAATATAAAAATCTTTATGTTGACACCTGCTCAAGCTTTTACGCCCTTTCTAAAGAAAGAGCAAGAGAAATAATAGACCTTTACGGTACAGACAGAGTTATCTTCGGAACAGATTTTCCGATGTGGAAGCAGGATGAAGAGCTGGAATTTTTGTTCAGTTTAGGGTTATCTGAAAATGAATTAAAATGTATTTTACACGATAACTTATCAAAAATCCTTGAAAAGTAAATCATTATATGTTAAACTTTGTAACTGTGTGTTTTCAGTTACATAATATGGTAATATAGTTTTATTTTTGAGGTGCAATTGATGATTTGCAACAATATTTTAGAAGCAATAGGCAACACTCCTGTAATTCGTCTTAATAAAATTGTTGACGAAGACAGTGCGGAAATCCTTGTTAAATTTGAAGGTCTTAATGTTGGCGGTTCAATTAAAACAAGAACTGCTTACAATATGATTTTAAGAGCTGAGGAACAAGGAAAAATCAATAAAGATACAATAATCGTTGAGCCAACAAGCGGTAATCAGGGTATCGGCCTTGCTCTTGTTGGTGCGGTTAAGGGCTACAAAACAATAATCATTATGCCCGACTCCGTCAGCGAAGAAAGAAGAAAGCTGGTTAAACACTACGGTGCAGAGGTTATGCTTGTTCACGATGCAGGAAATATCGGCAAATGCATTGATGAATGCCTCGAGCTTGCATTGAAAATGCAAGAAGAAAACAAAAACGTTTTTGTTCCCCAACAGTTTGAAAACCCCGCAAACCCTGAAATTCAGCGAAAGAAAACCGCTATGGAAATTCTCGAGCAGGTTAAGAAACCTATCGATGGCTTTTGTGCAGGTATCGGCACAGGCGGTACATTAACAGGTATCGGCGAAGTACTCAAAGAAGCGAATCCTGATATTGAAATATGGGCAGTTGAACCTGAGGATGCAGCAATTCTTTCAGGCGGTCTTATCGGTACTCATATTCAGATGGGTATTGGTGACGGACTTATCCCGCCCATTCTTAACACTGAAATCTACAATGATATTTGCATTATAACCGATGAAGAGGCACTTAACACTGCTAAAGAGCTTGCATCAAAAGAAGGAATCCTTTGCGGTATTTCAAGCGGAACAAATGTTGCGGCGGCAAAGAAGCTTGCAAAGAAATTAGGCAAAGGGAAGACCGTTCTTGCGGTTCTTCCCGATACTGCAGAAAGATATTTCTCTACACCATTATTTGACGAATAAAAAAGCACCCCTGATTCACATTTTAGTGAATCAGGGGTTTGTCTATTTTAATTAAAGGAAAAACTCATCATAAATAAGTTCGCCGATAAGAGTTTTTCTGAGCATTTCAAAAAGCTCCTGGAAGAATGCGGCAATAATGTTGTTGGGAACGTGTTCTTCGGGATATTCAACAGCTTCATCGCTCATATCACCATCATCGCAAACGAAGGGCTGTGAGCAAACAATACCGCCCTCGTTTTTAATCTGGAAACGGACATAGCAACCGATTTCATCACTATATTCTCTCAGGTTAAGAGATTCTCCGGTTGCAATCACTTCACCGTCTGCAACCCATTCGATTACATCGTAATTTGAAGCAACAACTGTAATTGTATCATTGTCATCGTCAACCGCAAGACTGTGAATTTTTGCATAATCACCTTCACCGACAAAATCCTCACCCATTTCGTGATGAGCATATCTTGAACAAGCAAAAAATGTACCGTTTTCCATAGCTGTACGAAGTGCTTCATTAGAGAGCTCGGGCATAAGCATAATGTCACGGGTTACGTCAATATCTTCAAGTGCATGAGAGTCATCATTAGCAAAGCCCCATACATTTTTACCCTGAGGAATTGTGTATTGAAGAATGGTATCCCACAAAATACGGTCTGCACGGTCCACTGTATCTCTGAGGTTGAAAATTTCAATACCTACACAGCTGTCGTATTTCATAAGAGGGTCAATGAAAACTTTAAGCTGATTATAATCACGTGCTCTTGATTCATCACGGCTTGCACAAATGAAGTCACCGGGATGGTTAATGAATGTAATACCGCCTGCGGCACTGTTACCTGCGATAACAGTTTCATAATTCTCTTCTTCACCTAAAATACCATTACCATAATCAACAAAGAAACCGTTTACATGGTTCTTTCTCATAACAAGGGCATTTAATTCAATACCAAAAGGAACATCAAGCATAGGTCTACCATCACGGCCTGCACCTTCAACTGTAATTTCCCTATATCTCTCTTGGCTCATAGGCTCAAAATCATTAATATACTGATTATAACCTATAAGGTCAAGGACCTCGGGAACTCTGTTCCAACCCTTGTTAACAACACCGTGGTCTGTAATAGCAAGAATATCGTAGCCAAGTGAATAGTATGTTTCAACAACATCTTTCACATCCATTGTTCCGTCACTGTAAAGTGTATGAGCGTGAAGCATAGCCTGGTACTGATTCCAGGTATCCCAGTCTACAGTTTCATAAGGGCTTGTGATATCGTAAGAAACTGTTGCAGCAGATGCTGTTAAAGGCAACATAACTGTTACAAATAAAGAAACAACAAGTAAAACAGAAACGAGTTTTTTTGCTTTTTTCATAACTATTTCTCCTATTTATTTTTGTAATTATTTCTAATTATAATACAAAAGTTTAAAAAAATCAATCCAAAAAATCACGAAGCTTCTTTGAACGTGAGGGATGACGAAGCTTGCGAAGTGCTTTTGCTTCAATCTGACGAATACGCTCACGTGTAACATTAAATTCCTTGCCAACCTCTTCAAGAGTTTTGGGGTTACCGTCTTCAAGACCGTAACGAAGACTTAAAACCCTTGCTTCTCTGGGAGTAAGAGTTTTGAGAACCTCTGCAAGCTGTTCTCTCATAAGAGCCATTGATGCGGCATCAACGGGAGCCTGTGCATCGTCATCGGGAATAAAGTCTCCAAGGTGGCTATCCTCCTCTTCACCGATAGGTGTTTCAAGGGAAACAGGTTCTTGAGCAACTCTTAAAATCTCGCGTACCTTTTCAACAGGCATATCGAGCTTTTCTGCAATCTCCTCTGCAGTGGGGTCTCTGCCGTTTTCGTGAAGAAGCTGACTGTTTGTTTTCTTGACTTTGTTAATTGTTTCAACCATATGCACAGGGATACGGATTGTCCTTGCCTGGTCAGCAATAGCACGGGTAATTGCCTGACGAATCCACCAAGTAGCATAGGTTGAGAATTTAAAGCCCTTGGTATAGTCAAATTTATCAACCGCTTTAATAAGACCAAGGTTACCCTCCTGAATAAGGTCAAGGAACTGCATTCCTCTGCCCACATATCTTTTTGCAATACTTACAACAAGACGAAGATTTGCTTCGGAAAGTCGTTGCTTTGCTTCCTGGTCATTTTCGGAAATTCTGATAGCAAGCTCGATTTCCTCTTCGGATGTGAGAAGCGGAACTCGTCCGATTTCCTTAAGATAAACTTTAACAGGGTCATCAATAGCCATTGCTTTTGCATCAGCGGGATTTTCCTCGTCAGGTGTTTTGGTTGACTCAATGTCCATTGAAAGAGCATCGAGCATTTCATCACCGATATCGTCAATGATTTCAATACTGTTGCTCTCAATGAGTTCATAAAGCTTTTCGATATCGTCAACGTCAAAGCCTTCAATTTCAAGAATAACATTGTCGATGTCGTGAGTTGCAAGTTTACCGCTTACCTTACCTTTTTCGATAAGGGCTTTAATCTGCGGTTTTTTCTCCCAACCTTCCATTTTTCACATCACCTTTCTTTATCACACATTTATTAACTGAAACTAATTTTCGTCTTTTTTAAGAGAATTGAAAAATTCAAGAAAACTGTCATCACTCATTTGTGAGGGTGTTGGCGTTTCTCTTTTTCTTTTCTCTTCTTCAAGAACCGAAAGACAATCTTCACATTCCCTCAAGGTATTTGATACCATCGCCTGATTTGCAAGTAATCTTGCAACAACACTTATTTCCTCCGATGTTAAATACTGTGTAAGATGTGAGATTTCTATGCTTTCCTGCTCTTCAAGACGTTTAATTATTATCTCTAAAAGATGCTTGTTAACAGGTGTAACAAAAACATCCTTCGAAAGCCTATCTTTAAAACTTTTATAGAACGAGGCATTGTTGAGAAGAGTAACAAGAATTGTGTCTTCCGCTTTTGCCGCTCTTATATTTTTCAATCTTTGCGGGTCTGCAGCAATATCTAAAGTCTGAACTCTCTTTTGTGCGGTTGAAAGCTCCGCTTTATTTTTACGATAATTATCTTTTTGCCGCACCTCATTGATTTGCTGGACGATTGCGTCCTTCCCCACGTTAAGCTCGTCCGAAAGGCGCATTGCGTAAACATCCCTTTCGATTGAATCGCAAAAAGCCAAAACCTTTACAGCTTCACGAAGAAAATTAAGTTTTCCGTCATCAGTTTCAACAATATATTTTTCTCGAAGTTTTGACAGTTTATACTCTGTATCATTGTCAGCCTTGTCGAGAAGTCTTTCAAAACGCTCTTTTCCGTGTTTTTTTATAATTTCATCAGGGTCTTTACCGCCCTCAAGACGAATAACCTTAACCTTTACTCCTGTTTTTGAGAAAAGTGTCATTGCCGCTCTTACGGCTTTTTGCCCTGCTTCATCTGAGTCATAACAAAGCGCAACCTCATCGGCATACCTGGAAATAAGGCTTACCTGCTCGGGTGTCAGCGCAGTTCCCAAACCTGCTACGGCATTTTCATACCCTGCCTGATGAAGCGCAATAACGTCCATATAGCCCTCGCAAAGGATAAGCTTGCGGTCATTTCCGTTTTTGGCGAAATTGAGAGCGAAAAGCTCATTACTTTTTTTATAAACAAGGGTGTCGGAGGTGTTAATATATTTAGGCTTACTGTCATCAAGAACTCGTCCGCCGAAGGCAACTACATTTCCCCTTAAATCAATTACAGGGTACATAACCTTGTTTCTGAAAGCATCGTAATAATAACGTTTACCATTCTTTTCGCTGCTTCTCAAAAGGTTCGCCGCAACAAGCTCATCACGATTAAAGCCCTTATTTTTAAGATGTTCTGCAAGAGCGTGCCAATCGTCAGGCGCGGCTCCAAGTCCGAAATGCTTTATCATTTTAGGCGAAACGCCTCTGCCGAGAAGATAATTAAGCTGTTGTTTACCCTGCTCTGTAAAAAGAGTGTCGTGGAAAAACTTTGCAGCTTCACGATTAGCTTCGTAAATTCTTCTGCGAAGCTTTGCAATTGCATCGTCATAGTTGTCAGTATCGGGAAGCTTTAAACCTGCCCTGTCAGCAAGAAGCTTAACAGCTTCAACGAAATCGAGATTTTCGATGTTTCTTATAAAGTTTATTACCTCTCCACCTGCACCGCAACCGAAGCAATAGTAGGAGGCAGTTTCGGGATAAACTGTAAATGACGGCGTTTTTTCGTTATGGAACGGACAAAGCCCTACAAGATTTTTACCTCTTCTTTTTAAATCAACATAGCTACCGATAACGGACTCTATATCATTGTTATCGCGGATTTGCTGAATAAAATCATCTGAAAAACGAGCCATCAAACATCACCTCCCGAATCGCTGTATCGCAAATTTATCAAGCATCAAAAATCCCAGGTTTTCGGAACAAACAGGTCGTTATATACTTTCAAAGAATAATTGTCAGACATACCTGAAATATAGTCACAGGCAGCACGCTGGGCGCCTTCTTTTTTGGCTATTTCTCTATACATTTGGGGCATTTTATAAGGGTCATTTGAGAAATAACGGAAAAGCTCTTTTATCATATTTTCAGCTTTACCCTCTTCGCTTTTGCATTTGGGGTTTGTGTAAACATATTTAAACATAAAGGAATGGAGCTTATCAAAAGCCTCCTGCACCTCATCCGACATTTTCAAATCACTTGTTGTGTTGTTAATGGCGGACATTACCATACTATTTATTCTTTCACCCTTTGAAAAACCAACAACAAGGCGAATTTCGAGAGGAATATCATCCTCGCTTATTATATTACCGCGAATTGCATCATCAATATCGTGGTTAATATAGGCGATTTTATCGCTTAATTTTACAATTCTGCCTTCAAGAGTGTCTGCTTCCTTACCGCGAGTGTGACAAAGTATACCGTCTCTTACCTCGTATGTAAGGTTAAGGCCCTGACCACCTCTTTCCAGCATATCAACAACACGAAGGCTCTGTTCAAAATGAGTAAAGCCTTTTTCATAAACCTGATTAAGAGCTCGCTCACCTGCATGGCCAAAGGGTGTGTGCCCCAAATCGTGACCCAGAGCGATTGCTTCTGTTAAATCTTCGTTAAGAGAAAGAGAACGGGCTATTGTTCTTGCTATTTGAGAAACCTCGAGAGTATGGGTCAGGCGAGTTCTGTAATGTACGTTCCCCGGTGCCAAAAACACCTGAGTTTTATCTTTAAGACGACGGAATGCTGAACAATGAATAATTCTGTCCCTGTCACGCTGATATGCGGTTCTGACAGGACATTCTTCCTCTAAAAGAGCTCTGCCTTTAGTATTTTCGCAAAGCATAGCATATTTAGAAAAAGAATTTCTTTCTTTTTCTAAAGTTTTGAGTCTTATTTCACCGTTCACAGAAATCACCGCCTTTTTTCCTCTATATATAAATACAACAAAAACAAAAAAATCCCTCTTTTTTTGACGGATTTTTTTGAAAAATTTTTAAATATTAAACTTTATGGGTTATTCCCCTGCAATTACTTCTCCGATTTGAGAAAAATCGACTTTACCGTTACTTAAATCCCGGAGCTTTTTGTCAAATTCCGACTCCGTACCTTTTTTTATTCTGAATTTAAGCGTTACGTTTTCAGCAAAATAGCTGTTTTCAACAACTCCGCCGAAATCACGAACAAAGGCTTCCAGTTTACCGTAAAATGTGTATTCACATTGAATTTCACAGACAGTCCATTTGGAAAGTGTTATAATCTCTGCCGCATCAATACCGATTTTGGCAGAATGAGAGTAGGCACGAACAAGTCCGCCACCACCTAATAGAATACCGCCGAAATAACGGGTTACAACCACAACGCAGTCAGTAATATTCTCCTGCAAAATAACATTGAGCACGGGCATACCTGCTGTTCCCTGAGGTTCACCGTCATCGGAATAGCGTTTAACTCCGTTCTCTCTTATAGAATAGGCATAGACATTATGCTTTGCATCCCAATGCTTTTTTGATATTTCGTTTATATAATCTATGGCTTCTTTTTCGGTTTTTACGGGTTTTGCGTACCCTATAAAACGTGAATGTTTAACTATGTACTCATCACAAGCTTCTCTTGCAAGAGTTTTATAAGAATCACTCATAATAAAATCCTTTTAACAACGCAAAAAGTCGGTGATAACTCACCGACTTATCAAGCAGATATAACTTACTTAGAGAGGTTATATTTTCTATTGAATCTTTCAACACGTCCGCCTGTATCAACGAGCTTCTGCTTGCCGGTAAAGAAGGGGTGACATTTTGAGCAGATATCAACACGCATACCATCCTTTGTGGATGCTGTTTCGAGAACTGCGCCGCATGCACACTTTACCTGTGTTGCGCCGTATTTGGGATGAAGTCCTTCTTTCATTATAATTTCACCTCTTTGATTTATGATAACACATTAGCAGTAGAATACTACCACAAAGGAAATCAAAAAGCAAGTGTTTTTTTCAAAAAAATAAAATTATTTTAAATCATTTTAAATCTTCCCTATAAGATTTACCACCGCGCACAAAACAACACCTAAAACAGTGGGCAACAAAAAGCTGATAAAAGTCCATTTTGCACTTTTAGTTTCTTTAAATATAGTGATAAGAGCCGTTGCACAAGGGAAATGAACTACGGAAAAAATAATATAACATATTGCGGTTATATTTGTCCAACCGTTATTTTTCAGAATTTCTCCTATTAGCGCCGTATTATCTATACTGTTTACCTCTCCTGCGCCCAAATAAGACATCAATGCAACGGGCAAAACTATTTCATTAGCCGGAATACCAAAGAAAAATGCCGAAAGAGTTTTTCCGTCCAAACCCATAAATTTTCCTAAAGGCTCAAGCAGACTGTTTACCCACGCTAAAATACTGGTTCCGCTCACAGTTATGTTTGCAAAAAGCCAAATAACAATACCCGCGGGGAAAGCTACCGCAACTGCTCTGAACAAAACCAAAACTGTTCTGTTGAGAACGGAATTGACAATAACCTTTGATATCTGCGGTTTTCGGTATGGGGGTAATTCAAGAATATAGTGTGACGGTTCACCTTTTAAAAGCGTTTTAGAAAGAAGGTTTGAAACCAAAAGAGTTAATGCAAGACTTAACACAATTATTAAAGCTAAAGCAAAAGCACTATATAAGCCTTTTACAGCACCGCTACCGGACACCAAAAAAACTGAAACAAGTGTGATAATAGCAGGAAATCTGCCGTTACAAACGGTAAGCGAATTAGTCAGTATAGCAATAAGTCTTTCGCGTTTGGAATCAATAATTCTTGCACCCGAAATGCCAACGCAGTTGCAACCATACCCCATACACGTTGTAAGAGCCTGTTTCCCGCAGGTTTGTGCTTTTCTGAAGCTGTTATCTAAAACATAAGAAACTCGCGGTAAAACACCAAAATCCTCTAAAAGAGTGAAGCAAGGGAAAAATATTGCCATCGGTGGCAGCATTACAGAAACTACCCATCCAAGAACACGAAAGCCACCCGAAATCAACATACCCTTTAAAAATTCAGACATATTTATATAATCAGCAAAATTAAAAAGTTTAACCTCGCACCAAGAGAAAAAAGTTGACAACCATTGAGACGGGTAATTTGCACCTGCAATTGTAATATAAAAAATAACACTTAACATTAAAAGCATTACAAGATATGCAGAAAATTTATTTGTAAATATTTTTTCACCCTTTGTTAATTCAAAGGAATCCCCTTTTGTTATCGTAACGGCTTTACTAATATCTGATGCTTTCTTATACAAGGTTGAAGCTATATTTTCTCTTATTGTATCCAATTCACCCTTTTGAGCCAAATACTCCCTGCCTGAAGAAACCGAATTTAATATTTCATCTTTTTGTTTTTGGGTTAAACAACTGTTATTGATAAAAGCGTTTGCCGTTTCATCTTCTTCTAAAAGCCTTAAAGACAACCAACGGTGATTAGCGTTATTTATATTATTTTTCTTCAATAAAGGAATAATATATTCCAATGCTTCTTCTATATTTTGGCTATATTTTATCTTTACGGAATTTGTTTTATTTTCTCGGGAAAGTATATTCAAAAAATCTTCAATACCCTCACCGTCACGGGCGGTCATTCCCACAACCCTTACGCCCAATTCTTTTTCCAGCAATTCAGTATTGATTATTATGCCTTTTTTACGTGCCTCATCAAGAAGATTGACACAGACAACGGTATCTGCACCCGTTTCGATAATTTGAAGAGTTAAGTACAAATTTCGTTCAAGACTTGTTGCATCGCACACAACCGCGACCTTTTGGGCATCACCAAAGTAAATGTATTCTCCCGCAACCGCCTCCTCTTTTGAATGAGGCTTGAGAGAATATGTTCCGGGAATATCAATAAATTTATAAACGAAGTCATTATATTCTGTTTTTCCTTGAGCTATATCAACGGTTTTTCCCGTCCAATTTCCTGTGTGCTGCTTAAGCCCTGTTAAAGCATTAAAAACCGTGCTTTTCCCCACATTGGGATTTCCTGCAAGAGCTACGGCAATTTCTTTTTTAACCATCCGCCTCAACTCTCACACAGATATTTTCAGCATCGGAATTCCTTAAAGCAATAACTGCACCTCTGACCAAATAGGCTCTCGGATTGCCCGAGGGACTTTGATGCACCACTTTTATTTTTGTACCGGGCACAAGACCGATATCATATAATCTTTGCTTTAAGGAGAGCTGTGTATTTACCGAAACAACAACAGCAAGCTCTCCTGTTGAAATCATATCAAGAGTAGTCATATTGCTCTACCTCCCGATATCAGCATATGAAAAAGTTGTTACTGTGTGAAAATAGGTATTGCAATTATTTTCAGAAATGATAAAATGCTGTTTATAGAAAACAAAAGGAGATTATATAAATGGAAAAGAAAATTGTAGCAGGTATTATTGGACTTGAATTCGGCAGAGCTCACCTTGAAGGTGCTTTAGCTTACGGTGCAGAAATCGGTTTAATTTGCGATTGTGATGAAAAAGCACTTAAATTCGCAGCTGATAAATATAACATTCCCGAAGAGAAATGCACTCTTGATTACCACGATATTATAAACGATCCCGAAATCAATGCTGTTTCAATCGGTATTCCGGACCAGCTTCACAAGCAAGTTGCTCTTGAAATGCTCGAAGCAGGCAAGCACGTTTTGTGCGAAAAACCTCTTGCTCTCACTAAAGAAGATATTACCGAAATGGTAAGAGCCGCAAGAAAATCAAACTGCATATTTATGGTTGGTCAGATTTGCCGTTTCACTCCCTCCTTTGCAAAAACTAAGGAACTTATTGATAACGGTACTATCGGCGAGCTTTATTTCGTTGAAAGCGAATATGCTCACGACTATATGAACATCGTTTCAAACAAACAAAACTGGAGAGCAGACAATGCCCGTCACGGTGTTATCGGTGGCGGTTGCCACGCAGTTGACCTTCTCCGTTGGCTTGCAGGCGACCCTGAAGAGGTTTTTGCTTACGGCACTCACAAGCTTTTACCCACGGTTACATACGATGACTCTACAATCGCCATTATGAAGTTTCCCAATGATGTTGCAGGTAAGGTATATGTTTCAACAGGTTGCAAGCGCGACTATACAATGAGAACCGTTATTTACGGCACAAAGGGTACAATTATCTGTGACAACACATCACCCACAATGCAATTATTTGTTGCAGACGAAAACGGTGTTGCTCCCGAAGAACCCCAAATCATCGAGCTTGAAGTAAACAACCATAATTTTATTAAAGAATTTGAAGTTTTCGGTGATGCAATTGTTAACGGTACAGATGTTCCCACTCCTGTTGAGGAGGGTGCAAAAACTGTTGCGGCTTGTCTTGCTATAGTTGAATCTGCAAACACGGGAAAAATTGTAAAACCTGACTACAATTTCTGATAAATTTATTGGCAAAATAAATGTGAAAGGGTGAAAGGCTTGAAATCGAAAAGAAAAATGTTTTATATCACTTGTTCTGCATATCTTATTACAATTATACTTGACCTGTTATTCACATATATTGCCACACCGAATTTGCTTTTAGAAGGCAATCCCTTATATGACTCTTTGAATTTTGGCTGGACAGGGCTAATTTTAATTAACATTATCACTTACATCGGTTATGTGTTGATGTCATACTATGCATTTATAAAATACAAACCACCCGTTTCAAACGAAACTGATATGAAACGTTATCTTGCCCATATCAACTACGGTGACCCCGACAAATATGTTCCTATGATGTGGAAGTTACCTAAGAACTGGGGTCCTCAAACCGCTTGCCTTTGCTGGTCTGTTGTTTGTGTTCTCCCCTTTTGCAGAATGATTATTGTCCTCGAGTGGTTTTTAATGATACTAAAAATACAAAACACGGGAACGGTAATATTCTTTACAATCGTTTCTCTTTTTCCAATGGGCAGAATTGATATTTTCCTTGCAATTATAGGTGCTTGGATTTTATCTTTCGTTTGGATAAAAAAAGAGTTTAAAGCTAATTTAAAAGAAATAGAAAAAAGAAACCAATAGAAAAGAACCCTGCTTAATTGTGCAGGGTTCTCTTTTGTTTTACTGAGATACATTCAAATTCATTGGTAATATAAAGGTTGAAACTACTTCCTCTGTTCCGGAATAAATAACCTCTACGTTAGTTTTTTGACCATCTTCAAGGTAAAGCTGATAAGAAAGAGCGGTAGCCGCGACAACCACATCACCTGTTGTACTGCCGTTTGTATCGTACAGCTCTTTATTAACATAAATTTTCAAATTACGAAAATTCTCATCATATTCAATGCTATCAACATAATGCTCTGTATTATCTTCATATTCCTTGAATTTTTTTACAGCTTCGGCATATTTGTCTTGAAGTAACTTTTCGTGTTCTGATTTTGAGAAAACCAACAAATAGCCGTCAGCACCGCTGATATCATTAACCTCTGCACCGTAGTCCTTCATACTTTGTATAAAGCTCTCCGCATCTGCCAAATTGGATTTTTCAATTGCAATTCGAACAATTGCTTCCTCTTTTGCAGTTGTTTCAACAGATGTTGTTTTTGAGGCTTCTGTGGTATCGGGCGTATTTCCCGCATCGCAAGAAGTAAAAAGAAAAACAATTAAAAGAATTGATATTAGTATTGAAACCCGCTTCATAAAACTCACCACAATTTTTCAGGGTATTTTCCGCTTTCAACAAGAGCAGAAATTGATGAAACAACATCGGGCTTATCTTCTTTATAGGTAACACCGAACCATTTATCAGGTGTTTCAAGAACATCAACTGTGCATTTTTCTTCATTGAGCATATCGCGAACAAGGAAGGGAAGGAAAAATTCGGATTTAAGCGGATTTTCGGGAACCTCGGTTTTCAGGAAAGCTATGAAGTATTTTTCGATTTCTCCGAGGATTTCTGCAGGGAAGCACCAGCAGTTCATTGAAGCAACACTTTCCTCGGGAAGCTCTGTCCAGCTTTCACCGTCTTCGGTATAAGAAATTTTACCGTCAACTCGCATAATTTTTGTTCTTTCAATAACGTCATTAAGCTGACCTTTTTCGTTAACATCACAAACACCGCGAGAAACTGTTCCGTTTTCAGTAAGGGTGTTTTTAAGATAATAGCCTGCCATGGCAAATTTGAATTTATCGCCTGAAAAATCTGTATTATCAATCCAATCAGAAAGAATTGAATATGCACCGCTACCATAAAAATCATCGGAATTGATAACAACAAAGGGCTCATTTACTACGCCTTTGCAACAAAGAATTGCATGAGCAGTACCCCAGGGTTTAACTCGCTCCTCGGGAACACTGAAGCCCTCGGGCAATTTATCAAGACTCTGAAAAACATATTCCACTTTAATATGTTCGGAAACCTTATCTCCGATAACCTCTTTGAACAGGGCTTCGTTTTCTTTCTTGATGATAAAAACAACTTTATTAAAGCCTGCTTTTATTGCATCGTAAATTGAATAGTCAATAATAATCGAATTATTAGGTCCTACGGGGTCAATCTGCTTTAATCCACCGTAACGGCTACCCATACCCGCAGCTAAAATAACAAGAGTTTTATCCATTTTTATACCTACCTTTCGGCATTTTATTTTGTATCGCTTTTTTAATAATAACACATTTAAATTTTTTTGTCTACTGTAACAATTTAATTTGACTTTTCATAAAATAATAATATAATTAAATTTACATAATTTCACAGGAGAAAACTATGACAAACATACTTATAAACTTGTTCTTAAAGAATAAGGACGCGTCTACACCTCAAGGCAGAGAGGCTTACGGAAGAATCGCCGGTATTGTAGGTATCGTGTGCAACCTTTTATTGAGCGTTATGAAATTTATAATCGGCTCTGTAACAAACAGTGTTTCAATTACTGCGGATGCTACCAACAATATGACGGATGCAGGCTCTTCCATCGTTACCCTTATCGGATTCAGACTTTCCGAAAAGCCTGCTGACGAAGACCACCCCTACGGTCATGCAAGAATTGAATACATAACAGGTCTTATTATTTCCTTTTTAACCTTGATAATAGGCTACGATATTTTAAAAACATCTTTTTCAAAAATTCTGAATCCCGAAGAAATTACTTTTAATTGGGTTTCGCTTATTATTCTCGGCGTTTCCGTTTTTGTAAAGCTCTGGCTTTCGCTTTTCAACAAATCCTTGGGTAAAAAAATTAAATCAAAAGCCTTAGAAGCAACTGCAGCAGACAGCAGAAACGATTGTATTGCAACCTCTGCGGTGCTTTTAGCAACTGTTATTTCTCATTTCACAGGCTTTAACCTTGACGGTTATATGGGCTTTGCAGTGGCAGTATTTATTATCATTTCCGGTATTGGTCTTGTCAAAGAAACCATAAGTCCCCTTTTGGGTCAGGCTCCCTCAAAGGAAATGTATGAAAAAATTGAAAGCAAAATTCTTACATACGAAAATGTTTTGGGTGTTCACGACCTTATGGTGCACAGCTACGGTCCCGGCAGTTACTTTGCATCTGCTCATATTGAAATGGATGCAAAAATTGATGTTCTCACTTGCCACGATATTATGGACACTATTGAAAGAGATTTTTTAAGTGAAGATAACATACACATTGTTGTCCACCTTGACCCAACAGTATTAGACAGTGAGGAAACCAACGAATTAAAAGAAGTTGTAAGAAAAATTCTTTACGATATTGACCCCATAATCACTTTCCACGATTTCCGCGTTGTTTACGGAGAAGCTGCAAAAAATGTTCTTTTCGATATTGTTATTCCGCCAAAATACAAATATTCCGATGAAGAACTTCTTTCAATAATAAAAAACCGCGTAAACGAAGCCGGAAACGGCAACCTTTACGCAGTTGTGGTTATTGACAGAAGCTATGGTGTTTTAAAAAGTGAGGAAGAATAATTACAAAATTATACAAATCAAACCACTGCAGCCATCGTTTATTATGCGTTCAAGAGTTTCTTGAATTTTGCCACGAGCATCAACGGGCATATGACAAAGCTTATTACGAAGCCCCTCATTTACAAGTTCATTAAGAGATTTACCGAAGATGTCAGACTCCCATATTTTATGGGGGTCTTCTTCAAACCCTGTGAGAAGATATTTAAGAAGCTCTTCCGACTGACTTTCTGTTCCCACTACGGGGGCAACCTCTGTTTCGATACAGGTTTTAAGCATATGAATTGATGGTGCTGATGCAGAAAGGCGCACACCGTATCTACCACCCTGCTTTACAATTTCGGGCTCCTTGAGAGTCAGTTCGTCAATATCGGGCATAACAATTCCGTAACCCGTTGCTTCAACCTCATCAAGAGCATTTTTGATTTTATCATATTTCTTTTTAATCAGTGAAAGCTCTTCAAGACATTCAACAAGCTGTTGTTCATTTTCTATTTGTATAGCCGTTTTCTCTTCAATTATTTTGTATATCAATTCGCTTGACAGTATTGCTTCAATTTCCGCTGAACCCTTTCCCAAATCAAGCTTTGAAATCTGGGCAGATATTACATTTTCGTTATCACAAATGCCTTTTACAACAGAACCCACATCGCCTACGCAACTAATGTCTGCAGAACATTCTTTGACACAATTGCAAATGGATTTTCTTAACCAGTGCTCACGGCTTAAGCCCATTACCCAACCCGGAAGAGAAATACCGATTTCGCGCACGGGAAATCTAAAAAGAACAGCACCGAGAATTTCGCGAATTAAATCCTCATCAATTTCAAGACAGTTTACGGGTATAACGGGAACGCCGTATTTTTCCGTAAGCCGTGAAGAAAGTGACACTGCCTCTTGGGAATGTGGGTAAGTGCAGTTCAAAAGAGTTACAAAGGGCTTATTGATGGCTTTAAGCTCTGCTACAACTCTCTCCTCAGCTTCTTCATATTCATCTCGCGGAATGTCGCTGATGCTACCATCGGTTGTTATAAGCAAGCCTATGGTTGAATGTTCGGTTATAACCTTCTGTGTGCCCAATTCAGCCGCCATATTAAAGGGGATTTCATGGTCATACCACGGAGTTTTCACCATTCTCGGTTTATCCTCCTCAATATAACCTAAAGAGCTTGGAACAATATAGCCTACGCAGTCTATAAGGCGGACATTGAGGGAAGCGTTATCGGGCAAATCCACCTTAACCGCTTCTTCAGGAATAAATTTTGGCTCTGTTGTCATTATTGTTCTACCCGTAGCAGATTGGGGTAATTCATCCTGAGCTCTTTCCCTTTTATACTCACTATTCATATTGGGCAAAACGAGAGTGTCCATAAACCTTTTTATAAATGTAGATTTCCCCGTTCTTACGGGTCCTACCACCCCGATATAAATATCACCGCCTGTTCGGGTTTCAATATCCTTGTAGATGCTTGTATCTGTCATAAATCTACCTCCATAGACTTTTTTAAATCTTCACTAAATGCTATGACAAAGGGTTTTGTATTATGACAAAAAATAATATAGATTGCGCTACATAATTTGACACAGGCAAAAATATGTATTATAATATGAAGATATATAATTTAATTTTTGGGAGATTGGTTATGTTATTAAACATTGCGCCTACTTACAATACAACTGAAGTTATAGAAACCTTCATTAACACCTTTAAGCTCGAAAGCTTCTTTCCGTATCTTTTAGGTCTTATTACTGCGGTTATCTGCGGTGCGGCGATCGGCATCGAACGAACATTCAGACAAAAGGAAGCGGGTATCAGAACCCACATCATCGTTGCTTTAGGCTCGGCTTTAACAATGATAGTAAGTAAATACGGCTTTTTTGATATCGTAGGTCTTGCTGACCACGTAAATCTTGACGGTTCCCGTCTCGCAGCTCAGGTTGTTACGGGCATCAGCTTTTTGGGTGCAGGTATCATTGTTTACAAAGGTACAGTTAAAGGTCTGACTACAGCGGCAGGTGTCTGGACAACGGCAGCTATAGGTCTTGCGGCAGGTGCAGGAATGTACGGAATTGCGGTATATACTACCCTTATTCTCCTTATAGTTCAGATTGTAATTCACAAGCTTCTCCCCGTTGAAAATACAAGCACAACGGCAGTTAGTATGAAATTAACAGATGACCCTGAAGCTATTGAAAGTGTTACAAATCTTTTCAAAGAGAATAATTACATACTTATTTCAAGTTCTGTTGAAAAGAAAAACGATAAATATGTGTGTCTTTTCACAATTCGTGCAAAATCACATATTAACCCTGACGATATAAGCAAATTATTTACCGGAAATGAATATGTACTCTCTCTTTCAATATAAAAAATAACGGAGGTAAAAAAATGAAAAAAGGTATAACATTTGAAAAAGGCAAAAAGGTTCTGCCTCTTATTACTGCAATAATCGGTATCGGACTTGCAATTGCGCTTTTAATTCTTCGACTTAACATTGTTGCAGTTGTAAACGTTGCATTTATGTGCATTATGTCTGCTTTAATTTTCATTGGAATTATTGCTAAAAAGAAGGTTTATCTTTTCAATATTATCGGCTATTGCGCAAGTGCACTGGGCATATTCCTTTATTTCTTAATTTGGGGCGCCGATGCAGGCTTCGGTGCATTCTCCAGCGGTAAGACAGGTTGGTCAAGTGCAGATAATCCCTTGTTCAGCGGTGAGGGCTCCTTCCTTACAAGGTTAGGCGGTAACATTCTTTTACTTCTCCCCTGCATTCTTGCGGTTTTGGCTCTCGTTCTTGTGGCAAAGAAGAATTTTGAGAAAAAAGGCACTCACAAATTCCTTACATCAATTTTAAGCGTTGTTCTTGCAGGTACAACAGTTCTCTATGTTCTTACAATGAACCTTCGTGCAAAGCCCAATGTTGACAGACTTTGGGAAGGACACGACGATTACCTTGACGGAGTTGACAAGGCAAAATCCAAAAGTCCCAACGTTCTTTTCATTCTTATGGACGATATGGGTTATGCCGACACCTCTCTCAACGGTGCAATTTACGACACACCCAATATGGACAGAATCGGTGAAGAGGGTCTTAACTTTGATAACTTTTATTCAAGTTATTCAGTTTGCTCTCCTGCAAGATTTGCTCTTATGACCGGCAGATACCCTTTCCGTGGCTACGCTGATAATGTTATCTATCCCACCTATGACACACTTTCACCCTTTGCACAGACCCGTATTTTCAACTCAATTGAAATGGGTAACAACTGTGACGGTATGCTCGGTGACGAAATCACTCTTGCAGAAACATTCCAGGCAGCAGGCTATAACACAGGTGCTTTCGGTAAATGGCATTTAGGTGACTATGGCGAGTACCTTCCCACTAATCAGGGCTTTGACTATTTCTACGGTAGCCACCACGTTAACGATATGGCTCCTTTCTACCACGTAGCAGAAGAAAACGGTGAATTTGAAATCGTACACGGTGTTGAAGAGCTTCGCGATGAAAACGGCAAGAAAGACCAAAGCCAGTTAACAGAATGGATTCACGAGGAAATCACCGATTGGATTACTGAACAGGTAACTGAAAGTGACGAGCCCTTCTTTGCATATTATGCAACCCCCTGGCCCCACGCTCCTGTATTTGTAGGCGAGGACTTTGAAGGCGAAACAGGTATGGGTACATATGCAGACTGTATTACAGAATTTGACTATTACCTTGGTGAGCTTTTCACAACCCTTGAAGATTTAGGTGTTATGGACGACACCATTATCGTTTTCACAAGTGACAACGGTCCTGCTCTTGAAGGCTCTGTCGGTGAGCTTCGCGGTGGTAAATATCTCGCTTATGAGGGCGGTCAGAAGGTTCCCTTTATGATTCGCTGGGGTAACAACGGCGGTCTTTGGAAAGAGGGCGAAACAAGAACTAACAGCGCAACACTTGTTGATATGATGCCCACACTTGTTGAGCTTTGCGGTATCACAGGCAACGGCGGAGAAAAGAATTATCTTCCCTTTGACAGAGATATTGACGGTGTTTCTATTGTTCCGCTACTTAAAAATGACACAGTAATTCACACAGAAGATTACCCCATTCTTCATATGAAGAGAGAAAGTCTCAAAGCAATTCAATATACAGTACCCACAGAGGAAATTCTCAAAAGAGAAGAGTATAAAGATTATAAATACGATGTTCTCACAGATAACGAAAACATCACTTTCAAATATTTTCAGAGAATACAGAACGACAACTCCGCTTTCTTTGACAAATACAGAAAGAACTGGTTACATATTTTAAGCGATGATGCAGGTGAAAACCTTAACCGTTCTTCTGTTTACCCCACAGTTGCAGAAGAAATGAGCGAGAAAATGGACGAGATTATGAAAAACTTCAAATCCGACCGTCGCGGTATGAACGAAGAATATTACAAATAAAACAAGTAACATTAAACCTCGGAGATTTTCCGAGGTTTAATGTTACAGAAATGGTGAAAATTATATGCCCCCTCTTTCAATTATGATTAAACCTGCATCTGCATTGTGTAATATGAGATGTAAGTATTGTTTCTATCACGATGTTACAGACCACCGAGATGTTAAAAGCTTTGGTATGATAACTGAAGAAACAACGGACAATTTAATAGAAAAAGCATTGGATTTTGCAAACGGTGAAAGTATTGCTTTCGCTTTTCAGGGCGGAGAACCAACGCTTCGAGGTATTGAGTACTTTGAATACTTCTGCAACAAGGTTGATGAGCTGAACACCAAGAAAAGCAAAATCTATTATGGACTTCAGACCAACGGAACACTTATTGACGAGAAATGGGCAAAATTCTTCAAGGAAAAGAATTTCCTTATTGGTCTTAGCCTTGACGGAGATTTTGACAACAACTCATTCCGAATTGACAGTAATAATCAGAATGCCTTTTATAAAATCATTAAAGCTGCCGATATTTTTACAAAAATTGGCGTGCAGTTTAATATTCTTACTGTTCTTACAGGCAAATGTGCCGAGAATATTGACGATATTCTGCGATATTTCAAAAAGCGCGGTTTCAGATATTTGCAGTTCATCCCCTGCCTTCGTCCTTTTGGTGATAAAACAGAAAGTGAGCTTTATATGACTGTTGAACAGTACAAGCACTTTTTAATTCACGGCTTTAATGCTTACGTGAAAGACTATGTTCAGGGTAATTACACAAGCATTCGTTATTTTGACAACCTTGTGCATTTATATTTAGGTAATCCTACTGAACAATGCGGTATGTGCGGTCACTGTATGCACCAATTTGTTGTTGAGGGTAACGGTAATATTTACCCCTGCGACTTTTACTGCACGGATGAATGGCTTTTAGGGAACATCAATACCCCAACAGAAAACTTTGATACCCTCGCTCATTGCGAAAAGGCTATTGAGTTTTTAAGAGAGAGTATTGCAGTTCCCGAAGAATGTAAAAAATGCAGATTTTATCCCATCTGCCGTGCAGGAGGATGCAAACGCTCAAAGGAAGACAGAAACTATTGCGAAAGCTACAAAGCCTTTTTCAATGCCTGCCTGCCACTGTTCAGGGCGTTTATAGCAGAGAAGAAATAACTGATAATCTTTATATTTCCATCACTAAACTTATAATTACAAAGAATAAATTCAGAACAAAAAAACTTGCGGTGGTCTTACCTCTCTTCAAAGAGAGGGGGACCACCTTTTGATTTGTTGTTTTTCAGATAAAGTTTCAAGCGTGGAATGAATAAAAGACAAGATATAGTTGGTCGGGTGGTGGAGAGTTCTTGACGCGAACTCTTGAGCGTCTTTTCACCGTTAGGTGAAACTGTAATAGAGTTACTGTTCTCAGTCAGTTCATTACATTTGAAGCTAACGCTTCAACTACGCTCGAGGACTCGCGTAGAGAATTCTCCACCGTTCCGCTAAACATTATTGAGCGTTCAAATAATAGGCTCGCTTAATAGATACTCTTAAAACCTATTTAATTCAAGACGGTCCCCCTCTTTTCGAAAAGAGGTCCGGCAAACATCAACTTTTTCTTCTATTGGGCTTACCTTAACAGTCAGGAAAAGCAACAAAACATTCTAACATCAGAAGGGATTTATTACTTTACTTATTACACGAATATATACGAAGCAATAGAAATAACAGCAGTTCCATAAAAACACACAACCCTATTAAGAAAAAATTTTTTCTTAATAGGGTTGTTAAATTACATATCACGACTGATTATATCATCAAGGGTTTCGCCTTTCACTGCGATATAATCTTCATCACCGTTTACCATAATAACGGGAAGACGGGGAATTCTGTTGTAGTTTGAAGCCATTGAGAAATTATATGCGCCCGTTGTAAGAACTGCCACAAGGTCGCCTCTTTTTATGCTTACGGGAAGCATTACTTCAGGCTGAATAATATCACCGCTTTCGCAGCATTTACCAACAAGGTCACAAAGGAAATCACAAGGCTCTTCTGCCTTATCAGCTGCAATAACCGTATATTGAGATTCATAAAGAGCATATCTTGGGTTATCGGTCATACCTCCATCAATGGCAACATAGTTTTTATAACCCTCAATTCTCTTTACATTACCCACTCTGTAAAGAGTGATACCCGCATCTGCAACAATGCTTCTGCCGGGCTCCATACTGACTGCAGGCTCGTTTATATTAAGCTCAGCGCATTTCTTTTTGAAATACTCCGCAACCTGACGAATATTATCTTCAATATCAATTTCGGGGTCGTTTTCGGTGTATCTTACACCATAGCCTCCGCCAAGGTCAAGCTCTTTTGCTTCATAGCCTAAAGTGTTTTTTACTTCTGCAATAAATTCGAGCATAATTTCTGCAGAACGGATGAAAACCGAGGACTCAAAAAGCTGAGAGCCAACGTGACAATGAAAGCCTGCAAGGTCAATATTCTCTTTTGTGAGAGCATATTTTGTTATTTCCATAGCAGCGCCCGTTTCAATGGGGAAGCCGAATTTGGAATCAACCTTGCCTGTGTTAACTGCTTCGTATGTATGAGTATCAATACCGGGTGTAACTCTGAAAAGGATTTTCTGCTTTATGCCTCTTTCCCCTGCAAAGCAGTCAACTGCATTAAGCTCCTCAATATTATCAACAACGAAGCAACCAACACCGCAGTCCATAGCAAAATTGATATCGTAGTCGTTCTTGCTGTTGGAATGAAAGCAAACATTTTTCATATTGTAGCCGGATTTTAAAGCGGTATAGATTTCACCAACGGAAACCACATCAACCCCCATACCTTCGGATTCTACAATATTATAAATCTTTTTAAAGCTACAAGCCTTACTTGCATAAAAAGGCTTCGCATTATCGCCGAAACAGGTTTTCATACCATTAACATATTTACGGCAATTTTCTCTTATTTTGCCCTCATCCATAACATAAATGGGTGAGCCGTATTTTTCGGCAAGGTCAACTGTACTGTGACCTGCGAAGTATAAGGTATCATTAACTATATGTATATTATCTGCAATCATCTTAATTCACCTTTTCGGGTTCAGTTAATTCTTTGGATGTTCAATTATACGCTCCTTATGTCGCTAGAACCCTCCACCACACCGCCGCTTTGCTTCGGTGCGGTCCCCCTCCCTTCGCCAGGGAGGCTTAGTTATTGCTCTCTTATAGTCAATCAGACATTAAGTCCCTGTTCTCTCATAAGTGCGCGCATTTTTGCTTCGTTTTCGGGTTCCATTGTTGTAAGAGGAAGTCTTACATAATTTTCACCGAAGCCGATAGCTGATACTGCTGCCTTTGCAGGAATGGGGTTAACCTCACAGAAAAGAGAGTTTATAAGAGGGAGTAATTCCAGCTGAATAGCACGGCTACCCTCTAAATCCCCTGCAAAGAATTTATCGCAAAGCTCAACCGTTTTCTTGGGAAGAATATTTGAAACAACGGAAATAACACCTTTTCCGCCCAAAGACATAAGAGGAACAATCTGGTCATCGTTACCTGAATAAATATCGAATTCACCCTTTGTGAGTGCGGCAATTTCTGCAATCTGAGAAATGTTACCGCTTGCTTCTTTAATACCAACAATGTTGGGATGCTCTGCAAGAATTGCGCAAGAAGCAGGAGTAAGATTACAGCCTGTTCTTGAAGGAACATTATAAAGAATACAAGGCTTTGTTGAAGCATCTGCAATTGCTCTGAAGGATTCGATAAGACCTTTCTGAGTTGCTTTATTGTAATAAGGTGTAACAAGAAGCATTGCATCGCAACCGATTTCACTTGCGAATTTGGTAAGGTCGATAGCATATGCGGTATCGTTAGAACCTGTGCCTGCAATAACGGGAACTCTGCCTGCAACCTTTTCAACTGAGAAGCGGAGAACCTCTCTGTGTTCTTCGTCGGAAAGGGTTGAACCTTCACCGCTTGTGCCTGCAATTACAAGAGCGTTGATACCCTCTTCAATCTGCCATTCAATGAGTCTTTCGAAAGCTTCATAATCAACGCCGTTTGCGTTCATTGGGGTTACCAGGGCTGTTGCAACACCTGTGAAAACTGAGTTTTTCATAATTTTTACCTCACAAAAAAATAATAGTTGCCGAAAAGCAACTACCCACACAAAAATAGATACTCTAATACACTAATGAGTATAATATTATGCAAGATAGCTCTCCACCAAAACGGTGACAACAGTAAAGATATTATTCCGTACTGCCAGACCAACTTTTTACCGTAAGCTGACTTCGGCACCTTGCTCCTTTTACCTCGGCAGTTTTGGCAAACTTTTTGCACCGGGGCTACTATTAACAAAATGCACCTCTATCGGTTGTTATTACTATATCATAGAGAAATTATAAAGTCAATTATAAATTACAACAAATAACACCTTTTCAGAATATTATAATTATACAGGGTGACGAAATTTTCAATTTCGTCACCCTGTATTGTGTTAAAACGCCATCAATACCGATGCAATAAATGAAATGCCTGCTGCTATGTAGTCGATTTTTGTCAGCTTTTCTTTTCTTAAAGCACTTATAATTGTTGAGAAAACCATTACGCCTCCTGTCACCAAAGGATACTGCACAGAAGCGGGTAAATGAATAAGGGAGATAAGCAAGAACCAGTTACCCAAGCCATTGAAAACTCCGTAACCGCCTGCAAACAAAAGTGATTTGCCTTTTACAAGAGGTATTTTCTTATATTTAATAATAAGCCATATTCCGCAAATGATAATGCAAGCCAGAGAAGAAAGGAGCATAAAGCCCGTACTGTCTGTGTGAGCAATATCAGATGATTGATGGATTTTTGAAATTACACCAACTCCGCCATTGAGAACAAATACTGCCATATAGTAGAAAAAGGCTTTTTTACTTTGCTTTCCGCCTTTAAGGTTAAGAAGAACGGAAACTATAATTAAACCGCAACAAATAACTTTAAATATTGTCAGCTTTTCATCATAGAAGCCCACACCCAAAAGGAAAGGCAAAAGCATACCGCCGAGCATTGAAAAAACAGAATATACCGACAGATTGGCTATTGTAAAGGCTTTCAGGCTGAAATAGGTCATCAGTATGCAGGCCACTGCATAAACTGTTGCCAAAGCCACGCTAAAGGGTGTTACAATAATTTTAAATCCGCTTATTAAAAGCATCATAACAATTATTATTATACTTTTATAAAGAGTGAATTCCAAAGCGGATTTTAAATCGCTTCCCCTGCTATGTTCAAATCTCTGATTAAACAAAAACTGCAGAGCAAACAGAATTGTTGCACCGAAAACAAGTATGTAATAAAGCATAATCAACTCTCTAAAATCTCAATATATTTTTTCATTTGCTCCTCAGTGGGCTTGTAATCCGGCACTGAACAACAAGGCATAGTGGGTTTTCTACCATCTGAATAGTAAAATGGTGTAAGTCTGTCATTCTCATATTCCTTGCGACATTCTTCCATTTTAAAATCGGGAATATCGTAGGTTTTTCCGCCTTCAAGCATAGAACGGTGACCGAGAATTGCCACAGAAGACATTGTTACTGCAGAATGAATATCATAAGGGTGTTCGGGTTGTTTGCCCTCTTTGATACATTCAAGGAACATTCTCGCAACTATGTAATCGCCACCGCCGTGACCTGCCTGATTGATAAAATCTTCATCCTTATCATTCCAGGTAGGCTCATAGAGGTTCACTTCCGCTTTACCTTCAGGAATTGACCAATCATTATAGCGAAGCATAACCTTGTTACCCATTCCTCGTAAATTCTCAATCTGTCCGTTTTTACCGCAAATGCGGTATGCATTATGGTGCGCACCGAAAGCACCGCAACCCGTAAATTTAAAAACAGAACCGTCATCATTCTGAGTCATCATAATAGTTGCACTGTCACCGACATATCGGGTTGTGCCATATTCCTCCATAGGAGAGAAAACTCCGTAAGCACAAACCTTTTTTGGTGTTGCGCCCGTTGACCACATAAGCGGTGCAAGAGAATGGGTTACATAATATGAACGGGGCAGATAATTTCTCCAATGCTCCGGAAAATAAACATAATTTTTATAGAAATCAATATCGTTAGGGTTCAAAGGATGATTATATTCACCCTCGGCATAAAGGATTTTACCGAGAGTTCCACCATCGCAGACCTTTTTCATTTCACGATTGAAAATCATCTGAGGATAGTTTTCTGCAAGCATAAATATTGAGCTGCTTTTTTCATAAGCTCTTATAAGCTCAACCCCCTCTGCCATTGTACCGTTTGAAATACATTCGCAGAAAACGTGAATACCCTTTTCAAAGCATTTTATCGCGTATGGTGTATGCTCGTGGAAAAAGTTTGCAAGAACAACCGCATCCATTTCGCTTTCTATAAAATCATCAAAGCTTGCAAAGCCTACCACATCTTTACTAAGCTTTTTTAGACCGTCTTCAAGTCTTTTTTCGTTAAAATCGCAAAGAGCAACTATTTCGCAATCTTCAAGAAGCATTAAATTCTGTGCAATATCAATTCCTCTGCCTGCACCTAATATACCAATTTTAATTTTTTTCATAAAACCACCTTAAAAGCACTTTCCGTCCTTGCAGTCCTGAGTGTTACCGCAACGATAACAAAGCTCGTTAGGACATTGGTTTGTTTCAAAAAAGCTCACAAGATTATTAACTGTTGTTTCTGCAATATTTTCAAGTGCTTCTTCAGTTAAAAATGCCTGGTGGGATGTAACAATAACGTTTGGCATTGAAATAAGCCTTGCCAAAGTATCGTCTTCCATAATATGACCTGAATTGTCTTCAAAGAAAATGTCGGATTCTTCCTCGTAAACATCCAGACAGGCCGCACCGACCTTTCTGGACTTTATTCCTGCAAGAAGAGCTTCCGCATCCACAAGACCGCCTCTTGAGGTATTGAGAATAACAACACCCTTTTTGCACTTTTCAAGAGCATTTTCATCAATAATATGGTTAGTTTCCTCAGTCAATGGGCAATGAAGAGATATAATATCACTGTTTTCAAACAACTCGTCAAGCTCAACATATCTTATGGTGTCACCGTTATCGAGTCCTTGTGTCTGAAATTTATCGAAAGCAAGAACATTCATACCAAAGCCACGGCAAATATCTATAAATACTCTGCCGATTCGTCCCGTTCCGATAACGCCAACGGTCTTTCCGTGCAAATCAAAGCCTGTAAGGTTTGCAAGGCTGAAATTATAATCTCTTGAACGGATATATGCTTTATGAATTCTTCGGATTGAGGTCAGAAGCAGTGCCATTGTATGCTCTGCTACCGCATAAGGTGAATATGCAGGAACTCTCAGAACGTGAAGCTTTCCGAAAGCGTGCTTCATATCAACATTATTAAAGCCTGCGCAACGAAGGGCGAGAACATTTACTCCCATTTCGTTGAGCTTATCAATTACAACATCATTAATTGTATCATTAACAAAAGCGCAAACACCGTCAAAGCCCTTTGCCAAATCAACAGTATCTTCATTTAATTTTGTTTCAAAATATTTGAATTTAATCCCTTTTTCTTGACCGTACTTCTCAAAAGACGGTTTATCGTAAGGCTTTGCATCAAAAAAGCAATTTTCAAAATCTTCACTCCTTATAACACTTTTATTAATATGCTCAAATTGTCAAAATTTATATTTGGTATCTGTGTTTATAAAAGCGATATTTTTAAAATCCTCGGGATTTTTACGGACAATATAATCAATATAAGAATCAATTAAATTGGCAGTAAAAATATAACCCATAGGATTCATATGCCCGTAAAGAAAGAACTTTTCTCTGAAGCGTTCATCATAAACAGGACCGTATTTATAAAGGTCAATAACATAGGAATTACTGAAAGCCTTTGTTAAATCATAGAGAGCTTTTATGGTATTAACAGTTTGCTCCTCTGTTCCGCGAACATCATCTTTGGGGAATGTTACAAAGAAAAACCTTGCATCGGGACTGATTTCTTTATAACGGCTGATAATCCGAGCATAGTTGCCTATAAATGTGGGTTTATTATTTCGGTAATCGTCAGGGTCAACATCTTCAGCTCCGCCAATTTCCATACCACCGTTGTAAACATCATTTACGCCAAGAGCGATAACATAAGCCTGGCATTTTTTATCTTCGTCCCAGAAGCCGTTTTCTTCTGCAAAGGAATTGAGATATTCTCTTGCAGTCATTCCCCCACGGGAGAAATTATAGGCTTTAAGTCCGTTTTTTCTTGCGATAAACTGACCCCATGAATAATCGAACATATCGTGATAGCTTTTATTCCCCTGCTCATCACGGGCTTCAAATTCACCTGAGGAAAGACTATCGCCTATAAAGGCGATAGTCCTGAAAATTGATGTATAGCTATAACCCTCCACCAATCTGTCAAGAGGTTTTTCGTCAGGGTCGTATAACAATTTTTCCCAATCCATATCAGTCCTCATCAGGATGTGCTGCTCTGTAAGCGGCAACTGCATCATCATAAGCCTTCATAGACTCTTCTGTTGGAAGATATTCGGCTCTTTCGGTATTAGCTATTGTGGGAGGATTGCCCTTTGAATCGTAACAAGGAGTAAGGAAATCGTTTTCCCAGAGCTTTCTGTCCTCTTCCTTACGGAAATCGGGAATGTCATAGGGTTTGCCGTATTCCATAGCACTTCTGTGACCGAGGATTGCAACGGAAGCCATTGTTGTTGCAAAATATTCATCAAACATAGGCTTTCTGTTTTCTCTGATAGCGTTGAAAAATTCTCTTACAATGAAGAAATCTCCCCCGCCGTGACCTGCTTTTTCTGCAGCCTCTTTTGCATCGGGCTCAAAGTCTGCTTCGTAGGCAGTTACTCTTTCCATACCCTCGGGAATGTGCTGTTCATTAAAGGAAAGAAGAACCTTGCCGTCCTCTGCACGAAGATTTTCAATCTGTCCAAGCTCACCGCAAACACGGTATGTATTGGCGTGACCGCCGAAATGGGACCAGCCTGTTACACGGAAAACAGAATCATCATCATTAAGGCAGGTAACAACTGCACTTCTGTCGGGCAATCTCCAATAAAGGTCGCCACCGCCGTTTTCTTCATTAAGAGGTCCGAATACGGGCATTGCAGTAACTCTCTTTGGGAACGCACCTGTAATATACATAAGCGGTCCGAGAGAGTGAGTTATATAATAAATTCTTGGAATATGGTATCTCCAGTGCTTAGAGGTGGGGCAATAGTGTGCAATTTCCTTTTGTGAAATAATAGGGTGGTTATATTCACCCTCGCAGAACAATGCTTTACCGAGTACACCTGACTGATAAACCTTACGCATTTCCTGATTGAATTTCATAAAGGGATAGTTTTCAGCAATCATATAGAAAGCGTTGCTTTTTTCAACCGCTCTTACAAGCTGAACGCCCTCACCCATTGAAATGTTAGAGGTACATTCACTTAAAACGTGAATGTTTTTCTCCAATGCTTTAATAGCATATGGTGTGTGCTCGTGGAAATAGTTGCAAAGGAAAACTGCCTCTAAGCCCTCGTGATTTATAAATTCATCGAAATCGGTATACGTAGTAACATCGGGGTGCTCTTCTTTTGCTTTTTTGAGTTTCTTTTCATCAAAATCGCAAACGGCAACAACCTCACCGTTATTAGCGGAAACGCCATCATAGAAACCGCTTCCGCGACCTAAACCGAATATACCAAATTTAATTTTTTTCATAATAATACCTCCGTTGGTAATTGCTTCTTCCATTTTATCACAGAGTTTTTGTTTGTAAATAGATTTTCGAATAAAGTTAAAGAAAAAAATAATAGAAATAACTAAAACAAATGCTTTTATTGATTTATAGAATTTTATTTGATATAATAAACCAAACCCAAAAAAAGAAAGGTAATTGTATGAACAAACCACCTTTTAAAATCACAGAAAAAATTCTGAGTTATGTATCTGAAATCTCAGAGCTTTCAGATAAGTTTACATCAATCAACAAATTATCTTCAAACCCCACTTTAAGAAGAACAAACCGAATAAAAACGATTCAGGGTTCTCTTGCTATTGAGCAAAATTCATTAAGCATCAAACAAGTTACTGCGGTTATAAACGGCAAACACGTTCTTGCTCCGCCTAAAGATATTGCAGAGGTCAAAAATGCTTATGAGATTTATGAGAGATTAGAAGAGCTTGACCCTTATTCTGTTGAGGATTTGTTAACTGCACACGGTGTTCTAACAAGAGAAATTGTTGCTGAAAGTGGCGTTTTCCGTTCCGGTCAGGTGGGAGTTGTTGATAATGAGGGCAACATTTTACATTTCGGAACATTACCCCAATATGTTCCCGAACTTATTGAGGATTTACTTAATTGGGCAAAAAACGCTGTTGTGCATCCCCTTATCAGCAGTTGCGTTTTCCACTACGAATTTGAACTTATTCACCCCTTTGCAGACGGCAACGGCAGACTTGGAAGATTATGGCACACACTTCTTCTTTCAAAATGGAATCCCCTTTTTGCCTGGCTTCCCGTCGAATCGATTATTCACGAAAATCAAAGTGCTTATTATGATGCAATAAATGCTTCAAACGATGAAGGAGAATCTACCATTTTTATTGAATTTATGTTATCGGTGATTAAGGAAGCTCTCACAGAAGCTATTGAAAACGAAGAATAATATAGTTAAACGACACCTATCAATTCTGATAAGTGTCGTTAATTTATACTTTATTCTCCTAATATTCTGAACAAATCTTCAAACAATGCATCCCGATTGATATCACAAACATATTTTATAAAATGCCTGTTTTTGTTAAAGGAATATGTGCCGTTATATTCAGGAACAGGACTCGGAATAAGCTTTGCATTCATAAATCTGTAATCATCATTTAAAAGCCAGCCAACTGCGGTAACATCCCAGATAACTCTGGTCCAGGGTTTTCCACCGGCATAAGAATCAGCTTCATCTACTGTGTTTTTATATAAATAATCACACAACTGATTTTTTCCCTTAAGCCAATATTGAAGTTCATATTTAGAAGCTGCAAAACGGTCAACAACGCCTTTACACGGCAACTGCACCACCGGTATTCCGCAACCTAAAACTACTCTTGCAGCAGCAACATCCTGCTTCATATTGAATTCAGTTGCTCCGAATTCTTCCCATGTAGCGTGACCCCCAAGCCAGACCACCACACAGTTTTCTTTCATTGACGGATTTTTTAATATAGCCGATGCAACATTGGTAATAGCTCCGATAGCAATAACATAAAGAGGATTTTCAGGTGAATAACTGTCGGCTGAATCCGCAATAAAATCTACTGCCGGAGATTCTATTGGCGTTGTTTCATCAGGCAAAAAGTTTTCCGAACCTTTGAAAACAACCGATCGCAAATCTTCTCTTTTTGTTAACTGCAGTAAATTTATAATTTCATCATAGCTCTTATTCATACCTTCAGCGGCACTTGTAGATCTGTTATTCAAAAAAGGTGCGGCACAAATGCCTTTGACACAAAATTTCTGCGTGGATTTCAGCATATAACCTATGGCAAACTGGTCGTCAATCTCGTTATATGCATCCGTATCCAATACAACATCAACCTTACCATGAGGCACTGATAAATTTTTTAAATATTGCTCTTGGGTCATAGTTATTTCCTTTCTACCGTAGATTTTTCAATTATAATTGAGTGATATAACAAATCAATACTACATCAATAGAAACTCATTGTAAATACTTATGACAGGATTGAGACAACACTGTCATATTTCTGTTACAAAAAAAGAAAAGACACCCTGATGGATGTCTTACTTTTATGGTGCGTCGCACCGAAAAAGATATCAGGGTTGAAACAGACCAACAAATTGGGATTTTTATTCTTCTTTGCTTATCTCGGCAAGGTAACCTGCAGTAATCACACCAGATGGCAGGGCAATTATCGCAATACCAAAAGCGGAAGATATCATTGTGACAATTCTACCGATTGTTGTTACAGGGTAAATATCGCCATATCCGACAGTTGTTAGTGATATAGTAGCCCAATAGATAGCATCAAAGAATGTTTCAAATGATTCAGGCTCAACATTGTATATAACAAGTGCAGATACTAAAATATAAGCAATTGCCATTGTTGCAACAGCAGACAGTACCTTCTTCTGCTTTTTGAATACGCTTGCTATAATATCGAAACTCTTTGAATATCTTAAAAATTTGAAAGCACGCAACACCTTTAATGTTCTCAGTAATCTAAACAGTTTAAGCAATTTAAACCCGTTATTCAGAACTGTTATAGACGGCAATATTGAAACCAAATCAATAATTGCCATTGGTGTTATCGGATACACAAAAAACGAAGCAACAGATTTGTTTAGTTTGTAATCTGCGGTAATTAACCGTAAAAAATAATCTAAAATGAAAATGCTTACCGTAATATAATCAATCCATTGAAAAACAATATTTGTTTCTTTGAACGCAAGTGGCACAATGCTTATAACGATAGTTACCATCATTATAAAATCGTAAATATTGCTCAACTTGTTGTCATTGTTTACTGGTTCAATTATTGAAAACAATTTCTTTCTCATAATCCCCACCTACAAATTTTTATTTATCGAGCTGATTATATCATATAACTATAGATTTTTCCACCCAATATTTCTCTAACATATAGTTCAAGTCCTCCCCAAAGGTCATTTTTGGGAAATGATATCTTTTGAGTTTCACTTTGAAAAATAGTACGAAAAACCCAGAAACCGCCCAGGTTTCTGGGTTTTCCGAACCGATATCTTTTTCGGTTCGCAATCTTGGTTGCGGAGGTGGGATTTGAACCAAGCACGCTACCCCTCTTGCGGTACCCAAAATCGTCGGGCGCTCCTGTTCGTCGCTGACGATTTTGACCGCTACGCCAAGCAACTCTCCCTGCATCCGCCACCGGCGGCGGTCGAGTGGCTTGCCCCGGGAACCCGTCGCCCGTGTGGTTCAATCACTTCATAACAAAAAACAAAAGATACCTTGTTAGGTATCCTTTGCTTACTGGTTGCGGAGGTGGGATTTGAACCACCCGGCCTCCGGGTTATGAGCCCGACGAGCTACCAGGCTGCTCTACTCCGCGATATTTTATCCCTCGGTGGTGCCGGTGACCGGGATCGAACCGGTACGATACTTTCGTATCACGGGATT
>JAZOAO010000007.1:0-119355 GCA_045595505.1 Acutalibacteraceae bacterium | reverse complement strand
TCCGTCAGGGTAAGAGCGTCAACTCTTGTTCCTTTTTCTATTTTGCTTCCATCGGGATTCCTGCCTGTTCTGTTTACCGTGCTGTCATGGTGGAGTACGAATTCTCCGTCAGCCGTAACTTTCGGGTCAAGTTCTATTATAACATAACCTTGGTCTTTCGCTGCTTTATAGGCAATTATTGTGTTTTCGGGGAATTCTGTGTTTACACCTCTGTGTGCCTGGAATCTCATATTGATCTATCCTTTCAAAATTTAATTTGATCCTGATTAAATATTGTGGAATACTCGGAGCGAATGTGCTTTTTTATGGAATACATTACTTTGATTTGGTCTTCGGAGTTGATCTCCCGCAGATTTCCGCCGTTTTCTTCGGCTCTGAGTTTTATAATATCCATAGCCGCACTCAATTCATTCAAAGAAGTATTGTCTTTTGCATTGTCTTCGCATTTTTCAGCAGTAAAAACAAAGACGAAATACGGGTCTTTTTCATAGGACTTCATTTTAACGGATCTGGTTCCTGCAACAGTCTGAGTGTATTGAATGATCGTTTTTATTGCTGTTTCCAACGCACTGCGGTTGTAAAAAATACAACTGTCCTTTCCGATGAGGTCTGTATATTCAACATCTTCTGTATTTTCTGCGATCTGCTGGATATCGAGCCTTGGGTTGAATACTGAACCTTTTGAAATGTCGTTTCGTTTTATTATTTCAAATAAATATTCAAAACTCAGCAAACTCTGTTTGAAGTCATCTATTCCGTTTTCAAGAAATCTGTAGTACATTCCGTTTTCTTCATTTTTATCGTTGTTTTTTAGTATTTTGAGTGATAATTCCATTGTCTTTATCTCGTTTGTCATGCTGTTGCTTATGTAATCAAAAAGACCTTGGTTATTGTTGTATTGCTCGTATTTCCTGCGGATATCGCAGAAAACTTCGATGTTCATCCTTACGAGCTCCGGGATTCCGTCTTTCCCCAAAATGGGCTGTAAAAGTATCATGCTGAAATCCTTTACCTGAGGTGGGGTCAGAACTACCGTCTCACCTTTTTTGAGACAATGTTTGACTTGTCTTGCTATATCTTGTTCCAGGTAAACTTTTTCCCAATCTGATTTTCTGAGATATTTTCCAAAACAGTTTTCAGCTTCGGTGTTCATGTATTCAATTTTCAGATCTGTGTTGAGAAGCATAACGGGGAAAGATGCGTTTTCGAAATATGACGATAATTCTGTGTGACCGTATTTGAACATATGGATCTCCTTGATAAAGACTATATTAACGTATAGTAATTGATTTCAATTATTATTTTACACCTTTTTGTGAGATTTGTCAAGTATTCAGCTTTCTTTTTGAGACCGAAAAGATATGTGTTAAGACTATTTGACAAAAAGTTTGTTTATTATGCATTGCAAAATCCAAACAGATGTTGTATAATTATATAAAAAATAAAATTGCAGAAAGAAGAAATATTATGAAAGACATTTTAACAGCTCCCTTTGTGGAAGAAATGAGAAAAACAACAGCTAATATGTACCGTCTTGGTTGGGACGAAAGAAACGGCGGTAACATCAGCTATATGCTGGAAGAGGAAGAGGTTGCAGAATACCTTGACCTTAACAATGTTATCCGCGAAATCCCCACAGGCTTTGATGCAAGCTATCTTATCGGTAAAATCTTCATCGTTACAGGCACAAGTAAATATTTCAAAAATGTTGAAATTGACCCTGAAACAAACTTAGGTATTATCCGTATTGCAAAGGACGGCACAACAGCAGAGCTTCTCTGGGGCTATAAAGACGGCGGTAAATTCACAAGTGAGCTTCCTGCTCACCTTATGAGCCACATTTCAAGACTCAAAGTTAACCCCGAAAACAGAGTTATTATGCACTCCCATCCTACATACACTCTTGCAATGAATCACATTCACGAGCTTGATGAAAAAAAATTCACCCACACTCTCTGGGAAATGTGTACTGAATGTATCGTTGTTTTCCCCGACGGTATCGGTGTTCTTCCCTGGATGGTTTGCGGTAACAACGAAATCGGTATTGCAACTGCAAAGAAAATGGAAGAATACAGACTTGTTATCTGGGGTCTTCACGGTATCTACGGTGCAGGTAAAGATATGGACGAAACCTTCGGTCTTATCGAAACTGTTGAAAAAGCAGCTCAGCTTTATATGCTGGCAACTGCAAGCGGTAAGAGAATCAACACTATCACAGACGAAAACCTCTGGGCAATTGTTGAACGCTTTGAACTTCAGGAGCAGTGCAAAAAAGAGTTCCTTGACCTCTAATATTCCAAAAATTACAAAAAGATGTCCGTTTATTACATCGGGCATCTTTTTTCTTTTCCATTTTATATACTGTAATTGAAAGGAGAGGTAGATATGAAAAAATTTGATAAAGAAGAAAAAGGCTTTAAAATATTTACCTATGTAACACTCTTTATTACAGGCTTTTACTTTTTCGCACACCTTTTATTTATAGTTTTAGAAGCAGAATTAATTACTCCTTACGATGATTTTGAACATTCATTTTTTCTTATGATGCTTTTTATGGATATTGTTGGCTTGTTTGTATATGTACCGTTAGCCGGTATTGTTATTATAGTTCAATCCCTTTATTTAACTGCCAGATTGGCAGATACCGAAAATGTTAAAAAGTGGTTTTATCTACCATCTTTTCTGAATATAGTTTTCGGTGGTTTCAGTATATATGGTGTTTTGGAGCTTATTAAAAGAGCTGTTTAGTTGATTGTTTTATAAAAGCGGTCTTGTAAGAAGCTTTGCGAAGCTTATCATCCCTGTGTAGCTCTGCCACATAGGGAGGGGGACCGCCCTTGAGTATTTTTATTTATGAATAGGTTTATTTCGTGCTAATCCGTGCTTTTATGAATAAACTAAATCGGGGTGGTGGTGGGTAGCCCCGTCCCCTCTTTACATCATTGATGAGAGCAAAAATTAAAAATACAGAATTGATAACTCCCCTCATCAACAAAGTGAAGAGGTAAGGTTCCTACCCACCACCATTCCGCCCGTACTTTATCAATACAAAGATATATCACCCGAAATATACACATTGTTATGATTTACCCAAAGAAGAACGGTCCCCCTCCCTATTAGCCTGAAGGCTAACAGGGAGGATAGGCTTCGCTTTACTTTTATTTCAAGTAAGCATATAAATAAGAGCCATTATTAAAAGCTCATCCGCCTTTTCTTCCGACAAAAGCAAAATTAAAGATAAAAGCAGAGCTTTATCGCTATCAATATTCAAATCACCGAATATATTTTTTATTTTATCATCAATAGAGTTTTGAAACTCAGATTGATTATTGTTTCGCTGTTCATTCTTATACTCTTTTCTGTTAGCTTCTTTATTTCCTTCTTTTTGTATTGGTTCACTCTCATTCTTTGATGAATTTGAACCGTAATGCTTTAAGTTTTCTAAATAATCATTGGGCATAGGAATTCTTCGGGGTTCTTCTTTTTTTGTGTTTATTTGTGAGTTTTCTTGCTTTTCTCTTTCAAACCCTGCACTTTGCCTTGCTCTTCTTTGCATATCCTCTGCCCTGCGGATTGCATCATTTTGCATCTTCATAAGTTCCTGGTATGAATAATCTGCCATTACATTATTCCCCTTTCCCTTAAAAGCGGTAAAACGGACATCAGCTTCACAAGCTTTGTTGCTTCATCGGCTTTTTTCTGCCTTTCTTCCGATAAAAGCGGTTTCAAAGCATTTATAAAATCCAATCGCTCATCGTGAGAATTAAAGGCTTGAAGTATTGGTATAATGGCAGAAAGCTGACTCAAATCAGGCATACCTAAATTACCCAAACCGCCCAAACTGCTCAGCAGCTCATCAATCTGTGGTGATTTTTGCTCTTTTCGGGATTGTTCAGCAGCTTGTTGCTCCTGTTTGGGCGGGTCGCTGCTAACCCCACCTAAAACACTCGCCGCAGTCTGCTTTAAATTTTCAATATCATCAGGTGTAAGGGAATTTAAAATGGCATTCAGGTCAAAATCAGCCATTGGTTTTCCCTCCGAAGAATTTTTCAAATATCGCTTTTGCCGCATCACTATTTAAAAGCGCTTTTGTTTTTTCTTCATCCTGAAGAAGATTTTTTACTGCACTCGCCTGCTCTTCACTTAAATTTTTATTTATAAAATCATTCACACCTTCACTGGTATTTAAACTATCGTTTTCTCTTGCCTTTTTCAGAAGCTCATTTACATCAATTTTATCATTTCTTTGATTATTCATTGAAATACACCGCCTATTTGTTATATAATTATTACAATATATTGAATTGCGAGGTTGATTATGTATGAGGATACTTGTACTTTCCGATTCACATCGCCATAATTTTAACCTTTTCACCGCCATTACCGAGGAGCCGACTGCCGAAGTAGTTTATTTTTTAGGGGACGGTGCAAATGAATTTGAAGAAGCAAAGCTGATTTACGGAAAAGAACAAGCCTTTATAGGCGTTCGCGGAAATTGTGACTTGAGCAGTTTTCTTCCCGAAAAAGATGTAAGGATAATATGCAGTAAAAAAATAATGGCAACCCACGGCTACCTGCAGAATGTTAAATTCGGTTTAACCGATTTACAGCTTGAGGCAGTAAGCGAAAAATGCCACATTGTTCTTTTCGGACACACTCATAAGCCCGAAAGCATCTATAAAGACGGCATTTATTATTTTAACCCGGGTAGTCTGCGAGATGGTTGCTACGGTGTTATTGACATTACAAATAACGGCATCATCTGTATAAACAAAAAACTATAGCCGAAAAGACTTGAATCCCGTACGCCTAAAATTCAAATCTTTCGGCTATAATTAATTGACATTTTTAACAGATACTGTTAAACTGTTAACATATTTTAAAAAGGTAGTGATAAATATGGATTTCAAAAGTTCTCCCACGCTATATTTTATAGCAGGTGCAGTTATCCTTTTTGTTCTTGCCCAGTCTGTTTTCTTCCTTGTTAAAGCATATAAACAAGGCAGAGCCATCGGCTTGGACAAAGCAAAGCTGCGTAACGCTATTACCTCAAGCGCACTCTTTACAGTGCCTTCAGCACTTTCTGTTCTTGCAACAGTTATTGCTCTTGCTCCTGCATTAGGTCTTGTTATTCCTTGGGTTCGCCTTTCAGTTATCGGCAACCTTATGTACGAAACTACTGCAGCTGAAGCAGCAATGGAGGCTATGGGGCACCAAGGTGGTATGGCAGTTGAGGTTACCGATCCCGAGGTTTATGCAGGCGTTGCCTGGGTTATGACTTTGGGTATCTGCTTCTCTCTCGTGATTCTTCCCTTTATTGCAAAGCCTCTTCATAAAAAGTTCCTTGCAGCAGGTAAAAAAGAGGAAGCACCTCAAGCAGAGGAAACAGCCGAAGCGCCAGCAGATACAAAGAAAAAAAGAACTCTTAACGGCTTCATCAATAATTTTGCTACACCCGCAATTTTTATCGGACTTATCGGTGCATTCATAGCACGTGCCATAATCGGTGCAGGTAAGCCTGAAACCTTCGGTGATGGTGCCGGTGTTCTTTCAATAATAACTTTGGTTGTTGCTATTGTAGTTTCAATAGTTCTTGAAATCGTTGCAAAAAAATGCAAGCTCACCTGGTTAGAGCCTTTTGTTATGCCAATTGGTATGATAATCGCAATGGTTGCTGCGATTATATTCTTCAATGTTCTTCCCGAAGAAATTGCAACATTTGAATGGAGGGGTTAAAAATGGCTAAAAATAAAAATAAAAACAAATCATATATAGACCGCGTTCATTCCTGGGGAAGAATTTCAACAATAACCGCACTTTGTGTGCTTCTTATGTTCCCTATGGCAGTTTGCCTTTATCTTGATGTTTTCCCGCCCATAAATGGTGTTCTTCAAGGTCTTCTTAAGCTTATTCCTACTTATTGGACAGTTGCAGTGGTGGAAGTTATTGTTTATACTCCCATGCTTGGTGCAGGCGGTACATATCTTTCATTCGTTACAGGTAATATCGCAAACCTTAAGCTTCCTTGTGCTATAAATGCTATGGAAGGCGCAGATGTTAAAGCAAACTCTGAAGAAGGCGAGGTTGTTTCAACAATTGCAATTGCTACCTCCTCAATTGTTACAACAATTGTTCTTGCAATAGGTATTCTTGCTTTCGCACCCTTCCTTCAGACCTTCACAGACAGCGCTCTTCTTAAACCTGCATTTGCACAGGTTCTTCCCGCACTTTTCGGTGCACTTGGTGCAGGCTATTTTATAAAGCACTGGAGAATTTCTTTCTTCCCGATTATCGTTATGATTATCGTTCTTGTTTTCGCCCCCACAATGGGCGCAAGCACATTACTTTTTGTAGGTATTGTGGCTTCCGTAGGTGGCGCGTTGTTTATGTATAAAAAAGGAATGCTTGACAGAGTAAAATAAAAAAACTTCCCCCTATTCACCTTGCTTCAATCAAAGTGAATAGGGGAATTTTTATAGCTCTTTACCAAATTTGCTGTAAATACCTTTGCCGCTTGAGTTATATGCTCTTACTGTGTAGAAATATTTAACACCGCTTTCTCTTGCGGTTTTATCAGTGTATGTCAGGGAGGTCGTTTTTCCGAGATTTACCCAACTTCCGTCTGCTGTGGCTTTTCTGTAAACATAGTAACCGCTTGCACCGCTCACCTTTTCCCATTTGACAACCGCTTGCTTTTTACTGTTTAAAGCAACACTTGTGATTTCGGGAGCATTAAGGCAGTTAATTCCTATTCCGTTTTCATAAGAGCCTTTGTACTTACCATTCATCGCAGCAACGGTATAGTAATATTTTGAGCTCTTTTTAGCAGTTGTATCTTTATATGACAAAACATCCTTTACTACTGCAATTTCCTTATAGCTGCCTGAAGGAGTTTTTCTGTAAATTTTATAAGATGTAGCCCCGGCTACACGTTTCCATTTAATAACATTACCGCTACTCCATTTAACGGAAACCAGCTCCGGTGCTTTCATATACAAATGCATTTTTGTGTTGTTACCGGAAACGCTTAAGCTGTTTGTGTTAGCAGCCTCAACATAATAAGTATAGAAATAGTTGTTAGCCTTTGAGCTTGTATCATAGAAGTCAGTTTTAGTTGTTGAACCGATAAGTTTATATTCTTCAAAGGGCGATTCTCTGTAAATATTGTATTTTGTTGCGCCCTCAACTGCATTCCATTTAAGGTAAACGCTATTATCAACATTTGATGTAACAGAACTTATTTTCGGCTCTGAAAGGCAGTATACAGTAACACCCTTTGTATCAAAACTACTGTATTCACCATTTCTTTCTGCAACAAGTGAATAAGTGTATTTTTTTCCGGAAGAAACTTCTGTGTCAATATATTCAGAAGAATCACTGCCGGAATATATCATATCCCAATTACCTGCAGTATTTTTCTTGAAAAGCTTATATTCCGTTGCACCTTCAACAACATTCCATTTAATGGTAACCGCTTTACCAACACAAGAAGCCACCGCCTTTTGTGACGCAAAAAGAGTTTTCTCTGCCTTCTGCGACAAAACTCCCGCTGTTGTTCCGTTGACCGCTTTAACTGCATAATAATATGTAACGCCGTCTTTTTTGGAAGATTTATCGGTATATTCTAAAACCTTGTTGCTGACAGTTGCCAGACGAGTATATTTCTTTTCCCCCTCGGCTTTTCTGTAAATTCTGTATTTTTCTGCACCCTTAACCGTATTCCACGAAATTTTTATTTTGTTATCTTCAAGAGTTTCGGGAGCACCATTTATTTTGGGAGGTGCAAGATAAATTAAATCAACACCATTTTTGTTATATTTACTGTAGCAATCGCCATCAAAGGCTCTGACAGAATAAATATATTTCTCGCCTTTTACGGCAGTTTTATCGGTATATGTAAGCTTTGTTACGTCTTCAAGCTTTTTCCAGCTTGTTCCCTCTTGTTTTCTGTAAATCCTGTAAAAATCTGCATAAGTAACCTTTTGCCATTTAAGATAGTTACCGGAATAAAGGGCTTCTGCTTCGGTTATTTTGGGTGTTACCGTTGCAATTTTATTTAGCTTTATTTCAAACTGGTAAATACTATCTTTATCAACAACAAGGTCGCTACCACTTTTGATATATGTAAAGGTAAGTCCGTAATACGTACCGCTTTCAAGAGGTGAAAAATCAATAGTCATATTACCTTTACTGTTAACTGTCGGAAATGCTCCGCTTTTATTTATGAGAATATTCTGCCTTGCTTCATCCTCATAAATGGTAAGGCCGAAATAAACATTTTTTTCATAGCCCTTGCTTTTAAAAGAGAAGGTTAATGTACCCTTATCAGAATTGATACTATATGATATGCATTTTGTTTTAAAATCGGATTTAACGGGAACCATTAAACCATATTTACCGTCATAGGATTTGTATTTTGTTGCCGCAAATGCCGTTACGGAAAAAACAGAAAACAGACACAATATTGCAAGAAAAACCGCAAGGGATTTTTTTAATGTTTTCATTTCTTCTCCTCCTTTTGCTTTTCAAAATATTTATCCGCTTTAAGAATAATTGTTTGAGTTTTTGAATCTTTGATTTCACCGCTCATTACTTTTTCAACAGCTTCGCTCAAAGGCATTTTAAGAGTATTGACAAATTCATCCTCATCGAGATGCTGTTCACCCTCTGTTAAATCCGTTGCAATATACATATGAATTACCTCATCAATAAGAGCAGGAGTTGTATATAAATCTCCGATAGGAAAAATTTTGTTTGCAGAAAGTCCTGTTTCTTCGGAAAGCTCCCGAAGCGCTGCTTCTTTGGGGTCTTCACCTTTCTCAAGCTTACCTGCAGGGACCTCTAAAGTAACTTTATTCAAAGCGTATCTGAACTGGTTAACAAAAACAACCTGCCCGTCCTCAGTAAAAGGCAAAACACACACCGCACCGGGATGACGAATAACCTCACGAACACCTTTATTACCATTAGGAAGAAGAATTTCATCTTTAAAAAGGTGAATTGCAACTCCGTCAAAAATTTCTTCAGAAGAAAGCTTCTTTTCTTCAAGCTTCATAATTACTACCTCTTAACAAGTTTTTGCATAGTTATACGAATATATTATACAATAAATTCTTGTCACTTGCAATACTTTTACAAAGAGTAATCTTTACGGGGCAACCCACCACCGCTAACGCGGTCCCCCTCCCTATTCCATCAAAAATGGAACAGGGATGATAATATTCGCATTAATTTTACTTTATTCCGGCATCTGGCAACTGGCAACTGGCATCTTCTCAAAATCTTCCCTATTGACTAAATGAAAAATATATTGTAAAATTCTTTTCGGTAAAATGGGCAGTCGCGGATGCGATTTTTTTGCAGATGAGGAAAGTCCGGGCATCTCACGGCAGGGTAACTGCTAACGGCAGCCGAGGGAAACCTTAGGGAAAGTGCAACAGAGATATACCGCCGATTTTTCGGTAAGGGTGGAAAGGCGAGGTAAGAGCTCACCGGGGCAATGGAGACATTGCTGCCATGTAAACCCTACCCGATGCAACACCGACAGGGGTGGAGCCGTGCCGCGAATTTTTTTCGCAACCCCGAAGGGTGGCTAGAGCCATTTGGCAACAAATGGCGTAGATAGATGATTGCCTTAAACGACAGAACCCGGCTTATATTTTTACCCAACAAAAAAGAGATGGTTTTCGCCATCTCTTTTTTCGTTGGGTTACAACTGCGGTTTTTCATCTAAATGAGAATAATCATTAAGATATTTAAGTTTTGTTTTTATTACACCATTTTCTTTCAGATACTGTACTAACGTTACCCCTGTATTAACGTGTGAAAAATTGAAATTTTCTTTCAAAGGGAAATCTAATGCGGCAAGAACAAGGTAGCTGTTAAATGTTCCGTGGGCAATTATAACAACCGTGCTTTCAAAGTCATTTTCCGCTTTGATTTTTTCTGTTATTTTCTTTGCTCTGTAATATGCTTTTTCGTCGTTTTCTTCGCCCAATGGGGTGCGGTGATTAATTTGGGCATCGGGGCAAAGCTTTTTTATTTCTTCATCGGGAAGACCTATGTAATCGGGAGCAGTACCCTTTTCAAGAAGAAGAGAATCAATGATTATCGGTGTGCTTTTGTGGTGTTCTCTTACCGCATTTGCAGTTTTAACTGCTCTGACTAAAGGACTTACATAGAATTTATCAATGTTTTCATCTTTAAATCTTTCGCCTAAAAGAGCAATCTGCCTTTCTCCCTTTGGAGTAAGGTCAGTTTCAGAAAAGCCGTCACCATTCAGATTACCAAAGGTTTCGCCGTGACGGATTATATATAATTTCAAACAATTCCCTCCATTATCAACGAAGTAAAGAGGGAACTGGGCAACCCACCACCGCTAACGCGGTCCCCCTCCCTATTTCATCAGAGATGAAACAGGGATGATAAACTTCGCACTACTTTTACACTTATGTATCAGGATTATGCTTTGCTAATTCTTCAAGCTCTCTCTGTCTTTGGTTTTCTTTTATATTCTCTTTCAACCTCTTTAACGTGGTAAATGCCGCCGAGATTTATAAATTCATCAGGAATTTCTATTCTTATTGAACCTGTTTTAATTATCCCCCAAAATGGATTGCTGACTTTTATATTTCTGCACCTGTAAAATCCCCTGTGATAGCAAAGCTCAACATTCTCAAAATCCTCTTCCGAATATGAGCTCCAAAGCGCCTCGTATCTCAAGAGAGTAACGGGCTTACCTGTTCTGTAAATATAAAGTCCATGGTCGTCATATTCAATAATTGTTCTTGGGGTAAGCAGACGTTGAAAAAACATTCCGCTAAATATAATTAAGTAAATGCTGTAGCTTATAATACATTGGAAATATCCATTTTATTTCATCCTCGGCTTTAAAATTCGCTTTCTTTAGAAAAATTCTATCAAATAATATGTATAATTACAAGATAAACAGCAAAAAAATCCTCAAAAACTATTGATACTTTTTCATTTTTCTGCAATAATAAAGTGTCAAATTATGCAATCTTATTTTATTGGAGTTTTTAATATGAATTATGACTGCAACAAATTAGCAGAGCTTCTTTTTCCCAATGTAACGGAAACTGTAGAAGACCTTGAAAAAAGGTATCCCGAAAGAGAGCTTAAAGAAGGCGCCCGTGTTACACGATTTGCCCCCTCTCCAACAGGCTATCTTCACATCGGCGGTCTTTTCGGTGCACTTGTTGACGTTCTTACTGCAAAAGCAACAGGCGGTGTTGCCTATCTTCGTGTTGAAGATACCGACAAGAAACGTGAAATTGACGACGGTGTTTCTGCAATAATTAACGGCTTTGATTCCTTCGGCATAGATTTTGATGAGGGTGTTACAGGCTTTAACACAGAAAAAGGTGCTTATGGTCCTTATACTCAAAGCCAACGTGCAGGCATTTATCACGTTGTTGCAAAGGAATTGGTTCAAAAAGGCCTTGCTTACCCTTGCTTCTGCACTGCGGACGAGCTTTCCGAAATCCGTCAGGAGCAGGAAAAGGGCGATGCTCTCATCCGGGGTTATTTCGGCAAATGGGCAAAATGCCGTGACCTTACTTTCGAAGAAATTGAAGAGAATATCAAAAACGGCAAGCCCTATGTTCTTCGTTTCCGCTCTGACGGACAAGAAGATAAAAGAATTTTCTTTGATGATATAATCCGTGGCAAAATAGAAATGCCCGAAAACATAATTGATGAAGTTCTTCTTAAATCCGACGGTATTCCCACCTACCACTTTGCCCACGCTTGTGATGACCATTTTATGAGAACAACTCACGTTATCCGTGGTGAGGAATGGATTTCCTCAGTACCCAAGCATATTGCACTTTTCAAGGCTTGCGGTTTTAAAGTTCCCAAATATGCCCATACTCCTCAGGTTATGAAAATTGACGAAGAGGACGGCACAAAACGTAAGCTTTCAAAACGTAAAGACCCCGAAGCAGCAGTAAGCTACTTTGTTGAAGAAGGTTTCCCAAAAGAAAGTCTTATTGAATATCTCCTCACTCTGCTTAACTCTAACTTTGAAGATTGGCGCAGAGCAAATCCCAAAGAGGATGCTTTCTCCTTCCCCTTTAATCTTAAAAAAATGAGCCCCAGCGGTTGCCTTTTCGACCTTGTAAAGCTCAATGATGTAAGTAAAAATGTTATTTCGGTTATGAATGCACAAACTGTTTATGACTATATTTCAGCTTGGGCAGAAAAATATGATGAAGAATTCTTCAAGGTATTCACCGCAGACCCCGAAAAATCAAAGGCAATGGTGAATATTGACAGAGAAAGCAACAAACCCCGTAAGGATATTGCAAAATGGAGCGAGGTTAAGGAATATTTTGCATATATGTTTGATGAATATTACACTCCTTCTTTTGACCTTCCCGAAAACATTGCAAAAGAGGATGCAAAAGCAATTCTTGAAAATTATCTCAAGGTATATAGTGCTGAGGACGGTAAGGATGCTTGGTTCTCAAAAATCAAAGATCTTTGCGAGCCTTTAGGCTTTACTCCTAACGTTAAAGAATACAAGAAAAGCCCCGAGCTTTTCAAGGGTCACGTGGGCGATGTTTCAACAGTTATCCGCCTTGCAGTAACCTCAAGAAAAAACACTCCCGACCTTTGCTCTATTATGAGCCTTCTTGGTCAGGACAAGGTAAACAAAAGAATAAATAAAGTTATTGAAACACTCTAAGGAGATACATTATGGAAGAAATTATAAACGAAAATGCGGGTAATTTTATTCACGATATTATTGACGAAGAATTGGCAAGCGGTGTCAACACCAAGGTTCAGACCCGTTTCCCTCCCGAACCCAACGGTTATCTTCACATCGGACACGCTAAAGCTATTTGCATCGACTTTACAACTGCTATGAAATACGGCGGTGTTTGTAACCTTCGTCTTGACGATACAAACCCCTCAAAAGAAGACATTGAATACGTTGAATCCATCAAGGAAGATATTGAATGGCTCGGCTTCAAATGGGAGAAATGCCTTTATGCTTCAAGCTATTTTGATTTCCTTTATGAATGTGCAATTAAACTTATTAAAGACGGCAAGGCTTATGTTGATGACCTTTCCGCAGAGGAAATGAGAGAATATCGCGGAACTCTTACAGAGCCCGGTAAAAACAGCCCCTACCGTGACAGAAGCATTGAAGAAAACCTGGATCTTTTCAAGAGAATGACCGACGGTGAATTCCCCGATGGTGCAAAGGTTCTCCGTGCAAAAATTGATATGGCTTCACCCAATATGAATATGCGTGACCCTGCAATTTACAGAATTATGCACGTTGACCACCACCAGACAGGCAACAAATGGTGCGTTTATCCCATTTATGACTTTGCCCACCCCCTTTCCGATGCACGCGAGGGTGTAACTTATTCTCTTTGCTCTCTTGAATTTGAAAACCACAGACCTCTTTACAACTGGTTTATTGAGCAGATCGGTTTTGAAGAACCCCCGAGACAGATTGAATTTGCAAGACTTAATCTCAACTACTGCATTACAAGCAAGAGAAGAAACATCCGCCTTGTAACAGACAATCTTGTAAGCGGTTGGGACGATCCCCGAATGGCTACAATCTGCGGTATGAGAAGACGAGGCTACCCTGCAAAAGCAATCCGCACCTTTATAGAGAAGGTCGGCGTTTCAAAGGCATACAGCGTTGTGGATTACGGGCTTCTTGAGGCTTGTGTAAGGGACGAGCTTAACGAAAACGCTCCCCGTGCAATGGCGGTTCTTGATCCACTAAAGGTTGTTATAGACAACTACCCCGAGGGTCAGACAGAGGAATTAGAGGTTGAAATCCATCCCAATAAACCCGAGCTCGGCAAGAGAAAAGTTACTTTCGGCAAAGAAATTTATGTTGAAAGAACCGACTTTATGGCAGAGCCTGTTAAGAAATACTTCCGTCTTTTCCCCGGTAACGAGGTAAGGCTTAAAGGTGCATATTTCATCACCTGCAATTCCTATGAAACCGATGAAAACGGCAATGTAACAGTTCTCCATTGTACCTATGACCCCGATACCAAGGGCGGTAACGCTCCCGACGGAAGAAAGATTAAAGGTACAATCCACTGGGCAGGTCCTAAAGCATTTAAAGCAGAGGTCCGTCTTTATGACAGACTTTTCAATGTTGAAGACCCTGCAGGTGTTCCTGATGATGAATTTGTAAATGCAATTAACCCCGAATCTCTTGTAATTCTTAAAGATTGCCTTATTGAAGAAGGTATCAAAGGTGCAAAGGCGCTTGATTCCTTCCAGTTTATGAGAAACGGTTATTTCTGCGTTGATAAAGATTCCTCCGATGATGCCCCCATCTTCAACAGAACTGTTGAACTCAACTCTTCTTGGAAGTAAATTTTCCGAAAGGATGAATAAATAATGAAATATGTATATAAAATTGTTGCTGCTTTAGGTGCTTTAGCAACAATCCCAATAATGTTCTTTTCAAATACTCTTTACTACAAAGTCTCTTCTTTTGCTGTGCAATTACTGTCATTTATCGGGCAGATAAAGGGAACTGATACGATTGCAGAAATTCTTAAACAAAATGGTGGCACACTTCCTACAAGCATGGCTGATAGCACCTCCTTGTACGATATTTTCAACTTATTCTCATCAGCTGAGGGCTTAATGAACAACAGTAATGTTAATTCCGAAAGCGCAGAAATACTAATCACTCCTGCCATTGTTTTTGCAGTAATCATAGTTTTAATTATAGTTTGTGCTATTGTAACTGCTATACTCGCTTTAGTAACAAAAAACAATCGTAAGGTTATTTACTCCGGCATTGTAGGGATAGGACTTTGCTTAATGCTCAACTCTGCTTTTGATGCTATCGCAGAGCCACTTATTGAGCAAACCGTAAGCATTTCTTCTTTGACAGGGGCTTGGTGGGGTGGTTTAATCGGCCAGGTTGAAACACTTACACTCACCACAAACTTCTGGTTTATTCCTGCTGTTTTCGGTGCAATAATTCTTTGGACCGTGCTTTATAACTATACACTCCCCGAAAACGAGAAAAAGGAAAGGAAGCTTATGTTAGGCGAGGTGGATGAAAAATGATTTACGATAAAATTGAAAATATGAGCTTGTACTTTGACAAGCTTGAGGGCTTTGAAAAAGTAGAAGCTACATATAAAGAGTTCTGCGAAGCACCTTTTGAAAACGGAAAAATTGAAATTGACGGTGAGAACGCTTGGTGTAACGTGGCAAAATACGATATAAACCCCGATACCCCATTAAAATATGAATCACACAAGGAATATGCCGATGTTCAGGTAATGTTTGAGGGTGAAGAAAATATCGGATGGGCAAACTTTGATGAATGCAACATTACCGAGGATTTCAAAGAAGGCTCCGATATTGCATTTATGGATGCACCCAATGGTCAGCTCCTTGCTTTAAGAAAAGGCTATTTTATGGTATTCTTCCCCCAGGATGCTCACGCACCCTGCAGAAAAAGTGAAAATTCCGATTCCGCCCACAAATTAGTTTTTAAAATCAAATTATAAAAGATAGAAAGCACTCGGTGAGTGCTTTCTATCTTTTTACCCTCATATTTCCATTCCACACATCCCAAATCTGTTCCTCATTATCGGGTTGGAGATAGTCGGTAATATATGTGCAGGCAAGAGCACCGCACGCCCAACCGAATTGCAATTGCTTTTCGGGGGTGTAGCCTTTTAAAATGCCGTAAAGAAGACCGCCGACAAAGGCATCGCCACCGCCTATACGGTCCATTACGGCAATTTGCTTGGGGTTTATGGATTCCCAAACATTACCATTGAGCATAACCGCACCCCACATATGACGGTTTGCGTGCTTGACCTCACGAAGATTTGTTGCAAATACAGTTGTATTTGGAAATTCATTTTTTACTTGCCTTATGGTTTCCTTGAATTTTTCAATCGGTGTCATTTCTTCCTTGTACGCAACAGATTCGAACTGTAACCCAAGGCATAAAGTAAAATCCGATTCATTACCGATTATAATATCGGAAATACCTGCAATCTCTCTGAAAATCCCCCTTAACTCTTCCTCTCTGTTTTCCCAAAATGAAGCGCGGTAATTAAAATCAAAGGATACAACTGTTCCGTATTTTTTTGCAGTTTTTGCAAGCTCAAGGCAGAATCTACCTGTTTCCTTTGAAAGAGCACAGATAAGCCCTGTCAGGTGCAAAATTCCAACGCCTTCTTCACCTAAAAGCTTTTCTAAATCAAAATCCTTTATATTAAGAGTTTTTCCTACCTCTCCTGCTCTGTCATTATGAACACGAGGACCGCGAAGACCGAAACCGCTATCGGCAATATTAAACTGATGGCGATACCCCCAAGGTCCGCCCTGCTCCACATCCTTACCCTCAAATTCCATATTTCGAGAACGAAGATTTGCTTTTATAAACCGGGCAATAGGGCTGTCTTTTACAAAGGTTGTGAGAACCTTTACGGGAAGACCTAAATACGAGCAGATTGATGCAACATTGGTTTCCGCTGAGGTAGCCTGCATATAAAAAACATCGGAAGAAAAAACCGTCTGTCTGTCAGGTGGCAAAAGTCGAACACCCATACTTGTGGGGACAACAAGAGCGTACTTATAATCTTTTTTTATCTCTATCATTTTTAAAACCTCGTTCATTAAGTGGCAAGTTGAAAATGGAAAGTGGCAAGTTTCGGGTCCGCGATGCTATTATAATGTTTGGAAGCAATGCTTCCCCGACACTCCTCACTCCTAACTCCTAACTTTTATGCATTATAGCTTGTTGATGCAGTATTTCCACCCTTTCCGCTCCAATTTGTATGGAAGAATTTACCTCTCGGGAAATCTGTTCTTTCATAGGTGTGAGCGCCGAAAAAATCCCTTTGAGCCTGAATAAGATTTGCAGGGAGCTTTTCCGAACGGTAGCCGTCAAAATAAGTGAGCGCTGCAGTCAAGGATGGGGCATAAACACCGTTCAACATACAAATAGCACAAATTTTTCTTAAACTTTCCATTCCGTCAAGAACTTCATTTTTAAAATAGCCGTCAAGAAGAAGATTTTTCAAGTCGGGCTTTTTGTCAAATGCTTCTTTGATTTTATCTAAAAACACACTTCTTATAATACAGCCACCACGCCACATGAGTGCTATTGCTCCGAAATTGAGGTTCCAATTATATTTATCGGAAGCCGATTTCATCAAAGCGTAACCTTGAGCATAGGAAATTATTTTTGCGCAGTAAAGAGCCTCACGAAGTCTGCCGATATACTCATCTCTTTCCCCTTTAAAATCCACCAAAGGCCCTGTAAGCTCTTTGGAGGCTTCAACTCTTTCTTCCTTCATTGAGCTTAACATTCTGGCAAAAACCGCTTCGGTAATAAGTGTTAATGGCACACCCTCGTCAAGTGAAGCAACGCTTGTCCATTTACCCGTACCCTTTTGACCTGCAGAATCGAGAATTTTTTCAACAAGAGGTGAGCCGTCCTCATCCTTTAAAGTAAAAATCTTACTTGTAATTTCAATGAGATAACTGTCCAATTTTCCTTTGTTCCATTCGTCAAAAACTCGGTGCATATCTTCTGCATTGAACTCTAAAATCACTTTCATAAAGTGATAAACTTCGCTGATAAGCTGCATATCACCGTATTCAATTCCATTGTGAACCATTTTCACAAAATGACCTGCACCGCCTTCTCCTACCCAATCGCAACAGGGCGTACCGTCTTCGGTTTTAGCGCAAATTGCTTGAAAAATCGGTTTAACACTTTCCCAAGCCGACCTCGAACCGCCGGGCATCATAGAGGGTCCGTTCAAAGCACCCTCTTCACCGCCGGAAACGCCCGTTCCGATATAAAGAAGCCCTTTGCTTTCAACATATTCTGTTCTTCTTTCGGTATCTTTGAAATATGAATTACCGCCGTCAATAATAATATCGCCTTTATCAAGCAAGGGAATGAGTTTTTCGATAACTTCATCAACGGGCGCACCCGCTTTTATCATCATCATTATTTTTCTCGGCTTTTCTGTTGCAGAAACCAACTCTTCCAAAGTATGAGCGCCTATAAAATTTTTATTTTTTCCTCTTCCGTTAATAAAATTGTCCACCGTTTTTGAATCTCTGTTATAAACTGCAACGGTAAAGCCCTTGCTTTCCATATTCATTGCAAGGTTCTCACCCATAACCGCAAGACCGATAAGTCCTATATCTGCTTTTTTCATTCGTTCATTTCCTTTCATCAACAAAGTAAATGGGGAACGGGTCAACCCACCACCGCTAACGCGGTCCCCCTCCCTATTTCATCAAAGATGAAACAGGGATGATAATAAGTCTCCTAATAAAGTTATTCAAACAGTCCACAACCCTAATGCCGGATTGCTTATATAATAAATTTCTTCGCCGTCAACTGTGTTGTAGCCGTCCTTGAGCTTTTTAGGGTCATATTTTTTTACCGCTTCATCGTATGGCATAAATTGAAATCCAACACTCTCAACCTCTTCCTTAGTAAGATATTTTGTGCAATAGGTAACATTGAATCTTCCGTCGGAAGAGCCGTGAATGAGATGCGCCGCCACAGATAAATTGTTTTTTAATTCCTCCTCTGTTTTCACAAGCTCCAAAACCTTTTTTCTGCCCACATAACCGAATTTCCTTATAAGGCGGTCATTTTCATCATCTTCACCGAATTTTTTAACATTGGGAGCAAGAACGATTAACTCTCCGCCCTCTTCCATAGCCATTCGTGTTCTGTAAACCGCCTTATTACCAAGCCATGTGCTTCTGAATTCTCTCGGGTCAAGATAAACCACAGCTTTTTTTATGGGTTCCCTTAATTTTGTCATATTCATTTTTTGACTTTTAAGAACTGATTTTTCAAAAAGCTCTCTATCTCTGCCAATGTATATACCGTGAATGAGCGTTTCATCCTTTTCATTGGTGGTTGTAACCGTAAAAACATACAAAAGAGGTATATCTTTTATAAAATGCTCTTCGGCATAGTCAAGAACCTTTCTCACAGGTGAAAAATCCCGTCCCATAATCCGTTCGAGACCATAAAAAGCACCAAGCATATGGGAGGAATTTATCATACTGCTTCCGCCACAACCCACAAAGATATTTTTAGAATAATTTGCCATTCCCACAACCTCGTGAGGCACAACCTGTCCTACGGAAATAATAAGGTCATAGGATTTGTCTAAAAGTCTTTTATTTACTTCAACATCAATTTTAGTATCAACAAGACCTTCGGAAACACTTTTAACAAATTCCTTCGGCACTTCACCGATTTTTACAACATCCCTGCGCCAATTATGGACGATGAGTTTTTCATAGGGAATGTCCTTGCCGAAAAAAATCTCACTTTCTTCCTTTGTAACAGGGCGATGAGTTCCCAAAGCAGGCATAATATCAACAATGCATTTATCTTTCAAAAGATTGTAGTACATATTTGTGATTTTACCTGCTCCCGAATACATTCTTGTATAATCGGGCGGTAAAATAAGAACTTTTTTTAAATTTCTCTGCTCAACGGATTTTTTTATAATTTCAAAAAGCCTTTTCTCGTCAATTACTCCGTCACTTTCAATAAACAACAAAATTCACCTCTTCAAGAAAATATTGTTACTGACATTATTTTTAGGCTTTTCATTGAAAATATTACTTTTCTGTGTTAATATATTTAAAGAAATTTTTCGGAGGCGATTTTATGAGAAAATTTATGGATAAGGACTTCCTTCTTTCTACCGAAACTGCCAAAAAGCTTTATGCCGCTTGTGAAAATACTCCTATTTTCGATTGGCACTGTCATCTTTCCCCAAAGGAAATTTACGAAAACAAAACTCCCGAGGATATTGCCTATCTCTGGCTCGCAGGCGACCACTATAAATGGCGCGGTATGCGTTCCTGCGGTATAAGTGAGGAATACATTACAGGTGATAAATCACCTTATGAAAAATTCAAGGCTTGGGCGGGTGCTATGCCCAACCTTATCGGCAACCCCCTTTACCATTGGACTCACCTTGAATTGCAGAGATATTTTGATATTTACGAGCCTCTTTCACCTGCAACAAGCGATGAAATATGGGAAAAGGCAAATACAAAAATCAAAGCAGGCGGTTTTACTCCCCGCGAGCTTATTGAAAAAAGTAATGTAGCTTATGTTTGCACAACGGACGATGCTGCAGATACGCTTGAATATCACAAGCTTTTAGCTGAAGATAAAACCTTTAAATGCAAGGTTCTGCCCGCTTTCCGTCCCGACAAAGCTCTCGGCATTGAGCTTGACGGCTACAATGATTGGGTAAAAGCACTTGAAAATGTTATGGGTAAAGCAGTTCCCTCATTTACAGAACTTAAATCAGCTCTTCTTTCAAGAATTGAATTCTTCAAAGAAATGGGGTGCCGTGCCTCCGACCACGCTTTCACCTATGTTCCATATAAAAGAGCAAGCGAAGAGGAATTGAATGTTATATTCAAAAAACGCCTTGCAGGTGATACCCTCTCAACAGAAGAGGTTGATAAATATAAAACAGAGCTTATGCTCTTCCTTGCAAATGAATATGCACGTCTCGGTTGGGGTATGGAAATCCATATCGGCGCTATGAGAAACAACAACGGTGTTATGTTCAAAAAATTAGGTCCCGACACCGGATATGATTCTGTTGCTGACTATGAAATTGCGGTTAATCTTTCAAGACTTCTTGATGCAATGAACACAGAATATAAGCTCCCCAAAACAGTTCTCTTTACCCTTAACCCCAAGGACAACTATGTTCTCGGCACAATGCTCGGTAACTTCCAGAGTGATGAAGCAGAAAGTAAAATTCAATTCGGCTCTGCCTGGTGGTTTAATGATAACTATGACGGTATGAGAACTCAGATGCAGACACTTATGAACCTGGGCGTTATTTCCAAATTTGTCGGTATGATTACCGACTCAAGAAGCTTTCTTTCTTACCCCCGTCACGAATATTTCCGCAGAATTCTCTGCGAGCTTTTAGGTGACCTTGTGGAAGAGGGCAAATATCCCGAAGATATAGAATTTCTTTCAAAGGTTGTTCAGGACATTTCCTATAACAACGCTGTTAAATATTTTGGAGTAGAATAAGTTCGAATTTTAAAAAACACACCGAAACGAAAAATCGTTTCGGTGTGTTTTTTATTGCATTATTTAAAACATTTCATTCTGCAATTCTGTTATCTCTTTTTCTTGTGACAAAAACGAATCCATAATCTGTTGAAGCCAAGCCTAATTTTGTTTTGCTTTATTTGTTATTCAGCAATATGCAAACTGACCTAATTTTTATTTCGTCATAAAAATCAAATCACATTTTTCTCTGATTTTAAAATACTCAAAATACTTTTCTTCCATAGGAATCCATTTGTTTTTAAAATTTTCTGCATCAGCTTTTCCATTGCGATTTATGATGCGTTTCATCTGAACCTCGGAAGAAACTGTGAGAAAAATTCGCAAATCATAAAAATCAAAAAGCTCAGGATGGCAGGAATAACTGCCCTCTGTTATAACCACCTTTTTCGGTATGATTTTTATAGGCTCTTTAAAAGACTGTGTTTCACAGTCATATACTCTATAAAAAACTTCTTCACCTTTTGTAGCAGGAACAAGAATTTCTTCCAAAAAACGTTCTCTGTCAACATTTCCGCCGGGCTCATTTAATCTTTCTTGTGTTCGTTTCTCGGGTGTCAGGTAAAAATCATCCATATGAAAAAGATTGCAATCGAATTCTTTTGAAAGTAAATCCCCAAATGTGCTTTTCCCCGAACCACACCTACCGTCAATTGCAACCCTGATGGTTTCTTTTTCTTTTAAAATTTTATTTATTGTTTTTACAGCTTCTTCAACTGCGCTTTTTAAATCGTTTCCCATTTTGAACTCCACATTGCGCATTTTTAAAATGAATGAAATGAGTTTTATCAAGTGCCAGCATAATTGCAGGAATTAAAACGAGCTGTGCGATTATTCCCGGTATTGCATTAAAAAATGCACCCGATAAAAAGGCTGTAAGGGTAAATCCGTCTGCGCCAAGACCTAAAATAACGGTCATTGCAACTCCCCAGACAGCTCTGCCGAGAAGCATTGATACTATTAAGCAACGATAAAGTGATTTTATACATTGCCATTTTGCTCGAGAGAAAAAAAATCCTGCAAAAAATCCGTATGCTGCCAATTCAAAAGCCATTGCTATTGCACTGGGGTACATTACAGGCATACCAAATATCGCAGAGCGCAAAAGAGGCATTATAAAGCCGATACACAAACCATACTTCCAGCCACAAATAAGTCCGCATAAAATAACAGGAAAATGCATCGGCAAAAGCATATTGCCGATTTGCTGAATTTGTCCTGTTAAAAAGGGAAGAACAAGACCAACTGTAAGAAGCATTGCAGAAAACACTACATTTTTCAGTTCAATTTTTTTCATAAAATCCCTCAAAATTCAAGTTCAATTTTTTGATAAACTATACCCTCGCGTTCGTGGGTATATGTAATATGTAGAGTATTATCAACCGCAGTAATCGCAGGGTAACTGAACTCGTGGTCACCCGTTGTTGCTTCGCATTTAAAAAACTCTGTGAATGTATCTCCGCCGTCCTCGGAATACATAAGAACTAATGGAGCTCTGTCACCCCAATTATCTGAAACAGGGTTCATTATAAGAACTAAAACACCATTATTGAGCTTTACAACATCAATTCCGCTGTTTGGGTTGGGCATTCCCGTGTCATAAGCCTTGCACCAGGTTTTTCCGCCATTCTTACTATCGCTTCTGTAAATATAACCGCAATTTGTACGAATAAGCATATGAAGACCCTTTTCGTCTTCCCATAAAGTAGGCTGAATCATATGAACTGTTTTCAGATTTCTTTTAGGTCTTAAAACGAAATTTGAACGTTCAAAGGTAAGACCATCATCCTTTGAAATATCAACAAAGCATTTCCAGTTTCTCTTTATGGATTCTGTTGATGTAGGGGCAACAACAGTTCCGTCTGAAAGCCTGATTGCTTTATTCTTGACAGGTCCCCTTGCCCCTTCTTTGTCACCGGGAACAAGAATTTTCGGCTCTGAAAAGCTTTTTCCCCCGTCCTTTGAAATGCAAAAATAAGTTACCCACTTTGCAATAGGTTTTCCGTATTTGAAATATAAAATTATTTCTCCGTTTTCTCTTAAAAAGAGTACAGGATTCCAGTGTGGAAGACTTTTGCCTTTAACCTCTACGCTGTAAGGCTCTGTCCACTTTCCGTTTTCACGGATGCTTATCCATATTCTTACATCGTCATTACCCTCTTTTGTTCCGCCAAACCAAGTGGCAACGACATTGCCGTTAGGAAGTGGCAAAACCGTTGAAGCGTGGCAGCTGTCTGTTACTGTTTTTGGGGGATAAATAAATTCATTCACGGTTCTTTTTGCTTCAATTTTCATTTTCTTCTTTCCTTTCTTCATCCATATAGTCAAAGGCATTCCAAGCCTTATCTTCTTTTTTAGGCTCTTCATCATAGCCTATATTCATAACTTTTTTTTCATTATAACTTGAATTTTTTCTTTTTAAAGTGTCTTTCTTTTCAACAATATATGCTTGCTCTCCGTACAAATCTGCTGTGTTTCTGATAAAAGACGGGAAGCCCTCTTCCTTTGATAATGCTCTATATATTGGTCTGTTTATAATACACATAATGCAAGCTAACCAAACTCTTCGAGAAAGAATCAAAAAACCGATAGCAAGTCCCGCAGACATAAAATTATTCATAACACAACCAAGATATAGCGCAACAACTATAAAAATCCCGTAAGGCGCAAAAGCTTTACTCATTTTAAGATAATTAAAAAACATAATGTAAAGAGGTACAAAAGAATATAAAAGAAACCCTTTGAGACTTCCGAGACCCGCGCCCATAATGCTTACCATCATTAAAAACAACGGTATAAAAAAATCTTTTTCAGCCCTTTTTATATAATGGTTCCATTGTGACATAAGGCGTTTCTTTTCTTCAAAGGGTGAAGACGAAATATCGTTATGGAAAAATTTAATTTCTTTTCCTAAAATTGAAAAACCATATTTATATTTTATATCTTTTGTTATCTTCCCCTCTGAATAAGACTTTACATAATTCTGTTCCTTAGTTTTCTCTTTACCCGATACTTTCAAATTCTGCTCTCTGCGAAATTCCTCATCCCGAATATCTTTCTGTATATTAAAGGGATTATATGATGCCTGAGTTTTATTTGAAACAGGCTTATCCTTAATGTACATTTTATCCCCGTAAATATCTGCAGTGTTTGCAATAAAATTAGGAAAGCCCTCGCATTTCTTTAATTCTTTAAAAACCGGAGCATAGTTATAAATGCACCTGCAACTGTAAATAACCGGAATAAATTGCAATATGCACACAATAGCAAAACAAAGAATTTCAAGCATATTCTCTTTGCTTAATCCAAAGCTTGCCCATGAGCAAGTAACAAGCATAGCCACAATTACGGATATATATGCAGAAAAATACCATTTTTTGCAGAATAAAGCGCTTAAAAGAAACAGTGCACCACTTCCGAGAAAAATAAAATAAAATTGGTCTCCGAAAAACTTCATGGAAATAGTTGCAAGAACCGATATAAATGATGCCACCAAAGAAAATTTTGATGTCTTATCGCTTGTGAAACGCCAATCTGAAAGCATTGCTCTTCTTTGATTTGTATTGGCAACGGGCACATACATTATTTCCATACTGAGCTTCATTTTCTTACCTCCTTTATCTCGAAACTAATTATATATCGCCGTGCGCAGCACCCGAAACTTTTCTCTTTTCTCTCTTATCTTAATATCCGCTACCCTCTTCACTTTTTGCAATAGACATAATTCTGCTTGTGCCGAGTCTTTCTGCGCCGAGAGAAAGAAATTTTTCCGCGTCGTCTAAAGATGCAATTCCCCCTGCAGCTTTCATTTTTACATTTTCGCCTATATTTTTTGAAAAAAGTTCAATGTCTTCAAATGTTGCTCCGCCTGTGGAAAAGCCTGTTGAGGTTTTGATAAAATCTGCACCTGCTTCTGTTACAAGCTCACACATTTTAATTTTTTCTTCATCGGTCAAAAGACAAGTTTCAATAATAACCTTTAATATTTTTCCGTTACAAGCCTTTTTGATTTCTTTGATTTCATTTAAAATATCATCATATCTTTTATCTTTTAGCCAACCGATATTTATAACCATATCAATTTCATCTGCTCCGTTTTTAACTGCATCCGCAGTTTCAAATACCTTGCAGGCAGTTGTGTTATAACCATTCGGAAAACCGATAACGGTACAAATTGAAATTTTATCACTGCAATAATCTTTGCATTCTTTAACGTAGCTCGGAGGAATACAAACACTTGCAGTATTGAATTTAATTCCGTCATCGCAAATTGCTTTTATCTGTTCCCAAGTTGACTCCTGCTTTAAAAGTGTGTGGTCAACGTGAGCGAGAATGTTTTTAAGCTCCATAAATAAAACCGCCTTATTTTATATTTTACATTGTAATTGTAGCATTTTTATCTAAAAAGGTAAACAGTATTATTAAAATATCATAGTATTTAATAATTGATTTAAGAAAATTATTGTGGTATTATTTAAAATGTATATTTATGTAATTTAATAAATAAGGTGATTTTTTGAAAAACTTACTTGTTATTTTCGGCGGTTGTTCAAGCGAATATGAGGTTTCTCTTCGCTCATCTGCCTCTGTTTTAAGAAATATCAACAGAGAGAAATATAATGTTCTCACTCTCGGCATTACCAAAGACGGAGAGTGGTATTTCTATACAGGTGATATTGATTCCATTGAAACCAATTCCTGGTTCAATAATAAGGACACTACACCTGCTGTTCTCTCCCCCGACAGAAAAGACAAAGCACTTATTATTCTCAATGATATGGGTGCTTACGAAAAAATCAAAATTGATGTTATTTTTCCCGTTCTTCACGGTAAAAACGGTGAGGACGGAACAATTCAGGGCATTTTCGAGCTTGCAGGTATTCCCTATGTTGGTTGCACTCCCCTTGCAAGCGGTATGTGTATGGACAAAGCAGTTACTAACACTCTTGCAGACGTAGCAGGAATAAACGGTGCAAAATGGGTTGCTTTCACTGAAGCGGATTATAAAGACGGCAGAGTTAATTTTGATGTTATCGAACATAAATTAGGCTATCCCATCTTCGTTAAGCCTGCAAATGCAGGTTCTTCCGTCGGCATTTCAAAAGCCCACAATCATATGGAGCTTTTAAAGGCTCTTGATATTGCTTTTGCTAATGACTATAAGGTTGTTCTTGAAGAAACACTTATCGGCAGAGAAATTGAATGTGCGGTTATGGGTAACGACCGGCCCATCGCTTCCTGCATCGGTGAAATTCTCCCTACCGCAGAATTTTATGACTATGAAGCCAAATATATAGATAATTCAACAGGTCTTGCAATCCCTGCAGATTTGCCCGTAGAGGTAAGCGAAAAAGTTCGTCAGGCAGCAGTTAACGCTTACAGAATAATGGGTTGCACGGGTCTTTCCCGAGTTGACTTTTTCTTAGCAGAGGACGGAACAATTTACCTTAATGAAATCAATACTCTCCCCGGCTTCACATCAATTTCAATGTTCGCCAAGCTTTTCGGTCAGGTTGGTGTTGCATACTCCGACCTCATTGACAAACTTATTGAATATGCCGAGGAAAGAATGAAATGATAAAGATTGAAATTGAGTTCGTCAGCGAACAACAATACGGCGACGATCGGGAAAGCAGTAAGCTAAAGGCTTTCGGTACCTTGCAGGAAATCGACGGTATAAAAATCATTTCCTACACGGAGCCCGATGAAGAAATGGCCAACAGTGAAACAGTAATAAAAATTATAAACAATAATTTTATCGAGATGACTCGAAAAGGACTTTACGAAACCACTTTTCTTATAGAAGAGGGAAAAACACATTCCTGTATTTATAAAACCCCTTTCGGTGAAATGAATATGGATATTGTAGCCCTAAGGGTTAATGCTCAGCTTCCTGACGGTTCGGGAAAAATTCTTCTTTGCTATCGGCTTGAAAGCAACGGAGAAAGCATCGGTGAAAATAATCTTTTAATGAAAATAAACGAGGTTTAAAAATGTCAAAATTAGTTAAAATTGCAGAGGAACAAATTATTTCTTCTGTTACGACGGCAATTAAAAGCAACATTGCAGACGGCACATTTATTGAGGCGGAAATTCCTGATTTCAAGACAGAGATTCCTGCAGACAGAAAAAACGGTGACTATTCCGCAAACGGTGCATTTATGCTTTCAAAGGCACTTCGTATGCCTCCGAGAAAAATTGCCGAATGTATTCTTGAAAAAATCGACCTTGAAAATACATTTTTCCAAAAATGTGAGGTTGCAGGTCCCGGCTTCATCAACTTCTTCTTAAAGCCTGAATTTTATGCAGATATTCTTCTTGATATTGACGCATGCGGTGATAACTACGGCAGAAGTGATTTCGGTAAGGGGAAGAAAATCAACGTTGAATTTGTTTCCGCAAACCCCACAGGACCTATGCATATGGGTAATGCACGTGGCGGTGCTTTAGGCGACTGCCTTGCAGCAGTTCTTGACTGGGCAGGCTACTCTGTTGAAAGAGAATTCTATGTTAACGATGCAGGTAATCAGATTGACAAATTCGGTCTTTCCCTTTCCGTTCGTTATCAGCAGATTCTCAAAGGTGAAGATTTTATTGAGCTCCCCGAAGACAGCTACCACGGTGATGATATAAGAGCGCTTGCACAGAGCTATATCGATGAAAACGGTGAAGTTCTTCTTGACAAATCCGAAGAAGAGAGAAGAAAAGCTCTTGTTGATTTTGCGCTTCCCAAAAACCTTGCAACGATGAAAGCTGCAATGGCAAAATACAGAATTGATTATGATACCTGGTTCTCCGAGCTTTCTCTTCACAACGGCGGTGAATTAGAAGAAACTATTGATATTCTTAAAAAGAACGGCTACACCTACGAAAAAGACGGTGCTTTATGGTATAAAAACATCGAAGTTCAGACGGCTATTCTCAAAAGAGAGGGTAAATCCCAAGAAGATATTGACAAACTCGAGCTTAAAGACGATGTTCTCGTTCGTCAGAACGGTAATCCCACATATTTTGCGGCAGATATTGCATATCACAGAAATAAATTTGAAAAACGTGGCTTTGATACAGGTATTGATGTCTGGGGCGCAGACCATCACGGTCACGTTGCACGTATGAAAGGTGCAATGGAAGCAGTCGGCATTGACGGCAACAGACTTGATGTTGTCCTTATGCAGCTTGTTAATCTTATGAAAGACGGAAAGCCCGTTAAAATGTCAAAAAGAACGGGTAAGGCAATCACACTTGTTGATTTACTTGACGAAGTACCCATTGATGCAGTTCGTTTCCTCTTCAATATGAGAGAAGCAGGCTCTGCAATGGACTTTGACTTAGACCTTGCAGTTGAGCAGTCCAACCAGAATCCCGTTTACTACTGCCAGTATGCTCACGCGAGAATTTGCAGTATTTTAAGAAAGCTTGAAAACGAAGGCGTTACAATCAGAAAGCCTGAAAAATCAGAGCTTATGCTTCTTACAAGCGACGAGGAAACAGACCTTATAGCCCACCTTGCTTCACTTACAAATGTTATTATTTTTGCGGCAAACTCTTATGACCCTGCAAGAATTACACATTATGCAACAGAGCTTGCAACAAAATTCCACCGTTTCTATAATGCACAGCGCGTTATGGTGGATGACGAATCACTTATGCAGGCAAGAATTTTCCTTTGTATGTGTGTAAGAAACACAATGAGAAACGTTCTTTCAATGCTCAAAATAGAAGCACCCGAAAGTATGTAAAAATTAAGGGATATAAAAAACAGCCTAAAAAATCCGAGATACACAGATAAAGGTGGGTCTCGGATGTTTTTTGTTTGTGATTGAAATTTTTAAAAGAGCAGAAAACTGTTTTATATCAAAAAAATAATGTTAGTTGAACACACTTCCATCTTATGGTATAATCAACCATAATAAAATAATTATAATAAAAATGTCTCACTTTGTTATAGCACGGCTGTTGTGTACTATGGGTGGGTTTGGAAATCAAACGGAGAAAAATAATGTTACCTTTTTATCTTAGTTTAATAGAAGACTTTGAAAAAAAATCTATTTTTGAAAAGATATACAACCAACACCGTAATCAGATGTTCCTATTGGCTAATAATTTATTACATAACACATCTGATGCAGAGGATGTTGTACATGATGTTTTTGTAAAAATAGCTACTCGGCATATGGAATTTATACAGAACATCGAAAACCCGGAGGACCTGCGCAACTACCTTTTAAAAGCAACAAAAAACACGGCTTTAAACCAACTAAACAAAAAACACAATCGCACAACCTCTCTTGATACTCTTATGGAATATGATTTTGAAGAAACTGCAGAAATAACAGATGAAGATTTTATCGAATTTATTTCTACCAAAACTGAATACGAAAGCATAGTAGAAGCTATGCTTTCATTAAAAGAGCCCTACAAGGATATTCTTTATTATCATTTTGTGTTAGAACTTTCTATTCCCGAAGCAGCCCAACACTTGAATCGAAATGAAACTACAGCAAAAAAGCAACTTGTCAGAGGGAAGAAAATGTTATTAAATATATTACAAGGCAAAGGTGAAAATGATGCACTCAAAAAGTAATAACTTGTGGAAGGATGCTTTTAGAGAAGCCGTGTCCCTTGAATTCAAGGACATTCCTAAAGATGAAGAACTAATCCCCCATTGTTTTTCTAATAAATTTGAAAGAAATATGCAAAAATTAATAACCGCAGCAAGCAAAAATAAATTGCACGTAAGAATTTATCATAAGCGCCTTGCTGTTCTCGTAGCTGTTTTATCTCTGTTGTTTATCACTATTCTCTCCGTTTCAGCAATCAGAGAACCAATTGTCAATATACTTACTGAAGCTTATGAAACCTTTACAGAATTCTTTTTCGAAGGTAATACAACTGATGAAATTAATTCAGAATATATTGTTTCATATATTCCGGAGGGCTTTGAAGAGGTAGATAAATATGTGGAAACCATTGTTATCTCCACAACATATAAAGACAGCTCCGGTAAAACAATAGAACTGACTCAAGATATTACCGATGGAATAGCCTTTTCTCTTGATGCAGAAAAAGGTGATACTAAAAAAATAAATATTTCAGGAAAAACAGTTCACCTCTACACCCAGAAAGATTTTGCATGTGCAATATGGACAGAAGGACAATATTTATTCACCTTGACTTATGACGGCGAACATGATAAAGAAGAACTATATTCAATCATAGCTTCCGTAAAGGAAGCAGACTGACCCCTTGTTACCTGTTTTGTTATTTCATCTGCAGAACCCCCGCTACCGGAAATTGTATATTCTGCTGTTACTCTGTATGTTCCTGTTGAGCTTAATTGATATGTATATGTTTTTTTGTCACTATTATTTGTCGACGTAAATGTCCATTCATCATTTGTTGTACCGATATCAACGCGAGTCCAAAACAAACCTAAAGTTTTCTTTTCAATATAAGTTTTAATGACTGCTCGTGATATTGACCCACTTTTTCCGGTATAACTATTTTTTATTGTAATAACACCACTTGAGGATATGCTGACAGTAGTTGTTACCGTAACTACATTATTATAGTACGGTACAATTTCATTATCGTCTACAACTGCAGCAATCGCTACGATATTGAAGATTGATAACACTAATACACTAATAAGTACTATAGAAAATATTTTTGCTCATTTGAATTTTAACATACTAATCCTTCTTTCTTTTAAATTAAAGTAGTTGTAGAGCAATAATAAAGTACACAACACTCCACATAGGTTACTACAATTCAAAAATAAGTATGTGAGACAGAAACCAATTAATAATTTTCAAACATCTTCGTCTAATGTTTTGAATCCATCTTATAAGATAAAATTTTCAAAAAACGTGTCTCCTACGTCTCATAATTGTGCATTCAAATTGTTGTATCTTTTGAAGGTTAAATAAATATGTCTGTTAATCATAGTTTAATAGCCCCATTTAGCCTTTTAAGCGTACAAACATATAAGGGAGGTAACTTCCAATGGTTTATTTTAACTAACAAGAATCTTTACACCGAACTGCAATCAATCCTGTAGTGCATGCTGTACTAAAGACTTGTACATATAGTTTTACTTATATAGATTTAAATTAAAAGTAGAAGAATTATAAAAACAAAAAAATTATGTGGAATATTGATTGCCACTATATTATTTGTACTTCCGATGTGTGAATTTGCAGGTGCTTCACTTGCTTTACCAGCTTATGCAATCACCGATAGTGTGGTTATAATTAATTATGTTCCCTATAAAATTAATGATAACAAAATCATATATAACGATCTTAATTACGAGATAGAAGATAACCTGTTAGTTTCATACGATGATGATATTCTTACTTTATTTGTGTTACCTATTGAAGAAAATAAGATAACCGATCCACAGAAAATAACCGAATTAAATTCATCCATCAGTGAGTCATCTAGCAATACTCGAGCTACAACCTCTACAGTAACAATACCCTATCAAGCAAATGTACCCTTAGGACAATGGCAGACTGTTACGCCCACATTTTATTTGAATGGTTCTGGTTATAACTATTTGACTTATTTAAAACTTAATAATTTTTCTTCAGCTTCAGATCGCAAGTTTTTGATTATTGCGGCAGTAAAATCTGCTGACGGAACATGGTCATCAGGTCAAATAGAACATACTTTTGTCGCACCTTTTAATGCTGTAAGATTTCAAAACGACAGTGGAATGACGCATGGAAGATTTACTATAACTAACTTATATGGTGATCCTTCGCCTTCGTATACATATAGAATTTACTTTAACTGATACAATTAGACGTTGAGGGTGTTTTTTATGAAAAAGAGCATATTAGCAATTATTATTGCATTCGTTGTTATACTAACAACTTTAGGTGTTTTGTATTACACATCTTACCCTATTATCGGAATTGGGAAAATGGTAGGAGTAACTAGCGATAATTTTGACAAAGAATTTCATAGTGAATCAATAAGTGTTTGGTCAACAGGCGCCACTTTCTTACCCGATTCTCCACAACAGAAACAAAAAATAGACAATATTTATGAATGGAACAACCCGATTGCGCTTAAACTTGCAGAATATAGAAAAGAGGGCGGACTAGCTTATAACATTAAAGTTTCTGGCGAAATGGAAGATGGTAAAACAACATTACGATACGAAGGGTATATCATCACCAAAGATGGTAAAAGAATTGACTACAAAGAAGAACAAACTTTTGATTTTATTCTCTGTTCAGAAAACAGATTTTTTACAGAAAAACTATAATTGAAAACAGAATATACCGATTTTCTGAATCTCAAATGGAAGTATATAGAATTCATTGGCACCAAAAGAGTGTGATATATGCTTTTTCGATAATATCTATTTAACCAAATACAATGACTCGTTATCTGTGAGTTACTAAGTGGGATGAGTATAATTTATAAAAAACAGTGCATCTTGAAATAAGGCATATACTGAAGTTCAATAGTTGTTTCATATAGACATATTTTTGCTTATGCGACTGAACAAAACTGATTATGCATAATAAAAACGAAGGAGGAAATTCTAATGAAAAAAGCTACATCAATATTATTGGTATTAATATTACTTTCATCTATATTTTCAACAAACGCGTTAGCAAATCAATACGATCCATTCATCTGTAGCATGTGTAATATTGAATAATGATACAGGTTTTTTTGCAGATAATACCGTTGCGAACGTTGTTATAGCTCTAAGTATCAGTCTCGCTTCATTATTGCCAGATAAAGACGATAGAGGGACTATTCCATATCTGTTTGATGGCCATTTTTATGATCCTGATACCAAAACAAATTATCACGGAGATACTACAAACACAGCAAAAACTAATGCATCAGCCAATTACAAAAAGGCTATAGAAGCAGCCAAAGATGACGATATGGCAAAGGCTTATGAATATTTAGGAAGATGTTTACATTATGTTCAAGATGCAAATGAGCCTCACCATGCAGCCAATGTGCATGCACTTGACGGTTTTTATGGTCTTTCACATTCAGCTTTCGAAAATCATGCTTTCGAAAATCAAGGAACTTATTTAGAAAATTACAATACAATTACTGAAGAAAATTATACTAACGCAACATCCTGGACTATTGCTAAAATAACACATGTAGGTGCCGGTAGAGGAAAAGCGATGATTGAATATGTGCGAGATATTACAAATAAAGATGATTGGGATGTATATGCTGAAAAATCAATGAAAAATGCTGCAAGATATAGTACAATGGTATTATATAAATTCGGCTCTCACAATTCAGTTCCGTTCTTCTATAATTAATTTTCCAGAGGTGTTATTATGGAAAAAACTAAAAAAATTCTTTTAATATCATCACAATTTTTATATTGTCTCTTGGGCTTATATTCATTTACATATTGCTGTTACTGCAGTATAAAACCAATAAGATTCTTATTTTTAAAATTTCCTGATTTTAAAAATATTTTTTTGGAAATAGATCGAGGTATGATGATTAATTTTTACTTTCCGCTCCTATTTTTAGGAATAATATCTGTCATTATTTTATTGATAAAATATAAAAAAAATAAGCCTATGATAGCTTCATTAATAATCACTACACTGATAATTTTTACCGTGGTATATACATTTAGCATAGATGATAGTGCAATATTCTACAGTAATATAAAATATTGGTATTGGCTTTTTTGTTTATTATTATCCGTGAATATTATTTATTCTGTTCAGTTTTTTATCAGAAGCAGAAAAATGTAAACCGCCACAAAAAAGACTGCAAACCTGCTTTACTGGCAAGTTTGCAGTCTTTATTTTTCAAATAGCTCTTCAGTGGCGTTTTTTATTTCAAAAATATAGGATTTGTCCAGGCTTTTCTGCCCTCTTTGTCAACTACTGTTGCACGGATGTATTCATATTCATCCTTTAGGTTTGCCTGTGCCTCGGTAAGCAATTCACCCTCTGCCTCAATCATTTTTGAAGGGTGTTTGTCACATTGGAAAATAATTTTCTCGCATTCACTTGTTTCAATGTGAACAATATTTTCATCATCAACATAGAAATCCTTGATAACAGGACCGCAGGAAGCATAAAATGCACCTTTTTCCAGAGAGGAAAGAATGTCCTTAACATTGTTTTCAGCGTTAACCATTACCCAGCCCTTGCAATGCTGATACATTTCGTGGCCATCATCAGTTGCGACACCGAAAATTTTAATACCCATACCTAAAAGCTCGTCCCAATACATACCGTTATCGGTATCCATATCATCTTCAACAGCACAACCGCTATTCCATACTTCAAAAGCAAAATTGCCTTTTAATTTATCAAAATATCTTGGAGGAGTTGAGCTCCATTGAGGATGGCAATAAATTGTAAGATTATTTTTTTCGTGGGCTTCGTCAAGATATTTCTGAAATTCTTCCTGATTTACCGCCTCTCCTCCGGGAAGTCTCTCATCCTGAGAATATCCGTTTGTTTCATCATCGGGACCTATAAACACAGTATGAAATGTTCTGAAACCGTTTTCTCTGACAAAAGTATTATCATATTCTGTTCCGGGAATCATTGTTATATCAACATCTTCAGCAAAGTTTTTATAGTTATAAATTTTATGGTCTGTCAAAGCAAGGAAATCATAACCATTTTCCTTATGAAGTCTTATAACCTCATCCGGATTGCCTTTACCGTCTGAACGGGTTGTGTGACAATGAAGACCACCTTTAAGCATTTTCCTCTGATTTATGAAAGCCTCTTGTCTTTTCATTTCAATCACCTTATTCCTCAACTTCTGTTGTAGTTTTTCTTGCAACTAACCAAGCATTTGGAAGATATCTTCCTGTGGGCATATCTCTGGCACTTGGTTTGTTAATAACCTCACCGTCATAGCCGATAACCGAAGACGAACCGCCGTCACAAGCACCTGCTGTCACCGCGCCGTATTGCAAAAGAATATCTGCACAGTCCTCCATTGTTGCACCTATGGAATAGCCAATCTGTCTGCCGTCAACAACAAGCATTAAAACAACACCGTTTTCACATTGTCCGATTACGGTTCTCGGCTGAAGACCCCAACCTGCAGAATCCTCAACCACTTTTTTACCGTTGAGAATAAGGGTTGGTTTATATTGGAAGCCATCACGGATATTATACTCTTCCCAATCTGCAATTCCGCCTACAACAAGTCTATCCTTGTTATCAAAGCCAACAAGAGTGTATTGAGAACTGTAAGTTCCCCAATACTCACCTTTTGAAACACATTGACCGGTTACCTCACCGCCAAGACTGACTCCGCCTATATCGTTAAAGCCCGATGCGTTAACGCCAACAACGGCATTTTCTTTTTCCAAATAATCGCAAATAAACTCACCGCGAGAGCCTTTATAATCAGTTGCACTGAGAAATACTCTTGAAGGATCATCAACAAGAACAAGTTTTCCCGTGAAATTCGACTTTTTAATTTCTAATATAACAATATTTTCTTCAAGGTCGTTAGCATAAACAGTGTTTCCGAATTTATCTTTTTCACCTACAACAAGATTCTCCTGCCCCAAAACATCTCCGCTTTGATTGCCGTATATATCTGTTACACTGATATCTTTAATATCAACCTGACCCGACATAACCTTATCTATAAGGCTATCAGGGAAAAACCAGGTAGCCAACCATTTATGCTGATCAGTTGTCATAGCTGTTTCAATCCAGATATTCCTCCATTTAACAACAAAGGGAATATTGCCAAAAACCACAGTCACATAGCCAACAACGCCTAAAACAAGAACTATTGCAAAAACTAAAAGTGCAACAACACCTTTTTTCAATTTTTGTTTTGGTTTTTCGATTTCTTCTTTAGTTTTATCAACCGATTTCTTGTCTTTTTTCTTTTGAGGATGCATTTCACTCATACCGTCCGCAATATTATCAAGGCTTACAACCTCTTCTTCTCCGATTTCTACCACAAAACCACCTCACAGCCGAAATTTCTAATTAATTACAGTCATTATAACATAAAAAGACGATGAATACTACCATTCACCGTCTTTTTACAAATTATTTACTTTTATCTGTTGTCAATATAACGACAAGCCGCAAGTGCTGCAACCGCACCGTCTGCAGATGCAGTTGTAATCTGACGAATGCTCTTTTGACGGCAATCACCTGCTACAAAAATACCATTTGTTTTTGTAACACAGGATTCATCAGACTCAAAATAACCGTGTTGGTCAAGGGTTGCACAATCGGAAAATGCTGAGTTTTTAGGTTCAAGACCAATCGCAACAAAAAGTCCGTCAAGAGAAAGCTCTTTTTCACCGGCAGTTGTGTTAAGAACAACACCCGCAAGCTCACTTTCACCTTTAAGCTCTGCAACAGTTGCTTCAAGAATGAATTCAACATTTGTTTTGCCTTCAAGGATATCAATAAGCTTCCTTTCACCTGTAAGGTAAGGTAAATTCTGAAGAACATAAACCTTTTCACAAAGGTCAGAAAGAAGAACCGCTTCCTGTAAAGCGGAGTTTCCTCCACCTACAACACCAACGGTCTGACCCTTGAAAAATGCACCGTCACAAACTGCACAGTAGGAAACGCCGTTACCTACAAGCTGATTTTCATTGGGAAGCCCCAACTGCCTGTGACGAACGCCAACAGCGATAATAACAGCTTTTGTTTCAAAAGCCTTATTTCCTGCAAAAACAGTTTTATGAGCACCTCGGTCTGCAATTCCCGTTACTTTTTCCATCTCAACCTCTGCACCCATTGAAAGAACCTGGTCAAGAAGCTTGTCGGCAAATTCATTACCGCTCATTTCGGGAATACCCGGATAGTTTTCTATTTTAGGCGAAAAGGTTACCTGACCGCCAAAGGTGGACTGTTCAATTACAAGAACAGTTTTTGATGCTCTGAGAGCATAAAGTGCCGCAGTAAGTCCGGCAGGACCGGCACCGACAACTATAATATCGTACATAAAATCCAACTCCGTTTGTTGAAGGGGCTGTAAAAAAACAAAGTTTTTTACAGCCCCTTCTAATTTTAAAGTGATTCGATAAATGTTTTGATTGCAGGAAGGTCTGCTATTTTCTCTGCAACATCACCCTTATAAATAACAAGAGTAGGAGCCTGTTTGAGAGCTAACTCTGTTGCAAGAGCTACATTATCTTCAACAAAAAGCTTTTCGTATGCAATACCTGCTTTTTCAAGAAGCTGAGCAGCTATTTTGCATTTGGGACAGGTTTTTGTTGCGAAAAGAACAAATTTTGCATCTTTATCAGCAGCAATTGATTTTTCTTCGCAACCGCAACCACAATGAGCGTGGTCAACTGTTCTTTCTTCCTTTTTCATATGAGAATTGAAAATATCGTAAACCTTTCTGTCCTTGAATTCCTGCGCCTTACCGTCGTTGAAGTTCTGAACAGGACGGTAATAGCCTGTAATACGGCTGTAAACCTCTGTATCGTTACCGCAATCGGGGCAAGTGTACTCTTCACCTGCGATATAGCCGTGGTTGCAACATACGGAATATGTGGGAGAGATTGAGTAATAAGGAAGTCTGTAATTCTCCGCGATTTTTCTTACGATATCTGCAGCAGCTTTCCAATCGGGAAGCTTTTCACCCAAGAAGGCGTGGAAAACAGTACCGGATGTGTAAAGAGTGTGAAGCTCATCCTGAGCATCAAGAGCTTCGAAAATATCTGCTGTGTAACCAACGGGAAGATGTGAAGAGTTGGTGTAATAAGGAGTGCCGTTTTCATTTGCAGTGATGATTGCAGGATAGTGCTTCTTATCGTGCTTTGCAAAACGATATGTTGTAGACTCAGCCGGAGTTGCTTCAAGGTTATAAAGATCGCCGTAAAGCTCCTGATAATCGGAAAGTCTTTCTCTCATGTGGTTAAGAACATCTTTTGCAAATTCCTGAGTTTCTTTATGTGTCATATCCTTACGGAGCCATTTTGCATTAAGACCAACCTCGTTCATACCGATAAGACCGATGGTTGAGAAATGGTTTGTAAATGTTCCTAAATATCTCTTTGTATAAGGATAAAGACCTTCTTCAAGAAGCTTTGTAATAATTTCTCTCTTAACCTTAAGAGAACGGGCAGCAATATCCATAAGCTTATCAAGTCTTCTGTAGAAGTCCTCAACATCTTCAGCAAGATATGCGATTCTGGGAAGGTTGATTGTTACAACACCGATAGAACCTGTACTTTCACCGCTACCGAAGAAGCCACCGCTCTTTTTACGAAGCTCACGAAGGTCGAGACGAAGTCTGCAACACATTGAACGAACATCGCTGGGCTCCATATCGGAGTTAACATAGTTTGAGAAATACGGTGTACCGTATTTTGCTGTCATTTCAAAAAGAAGCTTGTTATTCTCTGTTTCTGACCAGTCAAAATCACGGGTAATTGAATATGTGGGAATAGGATACTGGAAGCCTCTGCCGTGAGCATCGCCTTCAATCATAATTTCGATGAAAGCCTTGTTAACCATATCCATTTCTTTCTTACAATCGCCGTAAGTGAAATCCATTTCCTTACCGCCGACGATAGCGGGCATATCTTTAAGGTCAGCAGGAACTGTCCAGTCAAGAGTGATATTTGAGAAAGGTGCCTGAGTACCCCAACGGGAAGGTGTATTTACACCGAAAATAAAGGATTCAAGGCATTTTTTAACCTGCTTATAATCAAGGTTATCGACCTTAACAAAGGGAGCAAGATATGTGTCAAAGGATGAGAAAGCCTGAGCACCTGCCCATTCATTCTGCATAATACCGAGGAAGTTTACCATCTGGTTGCAAAGAGTTGCAAGGTGACTTGCGGGAGCAGATGTAATTTTACCGGGAACACCGCCCAAACCTTCCTGAATAAGCTGTTTAAGAGACCAACCTGCACAGTAACCTGTAAGCATTGAAAGGTCGTGAATATGAAGGTCTCCGCTACGGTGAGCGTTAGCAATTTCTTCGTCATAAACCTCAGAAAGCCAATAGTTTGCTGTAATCGCACCGGAGTTTGAAAGAATAAGTCCTCCTACTGAATAAGTAACAGTAGAGTTTTCCTTAACACGCCAGTCTGTAACCTTAACATAGCTGTCAACAAGCTCCTTGTAGTCAAGGATTGTTGATTTCATATTACGAATTTTTTCACGATTTTTTCTGTAAAGAATGTATGCTTTTGCAACATCTGCATAACCTGCCTGAACAAGAACTGATTCAACACTGTCCTGAACATCTTCAACGGCAACAAGGTTATTGCTGATTTTGGGTTCAAAGTTTGCTGTTACCTTGAGAGCAAGGAAATCGATGATGTTGTCATTATACTGTTTGTTGCATGCTTCAAAAGCCTGCTTGATAGCGATGGCAATTTTCTCGATATTAAAATCTGCAATTTTGCCGTCACGTTTAATTACCTGATACATTATTCTCCCTCTTTCTTTATTTACAATTTGTTTTAAGCTTTGCTTCGGAGTAACATATCACACTCCGAAGCGACCGTAAAAGATAATAACAGATATATTGAATTTTGTCAACACACAAAACACAATATCTTGTGTTCATTTTCGAGAAATTTTCGATAAAACACAAGATATTGTTCGATTTTTGTGAAAATATAGTAAATATACACAGATATTTTGCTGTCTTTTTGTGTAATATTTTGTCGATATTCTTTTTTTAGAATAATATCTGCCACAATATATTGTGTCTTACCTCAACATATTGTGGCAGATATTGAATTATTTTAATAACTAAATTCCTCTGATTTGAGCATCCGGAATATATTTTTTTACTTTTTCGAGCATCTCATACATAGTAGCCTTGCTCACGCCTCTGCAAGAGCTGTCTATAAGCATCCCCGAATCCACAAAATTCTGCAAGAAATATTTATTTGTCCCTTGTATCCACTCTGCAAGTTTTTCAATGTCATCAACGGTGTGAAAATTTTTTGTAATAGTGGTCCTGAACTCATATTCAATGCCACTATTTTTAAGAAGCTCTATGCTTTTTTCAACAGGAGCAATATCAAAATTTTCTATACCCACTGTTTCACCATATTTTTCGGGACAGTTTTTTATGTCCATCGCAACATAGTCCACAAGACCAAGCTCTAAAATATCTTTAAGCTTTTCGGGGTAGCAACCATTTGTATCCAGCTTCACAGCTATTCCGGTCTCTTTAAGCTCATACAAAAAACGCTCTATGTCTTTTTGTAAAAGAGGCTCTCCGCCTGTAATTGCAATACCGTCAAGAACCTTTTTTCTTTTTTTTAAATGCTCAAAAATTTCTTCTTCTGTAAAATAGTCGTCGTCCATTTCGGTAACAAGAAGAGCATTATGGCAAAAGGGACAACGCAAATTGCATCCACCCGTGAACACCGTGCAAGCCGTTCTGCCAGGAAAATCCAACAGAGTCAGCTTTTGGAAACCTTTTATTAACATTTATATCACCGAAAAAATTATAACCTTACAAATCAGTTAAGTCAACACACTATTTTCAACCCGAAAATTGCTAAATTATACCAAACAACCGAAACCCACAATATTTATACAATTTATATAATAATTTATCTGTATTTTGTGTATTTACATTTGGAAATATCTGTGTTATAATATCGATACGTATAAAGATATTTTGGAGGAAATTATCATGAAAACAAAAAAAGCTTTAGCTGTCATTTTAGCGGTAGTTATGCTTGTGTTGCCTTTAGCAGTATCTTCCTTTGCTGCATCGGAAACTGAAATCGTAACAAATCCCATAAAAACAGCTTATACCGATGCTGAACACTTCAACCCTCAAGGCCTTGCAATTTTTACAGGGACCGAGTTGGTTACCTACTCCCCCACTGATGCAAACTTCCGTTTTGACCCCGCGCTTAACGAATTGCTTACAGTTGAAACAACCGAAATTGCTGTTTATTACAACAACGCTTTTATTGGTACAGTTCCCGTTACAGTTGAGCATATTCTCGGCGAGCTTACTGCTATTAACAACGGTCACGGCAACTATTGTTTAGGTTGTGGCGAGCTTCACAATTTCACAAACCATACAGTTGAAGAATGGATTCCCAATGATGACGGTGGTTTATTCGTTGAGCAAACCCAAACAGGTCATTGCACAGTTTGTGGCGCAGAGGTTACAGAAAGTATTCCCGATACAGAAACTTTCTACGTTACAATAATGGGTTCTTGGGGCAGCATGACCGAAACTGAATTTACAATAATTGATTATTTAAATAAAATTTTGGTTTCTTTAATCCAAATGTTAGTTGGAATTTCTTGATAGGGAGGTATCAGATTTATGAAATTCAAAAAAATACTTTCTTTGCTTCTCGTTGCAGTAATAGTGATTTCAGCTTTATCAATCAGTGTTTCAGCAGCAGAGCTTACATACACCGCAACAGGACGTTACACCGTAACCCCCGAACAAACTCTTGATGCAGAATCCTTCAACCTTTCTGCAGTAGTTGATCAAACAAAAATCGCTGTTTTTGATGGTGGTTCAAACGAGTATTCATATGAAATCATTTCTTTCGAAGCTTCATATATAGATTTTGATAATATCAAACACACCGGTGATTATATCGAAGATCCCGAAGCATTTTTCGCTGTTTTTGAAAAGAAAGAAGCAGATGTAGAATATGCCGACACCTACAACGAGGAGAATCCCGATGCAAAGCCATTGGATGTCAACGTTGTTTATCTCGATAGTGAAATTTCCGTAACATTCCAAGATCCCGGCGTTTTCGGCACATTGAATTACACCCTTCAGATTGACGGCTTCAGAGCCCCCCTTTCAACAGGAATGGATTTTGCGGACGACCTTGCTTCAGCCGCTAAACTCCCCATTGATGTTACTATCTCCGGTACAGTTGCAGAATTCCCTGCTATTGCTTCAACTGTTGTAAATTCAACTCCCGAAAAAACAACTTATTTCGATTCCGAAAGATTTGATGCAACAGGACTTTCTCTTTCGGTTACAACAACAGCAGGTGAAACAGGTGCATTTACATACACTCCTGATACAGCCTTTATGTTTAGTTTCAATCCATCTAATAAGGAAAACCTTTCCATATATGATTCAGAGGTTATTACATACTTAAATGGTATTGAAGTTCTCAAAACCCCCATAGCTGTTGAACACAAATGGTCCGATGGCTATGTGAATATAACAACAAATAAAATTACTGATAACAAACCCGGATACCACGCAATAGTATGCGAAGGCTGTGGTGAAACACACGACGCACAGGTTCATGTATATGATGAAAACGGATGGACAGATAACGGTGATCAGACCTTCCTTAAAAACGGTACTCAATCCAACACTTGCGAAGAGTGCGGAGCAACGCTCATTCGTGATGCTTCTTTAACAGCAGATTACATAACCGTTTTTGCTGATTATCATTTCATTCTTGTAATCTTTGATTACATTCATCTTCTCCTTAACCTTATCTCCGCTTCTGTTGCTTGATAATTCTCTCCTTATATAAATCAACCGCTACTCGAAAGAGTGGCGGTTTTCTTTTTTATAAAAAAGCTATTGACAAAAATTAAATAATGTGTTACGCTCTAACTGTAATAGGTGTGATATCACAGTTGCAACAATTTTCAGGAGGTGATGAAGTGATTATTATTGACCAAAGAAGTCGAACACCGATTTTTGAGCAAATTAAAGAGCAAATAATAAATTTAATCAATATCGGTGAACTTAACCCCCACGATAAATTACCCTCAATACGCCAGTTGGCATCGGATTTGGAATTGAATGTTAACACGGTTAAACGAGCGTTTCAGGAATTAGAAAGTGAGCGTGTTACCTACTCTCTCCCCGGAAAAGGTGTTTTCATAAGCGAAAATGCTGTAGCCAATCAAATTGTTTTAGAAAATGCAGAAGCGGAATTGAACCGTATATTAGCTTCATCAAAAGCAAAAGGCGTATCTCTTGACAGAGTTATTGCTCTGGCAAAAATTATCTACGAAAAGGGTGATAATGATGATTGAAATAAAATCCGTAACAAAAAGCTATGGTGACTATGTAGCCATTGATGATATTAATATCACAGTTGAAGACTCTTCCGTTTTAGGTCTTGCAGGATTTAACGGAAGCGGTAAAACCACTTTATTAAATGTATGTGCAGGCATATTCAAGGCTGATAAAGGTTGCGTGTTATTAGACGGCAAGGATGCTTTCGATAATGATGTTGAAAGAACAAACCTTTTCTATCTTTCCGATAACTTTTATTGCCCTGTTGCATCATCCATAAAATCTGCCGCAAAATTTTACGCAAATTACTTTCCCGAATTCGATTTTAAAATTTTAAATTCTGTTTTGGAAATATTCGGGCTTGATATTAAGAAAAATGTCAGAAGTCTTTCAAAGGGTATGACAAAGCAGGCAGCTCTTGCTATCGCTTTTGCCGCTAAGCCCAAATATCTCCTTATCGATGAAACCTTTGACGGACTTGACCCACACAAAAAAGAGCTTTTAAGAAAACTGCTTTTAGAATACATTAACGATACCGGTTCATCTGTAATTATAAGCTCTCACGATTTAGGTGAAATTTCAGGAGTTTGCGACCATATCGCAATTATTAACGGAAAGAACGTTATTCTTAACTGTGCTATTGAAGATGTCAGCAAGCATTTCAGAAGGGTTAAAATGATGTTCTCTCAACCTGTAACAGAGAGCACATTCAACGGCATCAATTACCGCAAAATCAAGCTATCCGGCAGAGCAGTATCTATGATTATTTGCGGTGATGTTCAAGGTGAACTTCAAAAACTAAATAAGCTGGGTGCTGAAAGCATCGAAACATCTCTTCTTACATTGGAAGAAGTATTTTCAGAAGAAACGGAGGCTGTGACTGATAATGAAAAAATCAAATCAATCTTTAAGTAAATTAATAGCAAGAAAAGATTTAATTAACAGTATATCTGTTTTGTCTGCGTTTCTGATTGTAATTTTCGGAATTTTAATGTTCCTTTTAGTACTCAGCCCCGAGCAGGATATTAACGGGAAAACAACCTATTTAATTGAACAACATCTTCACTCAATGGACACACCTACCTTATACCATTTCTGTGCAGAGCACGAAAATGTTTTTCTTATAGCTATAGTAGGTGGCTTAGCCTTGGGCATTTCCCAATTTGAATTTTTGCACAGAAAGAAATATTGCTCAACACTTTTGAGCTTTGGTATAAAAAGAAACCGACTTTTTTGGAATCGTTTAATTATACCGTTAGTATTAGCACTTTTTTGCATTATGCTCCCCTATATGATTGCTTTAAAACTTAACATAGAAACCTTTGGATTTAAAGCAGATATGCTCCCTTGGTTCTTTTTTGAGCTTATAAGAGTCATTAGGGTATTTTTCACTTCCTATACAATTTCAATTATCGCTTGTATGTTCACAGGAAGAACTATTGAAGCTATAGCAGGTGCAATTTCTATAGCCACTTTACCTTGCGCTATAACTACGTTAACTGATGTAATCTTTGATTTATCGCTCTTCGGTTACGCAGGTACATTCTACTCGCAAACTGCTGATGTTTTAGTAAAAGCAGACCCCATATTTATTTCTTCTCTTCTATATTCAAGAGGCTACGATTTTGCTCATCCCATAAACACGCCTTTAGATACCGATGCCATTATTCAGATAACCTTTTCAATAATATGGATTTTAATAAGCGTTGCAGTAATAGCTTTGGCTAACCGTTATTTCTGCAAAAAACACAAGCCTGAAAGCTCAGGCTTCAAGGGTATTAATAAAGGTATGGCAATGATTATTTCCTTTACCGCACCCATTTTCCTTTCTGCCATAGCTATTGATTATTTTAAAAATCAGTTTTCACCCATAGTTTCCGATAGCGTAACCTTATTAGTAATTGTATTAGGCACAGCATTTGGTTTTATAGCATCAATTGCCAGTGGGCTTGTAATTCACTTTACTCACAAAAAGCTAAAAACCTCATTGGTTGGAGGAGCTGCATTAATTGGCACTATCGGTATAGTATCAATTTTGGGTATTACAGGTATATTCGGAGCATATCATAACGCACCAAAAGCGGAAGAAATATCAAAAATAGAGATAAAAGCTCCCTACAATGAATTTTTTCCTAATCTTTATGAAGAGCCTTATTTCATTCGCCAATATATTTGTGACTCAACCACCGCTTTAGTTATAACTGATAAAAACGATATCGAAACCGTTCTTGAACTACATAAAACAGCCACACAAAAGAGTGAAGATGCTACCGCTTCTAAATTTGAAATAGTATATACACTCAAAGACGGCTCAACTATTATCAGAAATTATGAAAAGCTCAGCTGCGATGCTTCGGAAGAAATGCTCAGGCTGTGGGACACAAAGGCCGCTAAGGAAATGTACAAAAAATGTTTGTTTCCCAAATTAAAGGACATTGAAAACCTTTATTCTAATGCAGCATTCACATCAATACCTTATGAACAGCCTTATATTATGGATTATAATGATGAATCGGCTTTTATGCTCATAAAAACAAGAGATGGGGAAATAAAATCCGTACTCGATGAAATTACCGAGGCTGATTTTATTAAACTGAAAAATGCAATTTATAAAGATATTTGTAAATTAAGCTCTTCGGAATGGTTCACTCCAAAAGAAACACAGATTGGCACACTTTCTTTCGGCTTTGTATCTTATCAAAATTATTCCTCACCAAACGGAACCAATTATTTGAATTTTTACATTAACCCCAATATGAAAAACACCGTGAAAGCACTCAAAGACCTTGACCTCTATAAGTATTTTGAATGTAAAAAAGAAATAGAAGAGGTGCTGGTTGGAGATATCAGAGATTATTCTGTCTGGGAAAATCAAAGCATAAGCGAAAGCAAAAGCAATGCGGCAATTCACCAGCCTTTCTTCACATCCGGCTCTGACGGACTCGTATTTGTTTGCTTCTATGCCGAGGAAACAGGCTATACCAAGCCACCTGTAAAAAAGGTTACTGATAAAATGCAGATTAAATCTTTAACAGAAAAAGGCTATATAGCCTATAATATCTTAAACAACGGAAGAATTGTTTTCGTAAAATACACAGACGGAACTTATTCGTCCTATGTTGTTCCTTATGAGAAATAAGGAGGGTTCCTTATGAAAAGAAAATTGTTGGCAGTTGTACTTGCGTTAACTATCACTTTTTCAATAGTTGGGGTCTGGTATTACACCTCTTATCCCATTATTTCTGTGGGAAGATCAGTAGGTTTAGAAAATGATAACTTTGAGAAAGAATTTCACAGCGAACGTATAAGTATTGTTTCTGTAGGAGCAGGTTATATCCCTGACTCTCCATTACAAAAACGAAAAATGTATGAAGTCCGGGCTTGGAATGACCCAATAAGCCAAGAACTTCTGGCACACAGCAAGGAAGGCGGATTAGCTTACAATATCAAGGTTTCCGGTGAGATAGAAAACGGAAAGACAACTTTGCGGTATGAAGGCTATATTATAAAAAAAGACGGTAAAAGAATAGACTACAATAGAGAAAAGACCTTTGACTTCGTTCTTTGCTCAGAAAAAAGATTCTTCACCGATGTTCTTTAAATATTAAAAAAGATGTTGGATTTTTCTCATAAAATCCAACATCTTTTATTTATTCGGTTATCTCTAACACTTCGCCTGCTACCCCTGTTTCGAGGGCTTCAACGCCTTTAAGCTTCTTTTGAATAATATCGTTTCTGTGACGGGCTTCGTCAAGAGACTTTCCTGCTTCGTCAATTTTCTTTCTTGCTTTTTCAAGAACATTACCAAATGTTTCATATTGGGTCTTTGCCGCACCAAGAAGTTTTCTGACTTCATCCGCTTTCTCGTTAATTGCCATAGCTTTGAAGCCCATAGCAAAGGAATTGAGAAGTGCGGTTATTGTAGATGGACCTGCAATCATAACGTTCTGTGCCTGTAGCTTTTCAGCAATACCGCTTTTTGATGATGCAACTTCTGCATAAAGACCTTCAGTTGCAAGATAAAGAACTGCAAAAGGAGTTGTCTGAGGAACAACAATATATTTTTTAATATCCTTTGCTTCTGCAAGAACTCTGTCTTCAAGAGCTTTTCTTGCAACCTGCAAGCCCTCCGGGTCTGCCCTGTCCGCTGCATCGCAAACACGAACATAATCTTCCAAGGGGAACTTTGAGTCTATTGGTAAGAAAATATCTTCGCCGTTTTTATCACTGTTAGGAAAACGAATAGCAAATTCAACGTGCTCGCTATTATTCTTCGGTGAATAGTTTTTAACATAAAGTCCGGGAATTGTCTGGTCAAGAATTGATTCAAGCTGAACCTCTGCCCAGGTACCTCTCGCCTTAACATTGGTAAGAATTCTGTTAAGAGAAGTAACATTTGTTGTAACTCCTTGTGAAAGCTCTTTCATTTCACCCAGAGATTTATAAACATTTTCAAGCTGTTCGGAAACGGTCTTAAATGAAGAATTAAGACGGGTTGAAAGAGTTGCGGTCAGCTTTTCGTCAACAGTTACCCTCATTTCCTCAAGCTTCTTTTCATTGCTCTCCTGCATCTTTGAAATAGATTCACCTATTACCTTTGACTGCCTTTCGGAGCTTTGAAAATTCTGCTCCTGAATAGACTTTAAGGATGAAGAAATCTTTTCTGTCAAATCAATTCTGCTTTGATAATTTTCTTTAAGCATCTGACTTAACTTATCTTCAATTTTGCCGAGAGATGCGGTTGTTTCTTCACGGGATTCCTTTCCCGCTCTCGCCATTTCCTCACGGTTACGGCGAAATTCTTCATAAATTGCATCATTATTTTTGTTTTTCTTTAAAGAAAGAACAAGAACAATGCAAACGATTGAAAGTGCAACGGTAATCGCACCAAATAATATAATTAATATTTCTGAATTCATAATCACTTCTCCCATTCTCGGGAACGTTCTACTGCCTTATGCCAACCTTTAAGCATCCCGTCTTTTGTTTCACCATCTATAGTCGGAACAAAGATTCTGTCAACCTCGCGAACACGCTCGATTTCATCAAAATCTTCCCAGAAGCCAACTGCAAGACCTGCCATATATGCAGCACCTAAAGCAGTTGTTTCAACCAGCTTGGGACGGTTAACCTTTGATGAAGTTAAGTTTGCTTGGATTTGAAGCAAAATATTACTTACGGATGCACCGCCGTCAACTCGCATTTCACTCATTAAAATACCGCTGTCCTTTGACATAGCTTCAACAAGGTCTGTAACCTGGAAAGCGATGCTTTCAAGAACCGCTCTTGCAAAATGAGCTCTGTTTGCACCTCTCGTCAGACCCATAATGCAACCTCTTGCATACATATCCCAGTATGGTGCGCCAAGACCGGTAAATGCAGGAACAAGATAAACACCGTTGGAATCCTTTACGCTTTCTGCAAGGAAGTCGCATTCGCTTGGCTCGGAAATAAGTCTTAATTCATCACGAAGCCATTTTATAACCGAGCCTGCATTAAAAGCGCTACCTTCAAGGTCATAAGTAACCTTGCCGTTAATCCCCCAGGCAATACCTTCAATAAGATTATTCTTTGAATGAATACGTTTATCGCCTGTGTTCATAAGCAGAAAACAGCCTGTTCCGTATGTATTTTTTGCCTGACCTGCCTTGAAGCAAGCCTGACCGAAGAGGGCTGCCTGCTGGTCACCGATAGCACCTGAAATAGGAATACCTGCCAAAGCTTTAAGTCCCGGAACATCCTCGGAAACATAGCCGTAAAGAGAACTGCTTTCTCTGACCTCGGGGAGAATATTCATCGGAATACCGAGCTCGTTACAAAGCTTTTCGTCCCAACAAAGCTTTTCAATATCAAAAAGCATTGTTCTTGCGGCATTACTGTAGTCGGTAATATGAACCTGTTTATTTGTCAGGTTCCAGATAAGCCAGGTTTCAACAGTACCGAAAAGGAGCTTTCCGTCCATTGCAAGAGTTCTCGCTTCCGGAACATTATCAAGAATCCACTTTATTTTTGTAGCACTGAAATAAGCATCAATAAGAAGACCTGTTTTTTCTTTTACATAGTCCTGGAGTCCGTTCTCTTTGAGCTTTTCGCAAATTGAAGCAGTTCTTCTGCACTGCCACACAATTGCATTATAAACCGGTTTTCCGGTCTCCTTATCCCAAAGGATTGTCGTTTCTCTCTGGTTAGTAATACCTATGGCAGCAATTTCTTTTGGGTCAATTTTTCCGTATTCAATTGCCGCAGAAAGTGAACGAAGCTGTGAATCAAGAATTTCATAAGGGTTATGCTCTACCCAACCTGAATTGGGGTATATCTGTTCAAATTCGTATTGCGCTTTTGAGACAATTCTGCCTTTTTTATCAAATACAATTGTTCTTGAGCTTGTTGTACCCTGGTCAAGAGCGAGAACATATTTTTTCATATTAAATCCCCCAAAACATCATTTTATTGAACAGGCTGAGTGGCTGGCCACTGGAAATCTTCATATTTTACAGAATGCACCTTTTCGAATTCAATTCCTTTTAATTTTGCAACACTCAATGAACTTATTCCAAAATTGGTTTGTGCAACATAAACTCTTGACTGATATGTAACGGTATATAACAAAACATTGTTTGTTGCAACGTCAACAACTATTTTGAGAACGCAGTTTTTGAATTCACGAAGCATTGCAGTTTCACCGGAGCTTGCTTTCATAAGCTTCATTAAAGTTGTGTCCTGCTCTGCAATCAAATCGGAAGTATTAAGCACTTTTGAATAAGCAGACTGATTTGCCATTTCTATTTCCGTATCGGGAAGAGCAATCTCTATTGTTAGTTCTCCTGTTTCGACATCATAAGCTGCTTTTGAACCAAAAACATCGGAAGCAGAAAGATTTGAAACAAAATCCTCACCTTCAACAAGAACATCGGAATACATATAATCTCCTGAAGGAATAATTGTACTTTCGTTTTCTTTATCGTCTTCCGTTAGCGCCTCCTCTACCATATCTGCAATACCGGATGCACTCGTGCCGAAACTAAACGCGGGAATTTCCACTTCTGCAATATCAAAATATGTAAGGTTATCCGATTCTGTTTTTGTAATTGTTGCGGCGATATATTTCTCCTCTTCGCTTTCAACAACCTTAATTCTGTTTAAATAAGTGTTAAAATGTTCAACAAGACTTTCTTCATTGGCAAAAATGCCACCACCGTCAAATCCGTTAAAAGCCCCCGACGGCTGAAGTGTTGCAAGTCCTGCCACACCGCGAAGAATCTGACGGGCATCAAAAATTGTTATCACTCCATCAAAATTAACATCGGTACGTTTTAACTGGTCCTCATCCTCTATAATAACAACACCTGCCGCCAGTTGAAGAGCAAGGCGCGCGTCAATGGTATCAACAGTTTTGTTACCATCCACATCGCCGTAAACTGTTTCATCCTCATAAGCTGCGTTGCTTACAAAGCCCGCAGATAAAGCAGAGCATAAAAGAGCTGTAATCGTTATAACTGTTATAATTTTTTTGAGCATACGTCTTCCCCCCTTTTTACTTAATAGCTTCTAAAATATCTTTCACAGAACCGAGAACATACTCGGGTCTTACATCACTTTTTTCATAATCTTCCATTGTGGTTTCACCTGAAAGCACGAGAACAGAGGTTACTCCTGCATTTATACCTGTTTTAACATCGGTATAAATTCTGTCACCAACCATTGCAATCTGTTCATAGGGAATATTTTCTCTTTTAGCGAGAATATCTATCATTGTTCTGTCGGGTTTACCTAAAAAAACGGGTCTTCTTTTAACGGCATTTTCAAACATATCCGCAAAGCTTCCGCAGTCGGGCAAATATCTGCCACCTTCAATTGGACAAACCATATCAATATTTGTTGCATAATAATCTGCGCCTGCGTCGAGAAGGTCACAAACTATACGTATTTTTTTATAATCAAGCTCTGTATCATAGCCTAAAAGAACGGTATCTGCACCAACGCCGTCCTCGCTTATATTGATACCATATTTTTTTAGCTCGGTTTTAAGGGATTCAGTACCGCAAACATAAACCAAAGAATCCTTTTTATTTTCTTGAAGGAACATTCCTGCCGCCATACCCGAGGTAAAAACATTTTCTTTTTCACAAGGGAAATCCAAAGAGCGCATTTTTTCTACATAATCCATCGCATTTTTCGAAGAGTTATTTGTAAGGAAAATGAAGTTTTTTCCTTGCTCTTTAAGAGTTTCGAGGAATTCCTTTGCACCTTCAATAGGGTCATAGCCTAAATTAACCGTGCCATCCATATCAAGCAAATATAGTGTTATATCTTTCAATTTTGCCATAATCTTACCTGCCGTAAAGTCTGTTTAATTCTTTAAGCTCGTTTTTATCAATTGAATTGAGCTGGTCTTTTGTTATTCTGTAAAGCCAGTTACCCTCTGCCCTACCGGGAACATTAAGACGGGTATCATTGCCGTAGCCCAACAAATCCTGCACAGGAAAAACCGCAAGCCCTGCACTGCTTGCCATAATAGTTCTTATTATAGCTTTGCAACCTTTTTCATTCCATTGGTTTTCATCACATACGCAGTAGCGCATAATTTCGTTTTTTTGGTCAACGGGGGTTTCCCACAAATAACCTAAAAGTGTGTTGTTGTCATGAGTACCTGAATAAGCGACACAGTTATTTATGTAATTATGAGGTTTGTGGGGAGTTTCTCCGCCAAGAAATCCGAACTGGAAAACTCTCATTCCCGGGAATCCGCTTTCCTCAACAAGTTCGATAACCTCTTTGGTTATGTCACCTAAATCCTCTGCGATTATAAGTTTATCTTTTGATACACTTTTGATTGCATTAATGAGCTTCATTCCCGGACCTTTAACCCATTTGCCATCTTTTGCAGTTTTGGCGTCGCCTTTTACCGCCCAAAAACTTTCAAAAGCTCTGAAATGGTCAATTCTTATACCGTCAAACAGCTCAAGATATGAACTGACTCTATCCTTCCACCACTTAAAATTTTCATTTTCCATTGCAGACCAGTCATAAAGAGGATTACCCCAAAGCTGACCGTCCTCTGCAAAATAATCCGGCGGAACTCCTGCAACATCAGTCATTTTATTGTTATCATCAACAAGGAACAATCCCTTATTAAAATACACATCCGAAGAATCAAAAGAAACATATATGGGCACATCGCCTATAATCTTTATTCCCTTTTCATTGGCATATTTTTTAATTTCCGCCCACTGAGTAAAAAATTCATATTGAATAAACCGCCAACCAAACTCTACAACTTCACTGTATGCTTCGTTTTCCCAAAGGGTCCATTCCTTGTTTTCGTTTTCATCCTTAAGAGACATAAACACACAAAAATCTTTAAGGTGCTTATTCTTATCAATAAAAGCATTTATTTTTGCTTTTTGTTCACTATTGACTCTTTGAGATGCGCAAATCAAGAGTTTAACCCTTTCTTTACCTAATCTTTCAAATTCACAAGAATATGGTGTGTTCTGGCGAGCATTATTCAATTCCTCTTCTGTTAAAAGACCTTTTTCAAACAGCTTTTCTAAATCAACAAAATATGGATTACCTGCAAAGGTTGAATATGATTTATAGGGTGAATTACATTCGTCCACAAGACCGAATGGGAGAACCTGCCAATAAGAAAAACCGCTGTCAGAAAGAAAATCTACAAACTCCTTTGCAGACTTTCCGAAGCCGCCACAGGAATAATCACCCCAAAGGGATGAAATATGTAAAAGTACACCGCTTTTTCTTTCCATTTAAGTTCACCTTTCAACCCGACAGGGCGCAATTATATACATAGTAGTATATCATATTTGTACGTTTTTTGTAAATAGATAAACTGTAAACAAAAAGCGCAATCCTCCATTTATGCGGAGAATTGCGCCTTTTTATTGGAATAAATTATTTTGTAGAAGCAATAAGGTCAACAAAAGCATTTACAAATGTAGAACCTGCTGTATCGGAAATAACATTGATTTCCTCGTTCTCTGTGAACATCGAGTGATATTCATTATCTCTGAGAACATAGCCTGCCTGGTCATTGCAAAGACCGTAAACCATTACGTGCTCACATGATGTGAAATCTTTAAGAGGAGCATACTGCCACTCTTCACCTGACCACGATGCATCACCTGACTCGGGGCCACCGTAAACGAGAGCAGGTTCAAACTCACCCGGACAAAGGAAGATAGCAACTTCGTTGCCCAGTTCCATATAACCGATTTCTGTTATCATTCGGTAATCATCATCTGTTTTAACAATAACAGCGTTAAGAATATCTTCACGTGCTGCAAGAGTGAGGATTTCGTTTGTAACATCAAGACGAACTTCCTGCATCTTGATATTAAGAACGGGGTCAAGAGCTACATCATTGTCAATTGCTATAACTCTGTCTGCAATTGCCTCACCGTATGCAGCTATTTTGTCATAATCAGAAATATCTTCAGGTAAGTTAAGAGTATCACAATCGGTAGTGATAGCAAGCTCAGCACCCTGAACATAAACAACGTTTGCGCCTGTCTCCATTTTAATTTTTCTCTCTACATAGTAAGGAAAATCAGCTGTAAGCTCATCGGGACCTGCACCAAGCATTGTACAGTGGATGCCTGCTTCAAGAATCCAGGTTTCTGTTGTTCCGTCATCGGGAACAAAACGAAGTCTGTTTATGTTGGGGTCATAAGAGATTGGCTCGCGTTTATCGTGAATAAGCTCACCGATATCTGCAAAACCGTAAGAAAGCTCGCCGGGCTTCATACTCTTAACGGCTCTCTTCATAGCGAGAACAGTCTTTGAGAAAAGATTTTCCATAAATTCCTGGTTCTTTTCAACCTTAAGGTCTTCAATAATACCGCCTGCTGCTGCATTACCTGTGTTGAAAAGAAGAGCCTGTGCAAGAGGAACGTTCATACCGAGAGTATCGATACAGGAATGCTGATGAAGAACAGAAACGTTAATGGCAACAACATTGTTTTCAGCCGCAAACTCTGCCATTCTTTCACGAATAATCTGAACATCACCGCGAGAGAAGCCGAAGCCATCAATCACTGCTTGAATAACTACACCGCTAACACCATCTGTAACTGCGTAAACGCGTACTCTCTGGTCATCAACAACTCTTACGGGAACACGGCCTGCAATGGGCTCAAGTGTACCTGCGAGGAAATAATCGCCGCTTGTAGCGTCAATACCATCAAGGAGAGATGCGCCTGCATATCCCATTTCCCATTTAGCACCGTCAGCAACCTCTGTGTCAAAGGTTTCTTCGCCGGCATAGAAATATTCAGGAACATATTCGTCCTGTCCTACCCATTGGTCCTCATACCCGGGCCAGAATTTGTTCAAATATGTAAGAACAAATGAAATAAGTTTATCAATAATTTGGTTAAAAACATTTTCGACGTTGAAGTTTGCAAGCGAAATGTCTGCTGCACCAACAGGAACTGCAACTACCGAAAAAGCAAGAATAAGCGACAGTACAACTGCCAATACCTTTTTAGACATAGGTACTCCTCCTTTTAATTATACATCTTGATTATATAACCTTTTTCCCTAATAATCAATATTTATTTATGCACTCACGATTTCTTTGGTATTTTTAGCCAATTCTTCTTCTATCATTTTGTTGATATTGTTATTTCCCGTATGTCTGTAAGGCTTTTTTCTCAATATAAGGTACATTATAACTGCACCAACTGCATTGAGAATTGTATCACCCATTGTATCCATAAGAGCAAAACGAGCCTCAAAGCGCTCTGCATCAAGGGGAATAAGCATAAAAATGTTTTCAATTCCGCCTACCTCTTCAATAGCAAGCTCCAGATTCCAATGCTGTGCATCTCCGCCAAACCATTGATCAAATGTAAATTCAAACAATTCCCAGCCTGATGCAAAAACGAAAGCAAGTCCGAAAGCACACAGAGAAGCATATTTTGCAGGAACTTTAACCTTATCACGCATCTGCATAGCGCAGATAAGCTCATAGCTGACAAACACGGCTTCCATACATCCGAACAAATGAAGAACCTTATCATAAGCAGGAACTATGTAGTAGAAATTGAGGAATGCACCGCCGAAGGATGCAAGAAAGAAACCGAGAATTGTAACATTCTGGAAATATGCCGAAAAATAACGAGGGAATGTGTTTTTCGGGAATGCCTGACAAATTTCAAAAGCAAACATACCCAAAAGGTTTGCCGCCATTTGCAAAGGCTGATATATTCCCAATTCATCCGCATCAATAAGACGAGCTACAATTCCGCCAACCATCAAAAGTCTTAAAATCCACCAATACACAAGCTCCCAGGTTTTACACATACTGCGAACTCTTTTAAAATATCCTTTTCCCATATTTTTTCTCCTAAACTTATTTTTTACCTGTAAATAATACCAAAATAGCGGACGTATATTTTTCCTTTTCAGAAAATAAAAATTAAGTTTAGCATAAAATCTTAATTTTTTTAGAGTTTACACCAAATTTATGAATTTGTGTTGAAAATTTCATAAATTGATTGTATAATGTATGATGGATTTGAATGGAGAATGGAAGGATTTTTATGGCAAAACGTGAGGACTATATTTCCTGGGACGAATTTTTTATGGGGGCTGCTATGCTCTGCGCCGAAAGAAGCAAAGACCCCAACACACAGGTTGGCGCTTGCATTGTGAACGACGAAAACAGAATTTTATCTGTTGGTTACAACGGCTTCCCTGCCGGTTGCGATGACAACGTTTTCCCCTGGGACAGAAGTGGCGACGACCCTTATGACACAAAATATCTTTATGTTTGCCACGCGGAGCTTAACGCAATTCTCAATTGTCGCGGAAGAAGTCTTGCAGGAAGCAGAATTTATGTTGCTCTTTTTCCCTGTAATGAATGTGCAAAGGCAATCATCCAAAGCGGAATAAAAGAGGTTGTTTATCTTTCTGATAAATATGCAGAAACCTCTTCAACAAAAGCATCTAAAAGAATGTTTGATGCCGCAGGTGTTAAATATACAAAGCTTGTCCCCACTAAAAAAGAGCTTGTTCTCAATTTGAGGGAAGAAGATATTTAATCTTGTTTACAAAAAATTTTATATATAGGAGTGTTTAAAATGCCTTTAGTTAATGCAAAAGACATGCTCACAAAAGCAAAAGCAGGCCAATACGCAGTTGGTCAGTTCAACATCAACAACCTTGAATGGACAAAATCCATTCTCCTTACCGCACAGGAAATGAATTCGCCTGTTATTCTCGGTGTTTCCGAAGGTGCCGGTAAATATATGTGTGGCTTCAAAACAGTTGCTTCCATGGTTAAAGCAATGATTGAGGACCTTAACATCACTGTTCCTGTTGCTCTTCACCTTGACCACGGTTCATACGAAGGCGCAAAAGCTTGTATTGAAGCAGGCTTTTCTTCAATTATGTTTGATGGCTCTCACTATCCCATCGACGAAAACATCGCAAAAACAAAAGAGCTCGTTGCAACTTGCGAAGAATTAGGTCTTTCTCTTGAAGCTGAAGTGGGTTCTATCGGTGGCGAAGAGGACGGCGTTATCGGTGCAGGTGAATGTGCAGACCCCGAAGAATGCAAAATGATTGCTGACCTGGGTGTTACAATGCTTGCAGCAGGTATCGGCAACATTCATGGTAAATATCCAGAAAACTGGGCAGGTCTTTCATTTGATACTCTTGCAGCAGTTCAGGAAAAAACAGGCTCAATGCCCCTCGTTCTTCACGGTGGTACAGGTATCCCCGCTGATATGATTAAGAAAGCTATTTCTCTCGGTGTTTCCAAAATCAATGTTAACACAGAATGTCAGCTTGCTTTCCAGGATGCTACAAGAAAATACATCGAAGCAGGCAAAGACCTTCAGGGTAAAGGCTTCGACCCCAGAAAGCTTCTTGCTCCCGGTTGCGAAGCAATTAAAGAAACAGTTCGTGAAAAAATCGAGCTCTTCGGCTCAAAGGATAAAGCTTAATTATGAGCGATAAAAAGAGACGGAATTTAATAATAGTTCTTTGTGTTCTGGCTGTTGTTATTGCAATTGTTGCTATAGCCTTTGCTCCCTTCGGAAAAAAGGCCACCGGCGATTCCGATTCTCCTGAAATCACGGAAACGGAAAGCTTTGTTACAGAGAGCTCTACCGCAGAAAGCACTTACTTGCAAGAAACAGAAAAAGCCGAAACCTCTGATACATCAGAAGGTACCACATTTGTAATCCCCCCCTCCACAGACCCGATTATAAACCCCAATAAAAACTATACTTTTTTTATTGATAAAACAACTTTTGAGTCAAAGGAAAATGATGACGGAGTAACTACTCTTACGGCTAAAGACAATGGAAGCGTTAAACTAACAGTGACTCCTATAAAAGATATGGGTTATAAAGAGTGTTGCCGCGCAACAGAAAAGAAACACAAAAAGCTCTCAAATTCCGAAAATCTTGATATCGAAAACACAAATACCGCTTATCGCTCTCAAACAGGTGACGGCGATAGTGACATAATCACAACTGTATATTGTGTTGACGATAGCAAAGGTGGTTGCATAGTGATTGAGTGTCGAACACCCGTATCTGCAACCAAATATATGGAAAACATTGAAATTATGCTTTCAATGTTTAAAGTTTTATAAGGAAACACCCTTCGAAAAAATTTTTTTCGAAGGGTGTTTTTATTTTACTAAAACTCTTTTTCCATATCAACAGAAGCAAAATCTTTTAAAGGTAGGTTTACCTTTTCTCCGGTTTTTTGGCTTTTATATATGGCAAGAACAAGCTCCAAAGCTCTTTTCCCTGCATACAAATCCACATAGGGTTGTCTTTTAGTATTGACCGCTTGCACCATATCAAAATACAGACTTGTGTGACCGTTACCGTAAACGTTGGGCGCTTTTTCTTCAATAATTCGCCTGTCTTCGTCAGCAGCCTCTTCGTCTTTGAATTTCCAGACATCAACCGTGCTTGCGTTCATTCCGCCCAAACGCACCATACCATTCTCGCCGAAAACGCAAAGGGTTTCTTCAAGATTCTCGAAGGTGTTTACAGTACCCTCTATAGTAGCAACAGCACCATTTTTAAAATTAACCACTGCCACGCCCACATCTTCAGCTTCTATGTATGGGTGCTGTTGGTTTCGCGTTGAACCGTAAACTGATTCCACCTCGTCAGAAAAAATCCATCTTAAAAGGTCGATTCCGTGAATACACTGGTTCATCAAAGCACCGCCGTCGGTCGCCCATTTGCCACGCCATTCATCACGGCTGTAATAATTTTCTTTTCTGCACCAGCGAATGTGGACGCTACCGTGAGAAAGCTTTCCGAATCTGCCGTTATCGATAGCTCTTTTGAGCTCTTGAACAGCAACATTAAAACGATTCTGATGGCAAACACCGGCAATGATATTGGTTTTTTCAGCCGCAGATATAATTTTATCAGCCTCTTCAATGCTCATTGCCAAAGGCTTTTCAACAAGAAAATTCACACCTTTCTGTGCACAATATTCTGCAATTTCGCCGTGAGCACCGCTTGAGGTTGCAATAGCAACCAAATCAAGCTCCTCTTTTGATAAAAGAGCTTTATAATCTTGGTAAAATCTTATGTTGTCAATTTGATTTTTAACAGAAAACTCTTTTGCTTTATTCAAATCTATATCGCACAAAGCAACAATTTCAATACCGCTTTCCTTAGCCGCTTTTATGTGGTTTGGTGCTACACGACCACATCCGATAAGAGCGTATTTCATACAACCACATCCGTTTTATATGTTAATTAACATAATATAATTTTACCATATTTTTGTCAATGACATCCTGTAAAAAACCAATCTTTTCTATTGTGTAAAACTTGTCTCTTTCTTGACTTTATCTATAATATGTGATACCATTCTTGTATATTAGTTGTTAGTTTTTAAAATCACAATAGACGCGGAACGGAGTTTATAAATGTACAAAAAATTTTTTAAAAGGGCTCTTGATATTTTCCTTTCTTTTATGGGGATAGTCGTTTTATTGTTACCTATGTGCCTTATTGCTATTGCCATAAAAGTAGATTCTAAAGGTCCTGTTTTTTTTACTCAAAAAAGAGTTGGAATCCATAAAACACATTTTAAAATTTTAAAATTCAGAACAATGTACACCGATACTCCACCTGATGCTCCAACTCACGAATTGGAAAATCCTGAAAAATGGATTACAAAAATCGGGAAAATTCTTAGAAAAACAAGTCTTGATGAACTCCCCCAATTGTTTAACATCTTTCTTGGTCAAATGAGTGTAATAGGGCCAAGACCGGCTTTATGGAACCAATTTGATTTAATAGAAGAACGGGATAAATACGGCGCCAATGATGTTCGCCCTGGGCTCACAGGTTGGGCGCAAATCAACGGACGCGATGAATTGGAAATAGAAAAAAAAGCCGGTTTAGATGGCGAATATGTGCAAAAAATCAGCTTGACTTTCGACCTTAAATGCTTCTTCGGAACAATTAAAAGTGTCATTAAAAGCGAAGGTTATGTTGAAGGTGCTTCTGACCATTCGGCAACCACAGAATAAATACCAAATAAAAAATGGACGGTATTTTTACCGTCCATAATTTTTTATAAATAAAACTCTTTATACCACTCTGCAAATTTTCTCAAACCAACGCGTAATGGTGTTGCAGGTTTAAAGCCAAAATCTCTTTCCAATGCAGAGGTATCAGCATAGGTAATCGGAACATCTCCGGGCTGCATAGGAACAAGTTCTTTGTGAGCTTCAAAGTTATAATCCTCCGGAAGAACCCCTGCTCTTACAAGTTCTTGCTGAAGAACATCAACAAAATCAAGAAGATTTTCGGGACTGCTGTTACCTATATTATAAACTCTGTATGGTGGTATTGGTAAGCCATCCTCTCCTTTTTCTTTTTCAGGTGCGCAGGTCATTACCCTCTTTACACCTTCAACAATGTCATCAACATAAGTAAAATCGCGTTTACAGTTTCCATAGTTAAAAATCTGAATGGTTTCGCCTTTAATAAGTTTATTTGTAAAACCAAAATAAGCCATATCGGGTCTTCCCGCAGGACCATAAACTGTAAAAAATCTTAATCCTGTTGAAGGAATATTATACAATTTAGAATATGAATGAGCCATTAACTCATTGGATTTTTTTGTTGCCGCATACAAAGATACCGGGTTATCAACCTTATCCTCTGTTGAATACGGCACTTTTTTATTTGTACCGTATACACTTGAGGATGAAGCATACACAAGATGCTCCACAGGGTAATTCCTGCAAGCCTCAAGAATATTATAAAAGCCAATCAAATTACTTTCAATATAAGCACCCGGGTTTGTTATGGAATACCTCACACCCGCCTGAGCCGCAAGATTCACAACAACGCTGAAATTATACGTTTTAAATAAATCGGCAATAAGTTCTTTATCTGCAAGATTGCCTTTAACAAAAATCCATTTTGAATTTTTCTTTTCAGACACAGTTTTTTCGATTTCTTTAAGTCTGTATTCTTTAATTGAAACATCGTAATAATCATTAACGCTGTCCAAACCAACAACGGTGATTTCTTCCGTTGTATTAAACAATTCATTAACAAGATTAGAGCCAATAAACCCTGCCGCACCTGTTACAAGAACTGTTTTCTTTTCAAGATTAACATTAGGTGTCAACATATGCCTTTATACTCCTTTTTTACTTGTTCATAGCTTTCGAGATTTCCTATATCATATCTTTTTCCGGGCATTTCCATCGCAAACACAGGTGACTGTATACACAACCAAGCAATATAGCTACCCGGAGCATCCACTCCGCAGTCTGCCTCAATACCCTTCTGTACCAATCGGGCATCTTCTTTTGTATAATAATAAAATGGCGGGCAACACCAATTGCTTTCAGGTTCAGCAGGTTTTTCTACCATTTTTACAACCTTATCTGTTTCGTCGATGGAAACTACACCGCATTTAGAAAGCTTTTCTTTCTTTTCTTCAAAATATCTCATAATGCAAGAGGCGTTTTTATCTTTTGCATACTTAATAAATTTTGTAAGGCTGAAATCAAGAACATTGTCACCTGCGATAACCAGCATATCATCATCAATACAAAGCTTATCAATTGCAAACTGAATATCTTTAACAGCACCTAAACGTGTTTCGTTGCTGCTTGTTCCATCGTCAACAACTGTAACCTTTTGCGATTTCTCTTTCGCCCATTCTTCAAAATGCTTCGCAAATTTATGGTTAGAAATAACAACATATTCATCTACAATGCCAATTGTATCTATATCATCTAAAAGCCAATCAAGAATGGTTTTTTCTCCAACCTTCAACAAAGGTTTGGGGAAATTTTCTGTTAAAGGGTACAAACGGGTTGCATAACCCGCAGCTAATATTAAACATTTCATAACTCTACTCCGTCTGCACTTTGGCAAATATGAATTGAAAATTTGTCTTTTAATTCAGGAAAAGCTTTGATATACTCTAAAGCAACTTTTTCTTTTATGCCTTCCTCAAAATCCGGGTCAATCAATGCCATACAGCAGCCCTTAAACCCTGCACCGCTGAATCTTCCGCCATAAATACCATCGGTTTGCGTCATAATCTCATAAAGAGTTTTCAACTCGGGCGAGCCTGTTTCCCAATTATAAATCGAAGATTTTCCGCTTTCAAAAGAAAGACGTCCGTATTCCTCTAAATCCCCTCTGCGCCAAGCCTCTGCTCCTTTTTCAACCCTTTGGAATTCAGTATACCAATGTTCTGCTCTTTTTGCAAAGTTTTCAGGAAGCCTGTCCTTATACTGAAGATACACTTCAAATGGCACGTCGCGAAGGAAGGTTTCGTTAAATTTACCATATTCCAAACCCGCATAAGCCTTTAAAACATAAGCGGCAGAACGTGCTTCATCTACGCGCATATTAAACTTGGAGCCCGCAAGAGTTCTTTCTATTCCACTGAAAAAAATCGCTATTTTATATGGTTTCATTAAAGGATTAGTTGGAATAAGCTCGTAACTATCATCCAATGTATCAAGATAAAGCAGATGGTCTTTTTTAGAATAAATTTCACAGGACTGGTCAAGCTTGCCACAAGAGACACCGACATATTTATTTTCAGCCACAAGAGCAATTTCAATTATTTCTTTCTTTGCAAGATGAAGATTATTAACTTTACACAAAGCTGATAAAAAGGCAATTGTTACTGCCGCTGAAGATGAAAGTCCGCCAATGGGCAACGAACCTTCTATAATGCCCGAAAGACCCGTTGTCAAAGAAAAACGTTTACCCAATTCTATTGTAGCACCGCGAAGATAATCCGCCCAATCATTTTCCTTAATTTCAGGAACGGACTTTATATGGAACTGTGCTCTTTTGTCAAATTGAAGAGAATTAAGTTCTATAACTCCGTTTTGCTTTGGCTTATAAGCAATATGAATACCCTTGTCAATAGCAAGTCCTGTGATTTTACCCAGGTTATGATCGGAATGAGCGCCAAGAGGGCAAATTCGATAAGGGCAAAATGCTATACCTTCGGGACCGGTTTTGTAAATTGATTCAAACTTATCTATGCATTTCATTAACATTCACCTATTAAAACTTTCTCCAGACCATTTTGTTTACAACTCCGGTATAGCTTTGAATAAGCTTAACAACCTTTGTTGAAACATTTTCCTCTACATAGGTAGGAACAGGGATACCGAAATCACCGTTTTCGTTCATATCAACTGCGGTTTCAACTGCCTGAACAAGTGATTTTTCATCAATACCCGCAAGCACAAAGCAAGCTTTGTCAAGTGCCTCAGGGCGTTCAGTGCTTGTTCTGATGCAAACTGCAGGGAAAGGTTTTCCAACTGATGTGAAAAAGCTTGATTCCTCAGGAAGAGTACCACTATCGGAAACAACCGCAAAGGCATTCATTTGCAAATTATTATAATCGTGGAAACCCAAGGGTTCGTGACGAATAACTCGTTCGTCAAGCTGAAAACCACTTTCCTCAAGTCTTTTCTTTGAACGGGGATGGCAGGAATAAAGAATAGGCATATCGTATTCCTTTGCAATTTTGTTAACTGCATTGAAAAGTGATAAGAAATTCTTTTCCGTATCAATATTCTCTTCTCTGTGAGCAGAAAGGAGAATATATTTTTTCTTTTCAAGCCCCAATTTCTCGAGAATATCTGATGCTTCAATATCTTTAAGATTCTCGTGCAACACCTCTGCCATTGGGGAACCTGTTACATAAGTTCTTTCTTTAGGCAATCCGCATTCGTGAAGATATCTTCTCGCGTGCTCGCTATAAGCAAGGTTAACATCGGAAATTATATCAACAATTCTTCTGTTTGTTTCTTCGGGGAGGCATTCATCCTTACAACGATTACCTGCTTCCATATGGAAAATCGGAATATGAAGTCTTTTTGCAGAAATTGCAGAAAGACAAGAGTTGGTATCGCCTAAAATAAGAAGTGCATCAGGCTTGATCTGTGCCATAAGTTTATAGGAGCAGTTAATAATATTACCAACCGTTGCGCCCAGATCGTCACCAACTGCATCCATATAAACCTCGGGATTTTCTAATTTTAAATCCTTGAAGAAAACCCCGTTAAGATTATAGTCATAGTTTTGACCTGTGTGAGCAAGAATACAGTCAAAATATTTACGACATTTATTTATAACCGCTGCAAGTCTAATAATTTCAGGACGAGTTCCAACAATTATAAGAAGCTTCAATTTGCCGTTATTTTTAAAAGAAATATCTGAATAGTCTAATTTAATATCCATTTTTTTACCTCTTTTACTCTACAATTTCAAAGAATGTATCCGGTCTGTCGGGGTCAAACTGTTCATTAGCCCACATAACTGTAACCAAATCCTCTGTATCAGAAAGGTTGATTATGTTATGAGTGTAACCGGGAAGCATATGTAACGCTTCAATTTTTTCTCCGCTTACCTCAAAACTGAGAACCTCATCAGTTCCGATTTTTCTTTGCTGAATAAGACCTTTACCTGAAACGACTATGAAAAATTCCCATTTTGTATTGTGCCAATGCTGACCTTTTGTAATTCCGGGTTTTGAAATGTTAATGCTGACTTGTCCGCATTTTTCAGTTTTAAGAAGCTCTGTAAAGCTACCTCTCGGGTCAATATTCGTTTTTAAAGGAAATGAAACCTTTTCTTTAGGAAGATAAGAAAGATATGTGGAATAAAGCTTCTTTGCAAAAGAATTATACGGGATTTCGGGCATCAATAAGGTGGTGGGTTGATTTTTAAATTTGTTCAATAAATCAACAATCTCGCCTAAAGTAACCTTATGTGTTATTGGGCAGTAACAGAATTTTCCGTCTGATTTTGCAACCTCGTTAAGACCATCATATTCACAACGGTGAGGCATTCCCCTTAAAATTGCAAACATTTCATCTACAAGGTCATCAATATAAAGAAGTGTCAGCTCAATTGCTCTGTCGTTCACCTGAATAGGCAAATCATTTGCTATATTGTTGCAAAATGTTGCAACTCCACTATTATAATTAGGTCTGCACCATTTCCCGAAAAGGTTCGGAAAACGGTATACATAAACCTTTGCTCCTGTTTCTTCGGAATATTTAAAGAACAAATCCTCTCCGGCTTTTTTGCTTTTGCCATAATCTCCCCCTGCATATCTGCCGATAAGAGTTGCCTGCAAGGAGCTTGAAAGCATAACGGGACAGGTGTTGTTATATTTTTTCAAGGTTTCGAGAAGTGTTGATGCAAAGCCGAAATTGCCTTCCATAAACTCTTCTTGATTTTGAGGACGATTTACTCCTGCAAGATTGAAAACAAAATCAGCTTCTTTGCAATATGTATCAAGGAGAGCTTTGTCAGTATCAATATCGTATTCAAAAATTTCGATATTACTGTCAATTCCCCTTGTTTTGTCCTTACCCTCTTGAACATTTTTAAGTGCGGCACAAAGATTTTTACCAACGAAGCCCTTTGCACCTGTAACAAGAATTTTCATTTATTTACTCTCCCAAGCTGCAAGCTCATCTCTGATATATTGAAGTGAAAGGAGTTTTTCTTTTACCTGTTCAACATTAAGAAGTTCTGTATTATTAGAATTGAACTCGCTGAGCTTTGCGCGCTCTGTATCGCCTTCTTTAAAATATTTATCATAGTTAAGGCCGCGCTTATCGCTTGGAACACGATAGAAATCGCCCATATCAATAGCGTTTGCACACTCTTCATTTGTAAGAAGAGTTTCATACATTTTCTCACCGTGACGAATACCAATAACTTTGATTTCAGTTTCGGGATTGAAAAGCTCTGTAACTGCTTTTGCAAGAGTTTCAATTGTGCAAGCGGGAGCTTTCTGAACAAGAATATCACCAGAAACACCGTTTTCAAAAGCGAAAAGAACAAGGTCAACAGCTTCATCAAGGGACATAATAAAACGAGTCATTGAAGGTTCTGTAATTGTAATGGGTTTTCCCTGCTTAATCTGCTCAATCCAAAGAGGGATAACCGAACCTCTTGAACACATAACATTACCGTAACGGGTACAGCAAATCTTTGTATTATCCTCGCTGACAGTTCTGCTCTTTGCAACAATAACCTTTTCCATCATAGCCTTTGATGTACCCATAGCGTTTACGGGGTATGCGGCTTTATCAGTGGAAAGGCAAATGCAAGTTTTAACCCCTGCATCAATAGCAGCAGTAAGAACATTTTCTGTTCCTATTACATTTGTTTTAACTGCTTCAATAGGGAAAAATTCACAAGAGGGAACCTGCTTGAGTGCTGCTGCATGGAAAATATAGTCCACTCCGTGCATAGCATTTTTTACAGATGCCAAATCACGAACATCGCCGATAAAGAACTTTATTTTTTCTGCAACCTCGGGCATTTTTGCCTGGAATTCGTGACGCATATCATCCTGCTTTTTCTCATCTCTGGAAAGCACACGAATTTCTCCGATATCTGTCTGCAAAAACCTATTTAAAACTGCATTACCAAAAGAACCGGTACCTCCGGTAATCATAAGGGTTTTTCCTGTAAATAATGACATATATATTCCTCCTTTTTGGAATCAAATTTCTATTTTATAGTCCAATCTCTTTCAAAAAATTTTCCGTGTTAATATTTCCTTTTTCAGAAATACCCTCAGTAGATTTTAACTCTTTCATATTCCATTTTGCCTTTCCGCCAAAAATCAGCCCTACCCATCTCACAATTTCAATTATGGGTGTTAGCCAACGATATTTTTTTAAAATCGGATATTGAAATTTAAGTTGCTCATAGGGAAGAAAAATTTTAGAAATAATATATTTAACATATCCGCCATTCTTTTGTTGTTGAATAATAATGCGGTTTTTATCTGTTCCGTAAACGCCACCGCGCAAAACATATTCCTCCAACTGTTTAACAGCAGGACCTGTTTCTGCATCCTCCAGCCAAGCCTTACTCAAAATTTGAGCATTTTGTGTGAATTTCAAAAGATTACCTTGCTTTAGAAGTTCGTTTCGTTTAGTTGAATCCACACCTTCGATATTATCTAACAACCACAGGTCAACAAATGACTTGATTCCGCAACCTCCGAACAACAAATGTTTCGCCATATGTGCAATATGATAAAAATAAAACATTTCGTCGCTCATATCATACCAATAGGAATAACCACTATGAAGAGTTGTTCTTTCCCACACCTGATTCAAAATAAAATCTATATTATTTACTTTTTCATCTTCAATCAGGCTATGGTGAATTTCAATATTACTCCCTGAAGGAGTCCAAAAAGTGATATCATGCGGACTTTCTTCACCCTTTTTAAAACCCGAATCAAGAAGAATTTTCGTTGTTTTTTCCAAGTTATGCTTTTCTATTAAAATATCAATGTCGCAACTGGTTCTTAACCACTTTTCCGGATATAAGTCTCTTAAAACCGAACCTTTTAAAGGAATGAACTTTATTTGCTCTTCTTCTAATAGATTTGTTACCTGCTGAAAATCATAATTCAGTTTTTCAAATCTATAGTGCGCCAGCATGACTTTTTTTTGTAGTTTTTTATACAAATCAGAATCATGTGATAAACTGTCTGTTTTTATCAGAGCATTACCTACCACGTGTGACAAATCGTGATGTTCCGCCAATTCATATAATTTTTCAAGTTCATCATATGATAACTGCACATCAAGTTTTTCGTTTAAACTGCCCATTTCGCTTCTTATACAAGAAAACAGAGCTTCGTATATTGCCATCTATATTAAACTCCTATTTTGAGTAAATAACTTTTTATTTTTGAGAAATATTGAATATCTTATAATCAACAAAGCTATTTCTGATATTCCACAACATATGGCAAGAGAAACAAGATTAAACATATCTAATCCGTATATTGTTAAGATGCCGGCTATTTGCAGAATAGCGGCAACCACCGTAGATACTGTTGTTTGTTTTTCTTTCCCAATTGCACCCAAAACGGGCCAACCATATAGCATCGAATAAAAGCTCGCTATTATAACGGGGAGCAAAAGTTTAAGAATATACCCTGCATACGCATAACTTTCTCCGCCGATTATAGTCATAACAGCTTCTCCCCAAAATATAACGATTATACTACCTGCAACCAAGGGGATTATCATCAAATTTCGTATTTTAGAAACCAACTTTAAATCTTTATTTTTAACCATATGCGGATAGATACTATTAGAAATGGGAGCATACATGGATTTCGCTGCGGAAACAACCTGCATACACACACTCCAATAGGCAACATCTTTTTCGTCCAACAGAACACCAACAACTAACGTTGTTAACGCTCCAAAGACAGTAGTTGCAAAATTAGACATAAAATAAACAGCAGATTCTTTCAAATCTTTGAACCAAACTTTAAAGCCGTTGAACCTTATTCGTATCTTTAATTTTTTTAACAAAACCAAAGATATTAAAACCGCAACAACATTACTGATAATTTCAAATACAGGAATCAGTAACAGATCACCGTCATCCTTAATCAAACTTAGCGTTAAAATAATAGATACAATCTTTGATACTGTATATGGAATGGTGACGCATTCCATTTTCTCTATTCCTCTATATAAGAAATCAGGAAGAAATATTGTAACACCTATTCCAATAAAATATAACCACAAGAATAACTTGTTAGAATTTAATATCGGTATGCAAAACGAAGCGATAAGTGTAAAGAAAGCGGAAGCAAAAAGAAGAATAACCTTTTCTGCCAATGTGTTACCTAAAATGTATTCTATTTTTGATTTATTATTATTTTTTGCAAGTGCTATATCCTTTGTTGCAGACAGCAAAAATCCAAAATCCAACACTAATTGAACGTATGACATATATGCTTTTACATAAGCGACTGAACCATATACATCAACAGTCAAAATTCGTGTCAGATATGGTAATGTTATCAAAGGAAACAGCATTTTCACAATTGTCAATATATATAGATAAATGGTATTGGAAAGCAGTTTATTTTTCATAATTTCTCTCAAACACTTTATTTAAAGCGTACCAATGTTGTTGCGCTTTCTCTGTTTCTTCTTTTGGGACAAAAAGTGGCGAATCATGCAATTCACTTAACATATCATTTATTTGTTCCGACGTACACTCATACAAAGAAACGCAATTTTGCGGGCAATTGATCAAATCATAAAATCGTTGTGTTTTTTCGGGATGCTCAGCAATACAAATCACAGATTTATTAAACATACATCCGACAACGCCAACATGCAATTTACAGGTTAATATAACATCTGATAAATCTATCAATTTTATCATTTCAAAAGGATTATCGTAAATAAAGTGAAACACTTCACACTTACACAAATCCTTAAACATTTGGAAATATTCGTCCTCATAGGTCAGTACAGAATCCGCTGTAACTATAACTTTATATTCTTTGTGGTCTTCAACAAAATCATTCACTGCCACTGCAAACTTTTCAAGAGCTTCTTTTGAATGATTATAATGGACTATTAAAATTTTATAACCTTCAGTACCTTTAAGTATATTATCAATTTGTTCAGTATTTTCGGCTATATGCTTCAAATCATAAGCAAGCATCATATCAGAATATTCCGGTACATTGTCTATTCCGATATTTTTTAGTGCTGTTTGAGATTCAATGTCTCGCGTAGTTACAGCAACACTGCTTTGGCATATCACTCTAATTGCACTTTTCATAAACCATCTGTCTATGGGTCCTGCACCAACACCTACTGCCAACATTTCTTTTTTTGATAAAACAGCTTTTATTCCAAAAGGCATAAATCTTATAAACTGAACTAATGTGTCGCGAAATCTTGCATTATGACCTTCTCCGAAATAGCCACCGGGTATATAAATTACGTAATCCGCGTCCTTAAAGCTAACATTGTCTATTGACATTTCGTCAGTATTTAAATATTTTACAAAATAATCTGATGGGTCATAAAAACCCACTTGGTTATCAGAATTTTGCTTCAGATAACGATATATTTCGTGTGCATAAAGGAAATCCCCGAAATTTGTTGAATTCCAGTTTGTAGCACCATGTAACAAAAATCGCAAAACAAAAACTCTCCTTATTTTCTGCGTTTTAAAATACAGCCAAAAAACCACGGAACAAATAACACAATAAACAACGGTCGTACTATTTCAAATACACCTGCACGAACACCCATCAAAATTATATAAAATAGCGAGAAATAAACCTCATAGGATTTTTTCTGCAATTTAACAGAAAGCATAGACAATACATTTCCGAAAATGAATGCGAAAACAATACCAAAAATACCCCAACACCAATAGAAGTCCCCAAATAAGCTTGCTCCAACAGGAAGATTTAAATATTCGTTTATTGTAGTGGTTGTAGATGCCTCTAAAAAGAAATCAGGTATCAACCAACCTATGGGCAATATAGAAATTATTGACCTGAAAATAGAAATTCCGTAATCATATGGGAAAATTTCCGGAACACAATACATAATTGAGGCTACCGAACAAAGTGTAATTCCGGTTTCTGCCAATGTTTCCGGTATTATATTTTTCAAAAATTCTAAATTTGTCAAACTTTTGAAAAATTCAGGTATTACTTGAGACAGGTTCATTCGATTCTCACGAATAACATATACCATATTGAGAAGCACTGTCCCGCCTAATACCAAAAGCACTTTCTTGTACAACCTGAATTTTGGTGGCTTATATGTGTGCAAATAACATAACACAACAACCAACATACCGAACAACTGCGTTTTTCTACTACCGCTCAATAACATTATTACACTAAAGTACGCTACAACAATTCCGGTAAGAAGAAAAGCTTTTGACCTGCTATATCTTTTACTCGTCAATAAATATATTACACCGGGCACAAACAAAAAAGAAATGTCGTCAATTATACCTACACCGGATGCTTGTGAATATGCTGTATAACTATCAGCACTTTGAGTTATGGTAACAAGATTTACAGATGTAATCAATTGACAGGCTCCACCCACAATACACAGAATGGTCCCCACACGGAAAGCTTTAACATCATATCCCCTAACTCTGTCTACATTTTTCTTTCGCATCTCGGGAATATTTCTATACGAAAGCAAATAACCCAGAGTAAACATATTTAATGATAAATTTACATACGAAACCGCATTAAAAAGAACAGGTTGAGTGTACTCTCTTATTGGTGTCCAAAGCAACGAGCTTTGCAAATCAAAAAAGTCAATAAACACATAGCCAAACATAAATAAATAGGTCAAGAACACAAACCATAGACCCATATCAATCTTTGGTACTCGGTATAATCGCAAAAAGCAATACATTTGTATCAATACGGAAACAGTAATCCAAGGAAATAACAATTCAGAATAATCTGTTATAGTTGTTACATTTACATTACAACACCATATACCAAATATTAACATATTAAGCAATAACAATACTGCCAAAATCACATTATTTTTAATTATTTTAGATGATTTGATTATGCACACTCTCCTTTCTTCTTAGTTTTATATATTTATAAATTACTGACCAAGTATATCTGCAATTCGCTTACACGCAAAGCCATCCCCATAAGGATTGCTTGCTTTTGACATAGCATTATATACTTCTTTGTTTTCCAATAATAACTTAAAGTTTTCGTAAATAGTTTTTTCGTTACTGCCTACCAGCTTTAATGTTCCGGCTTCAATACCCTCCGGTCGTTCAGTAGTATCACGCATTACAAGAACAGGTTTTCCCAGAGATGGAGCCTCTTCCTGAATACCACCGCTATCAGTCAAAATCATAAAACTACGTGCCAGAAAATTATGAAAATCCAAAACCTCCAATGGTTCAATGATATGAATACGATTGCAACTCCCCAATTCTTTATCTGCCGCTTCGCGAACAGCAGGATTCATATGGATGGGATAAATTGCTTTTACATCCTTATGTTCCTCCAAAACCCTACGTATTGCGCGGAACATATTGTGCATAGGCTCACCAAGATTTTCCCGTCGATGAGCGGTTATCATTATAAGCTTGCTGTCTTTCGCCCACTCCAACTCAGGATGGGTATATTCTTTGCGAACAGTAGTTTTAAGAGCATCAATAGCGGTGTTGCCTGTAACATATATAGTTGATGGGTCTTTACCTTCATTGAGAAGGTTCTGTTTTGAAAGCTCGGTAGGCGAAAAATTATATTTAGCTACAATACCAACAGCCTGACGATTAAACTCTTCGGGATATGGACTGTAAATATTATAAGTGCGAAGTCCCGCTTCTACATGACCAACAGGTATTTGTTTATAGAAACATGCAAGTGCCGTTACAAAAGTTGTAGAAGTATCACCGTGAACCAGAACAACGTCGGGGTTTACTTCGTCAAGTACCTTACCAATGCCGTTCAAAATATTGGTTGTAATATCAAATAAAGTCTGTTTCTCCTTCATAATCGATAAATCATAATCAGGAATAACATTAAATGCGGTTAATACCTGATCTAACATCTGACGATGTTGACCGGTTACACACACAACTGTTTTAATATTTTCTCTTGTTTTCAACTCATTAACAAGAGGACACATTTTAATCGCTTCAGGACGAGTCCCGAAAACCAGCATTATTGTTTTCATAAAAATCTCTATTCTTTATTTCATTGATAAGTATTTTTGTAGCAACTCTTCTGTTGCAACACGTAAATCATATTCTGTATTTTCTATTAAATTTTCAGAGTCAGCTCGTCCTTTATCTGAAATAACCTTTGCCCATTCGACGGGAGTTTTCGAAAGCGGAATAAAATTTAAATTATCAGAAAACGCCATTTCCTTTGTAACAGAATCAGAAATTACTGCCGGCAAACCGTTTGCTTGTACTTCTATTAACGTAACAGGTAAGCCTTCAAATCTCGACGGCAATACAAAAACATCCATAGCATTCAATAAATCAGGAACATCGTTTCTGACTCCCATAAACAATACAGAATCACTTAAATTATATTTTTCAACCAATTGTTTCGTAGAATCTTCCAATTCGCCTCGACCGATAAGCATCAAAACAGCATCTTTTCTAATCTTTTTTATTTCATAAAAAACCTTAATTAAAAATTCATGATTTTTTTGATAAGAAAATCTTGCAACATTTCCAATCACAAACTTATCGGAAAGATTAAGCTTTGAACGTACAGAAGCGCGCATAACCGGAGAAAAATCAAAACAATTAGCAGAAATTGCATTTTTCATAACGTACACATTATTTTTTTTGCACGTACGTTCACCCCACATCCATTTTGCAGCATCATTTCCACAAGCAAAAAGTTCTGTGGCATACATTTTAGTAATTGGTAAAGAAATTATTCTTTCTGTCTTTTGTCTGAGAGTTTCCACCATAAAAGCTTGATGGGAGTGAGCAATACGAACAGGAATTTTGCATTTTTTTGCAATCCGCAAATTGCACCACGCTTTATATCCGCTATGGTCATGAATAATATCATACTGATTATTTTCAAGAATGTTTTTTATTTGTTCATTATGCTTTTTCAAGCCTTCTTTTATCTGAGCAACACGATATATTTTACAGCCGATATCTTTAAGAGGTTGCTCTAATATGCCTTCTCTTTTTGATGTAACAACAAAATCAAATTGAATATCTTGTGCCATTCGACTGCAATAATCGTATAAAAGTCTGTCAACTCCGCCACCATCAAGATCAGAAGTAATCTGCAAAATCCTCATTCTTTGCTTTCCTCTATTCATCATTATGACAAAAACTTTTCGATCATCTTTTCAAACTTAGCATTTTCCTCTTTTACAGTTGAAATAAATGAATCGCAACCTTTTTTTAATTTATTTCGATCTAAACAACGATACCAGTCATAAAGCTTCTCTTTTGACTCCTTTTGGTTCACATCAAAAACAAACCCCATATTATGTTTAAGTGAAACTTCTTCCATATACGTATCCGGACAAACAAGAATAGGAATATACAATTGTCCGGAATGATACAATTTATTTGATAACGCATAATCCAAAAAAGGATTATGATTGCCATACAGATTGTTTATTAAATCAGTATTTTGATAAAATTTCACTGTCATATCGGGAGAAAAACTACCGTAAAACTCTACATTAAAAATTCCTTCGTTTTTACAAAATTCTGCTAATGCTTCAGAACCCTTTCCAAAATAATTAAGCTTAAAACGTTCATCATTTGCAAAAATCTTCAAAAGTTTCATATCCATGTCAATAAACCTTACAGTACCGACAAAAGATATTTGTACGGGTTTTTCATCTTTTTTATTTGATATGTCCCTGATTTTGTTTACTTCCTCCTGCGAAAAGGGAGAATAATTATGAGCTACCACAAAATCATGCTTAGGTAAAAACTTACTATATGCCGGAGAAGATATCACTGTTGCAAAAGATTTAAAAATAACTTTTTCTTCTGCTTTTCTATATACAGAAAGGTTTTCCAATGTATAGTCACGTATATCTACAATATATTTCCCTTCATATTTTTTCCTTAGTATACCTTTACAGGCAACTGCTGCATGCATTTGCAGAAAGATGATCCCGTCATAATCGATTTCTTTTAATTTTTTCACAAAATATTTTGTGGATCCAATATATCCCAAAACTTTATCTTTTACAGATGAATCAGATGACAATTCCCTTTGAAAACATAGTTTGCGACAACCGGTGAAGCTATCTCTCTCTCCATTTACCGCTTCTCTGTCCCAATAAATAAGATCACATTCAGCACCCGAATTAAGAATGGCATCTATATATAATTTCGCATACGGTAAAACATAAATATTGCAAAAACTAACCAAACAATATCGTTTCATCATTTATCAACCTTGTACTTGCTCATTTAGTTCTTTAACAAGAGCATCTATAAACAAATCCTTTTTAAAATTTTCTTCATAATATTTCAAAGCATTTTTTCCCAGTTGCTCTTTATCAGATTTCAAAAATATTCGTATACACTCTGTAAACTGCTCTGTGTTTTCTGATGTCGCACAAAAACCGCATTTTGCCTCTCTGATTATCTGAGATGTCTCACCATTTATTGCTCCAATAATCGGTTTCCCCGCTGCCATGTATGACTGAACTTTACCGGGAAGTGTCATTGATAACACCTCATCATCAGAAAGCGTAACAATCATTGCATCACTTTCACTATATATTTGTGGCATTTCTTCCACTGGTCTTCTGCCGAAAAACTTAACATTTTTTAACTTCAGTTCTTCTGAAAGCTTACGTATATTTTCAAGTTCCGAACCATCACCGACAATATTAAAAGTAATATTTTCTTCTTTTAATTTTTCGGCAGTTTTAATAATGATACCAACATCTTGCGCAGAACCGATATTACCTGCAAATGTTAACGTCACATTTTCATTATCGCAGGAACCGATTTTATTAAATACGTCTTCTGCATATTGTGGAACATATGTAATATCGTCTTCATTAAACCCGTATTTTCTGCTGAGATGCGCCTTAAAAGTTCTTGAAGATACAAGAACTTTATCCACTGATTTATATATTCTTGCTGAAACTTTTTCAAAAAATTTGTAGATGATACTATCTTTTTTTATTCCGCCGATACATAAGCTTTCAGGCCACAAATCCAAACAATAAAGTACAACTTTTTTTCCGTATTTTCTCTTGTATTTTAATGCTGCATTTGCCATCATAACAGGAGAAAGCTGATATACAAACACAACATCATATTCCTTTTTCAAGCTTGCAATGTATAGGGTTGAGGCTATGGAATACGTATAATAATTTACGAATCTGCAAATTGCACCTGTTTTTCTGCCTATTGTAAAAACTCTGTGAACATTTACACCGTTTATTATTTCATCCCTGTGGTTACCTTTTTCATAACCTTTGTATATTTCTCCCATAGGATAATTCGGAAACGATGTTATAACATCAACCTCGTTACCCTCTTCAGCTAACGCCTCGCATATATCGGCTATTCTGAAAGGCTCAGGAGAATAATATTGGCATATTACTAAAATTTTCACCAGGTCACATCCTAAACATTAGCTTCTTCTTTTTCTTCATCTTTATATGCTTCGTTCTGAGGTTTAAAAGTTGGAACAAGCTCTTTTACAATGTCAACAATCTGACGATGTGTTGCGCCCTCCATAATTTCTCTCATATAACTGATTTTATTAAATAGATTTTCCGAGTCAAATTCCATAGGTCTTGCAACATAAATAAGGTCATTCTGGGTTTTCTGTATACCCTCTTCACTTATGAGAAGCTCTTCATAAAGCTTTTCACCGTCACGAAGCCCCGTATATTTAATTTCAATATCCTCTCCGGGGATATGTCCGGAAAGTCTGATAAGGTTTTCAGCAAGTTCGCGGATTTTAACAGGTGAGCCCATATCAAGAATAAATATTTCTCCGCCTTTAGCGTAAGCACCTGCCTGAAGCACCAATGAAACAGCTTCAGGAATAAGCATAAAGTAACGAATAATGTCAGGGTGAGTAACGGTAACAGGACCGCCATTTTCAATCTGCTCTTTGAAGAGCGGGATTACGCTACCGTTTGAACCCAAAACATTACCGAAACGAACCGCAACAAAATCTGTTTCTGAAATTTTATTAAAAGACTGCACAATCATTTCGCAAATACGTTTAGTTGCACCCATTACATTTGTTGGGTTAACTGCCTTATCTGTGGAAATCATAACAAAACGTTTTACACCGTATTTATCTGCAATTTTTGCAAGATTATAGGTACCAAAAACATTGTTTTTAACTGCTTCTTTGGGACTGTCTTCCATAAGAGGAACATGCTTGTGTGCCGCAGCATGATATACAAAGCTTGGTCTGTATTCTTCAAAAATTTCGCAGAGTCTCTTTTCATCCCTTATGGAGCCGATAAGAACTTTCAAATCAACGTCGGGATAGTTTCTTCTTATTTCCTGTTGAATTTCATAAGCACCGTTTTCAGCGATATCAAAAATAATTATTCTTTTTGCAACTCCACTATTAGCAACCTGACGAACAAGCTCACTACCAATTGAACCGCCACCACCGGTAACAAGAACAGTATGCCCTTTAAGAAGCTCAAACACTTTCGATAAATCGGGTTTAATCTGTTCTCTTCCCAAAAGATCGGTGTAATCCACCTTACGAAGTTGGGACTTAATACTGGTGCCATTTTCGACCGCAGTGATTTTGGGCAAGGTCTTTAGTTCACAACCGGTTTTATTACAAATTTCCAGAATTTCTTTTTTATTTTTTTCGCTTATTGAGGGAACTGCAATAAAGATCTCATCAATGTTAAGTTCATTTGCCGTTTTAATAATTGCATCCCTTCCGCCGTACACTTTAACGCCGTTGAGATATTCTCCCTGTTTCCTCTTATTATCGTCAATAAGAGCAACAACTTGATAACGGTTTACGTTATTCACGCCTTTAAGCTCGTTAATAAGCCTAATAGCAGCGCTTCCCGCACCGATTATCATTATTTTTTTCCTCCTGCCGTTTTCTGCATTTTTAGGAGCAAGAATTTTGGTTCTCCAAAAATTATATGCGAGAAAAACAATAGCTCTTCCTGTCACAACCAAAACCAACTGGATTATTGAATAGAGCGTCATAAATGTAAAAAATGCTCGGGTATATTTAAACCATATATACACAAAAGGTATCACAGTGATAACCTTTGAAAGTGCAAATGCACCGAAAAGAGTTGTGTAATCTTTGGCTACAAAATATTGCCACATTCTGTTATATATTTTGAAAACAGCGAAGCAAATTGCAGTAACAATTAAATCTGCTAAAACCACATATACTGCATTATCTCTGAACCATACAGGGAAAAATACAGATGCATCAAACTTTAAATATGTCGCCAAAGAAAATGCAATACAAACAGAAAGCAAATCATCTAAAACAAGAAGACCTTTCATATGTAATTTTATAAATGCAACTACTTTTTTGATTAACGTACTCAAAACAATCCCTCTTTATCGCGATAATATTCTAATTTTCTATATTAAGCATAGACTAACACATTTTAACTGAAACATTTTAACACATACTTCCTTTTTTTGCAATACTTGTACATTATAAAATTTTACATAATAATGTAATAAATAACAATATTTGAATTTATTTCACATATGTGTTAAAATTATATAAACAAGCGAAAGGAGCGTTTTATGAATATCTGGATGAAGCACTTTGCTGATAATACACTTGTTTCGGACATCAACTTGCCGGGAACTCATGACAGTTGTACTTCTTGCGTACAATTCTCCTTTCTGTCCAAATGTCAGAATATGACTATCTCTCAACAATTGAATTCCGGCATTCGTTTTTTTGATATTCGCATTGAAAAAGAAAATGATAAGCTCAAGCTTGTTCACGGATTTGCTGACTGCAAAAAAAACGATTACATAAAAGGAGTGCTTTATTTAGATACTGTTATTGAAGACTGTAAAAACTTTCTTTCAGCGAACCCGTCTGAAACAATTTTGTTCTGCTTAAAGCGTGATGACGGCGCAAGCTCAGAAGATACCTTTGACCTGTTTTTTTCTCAATATCTTTCGGACAATTCCTTGTGGTATACAGAAAATCGTATTCCCCTGCTCAAAGAGGTCCGTGGAAAAATTGTTCTTTTGAACCGTTGCAGCATCAGAAAAGACAATGAAAAATACACGGATTTTAACACAGGCATTAACCTTTCAAACTGGGTTTATCAAAAAGAAAATATCGAGCAAATTTATGAAGCTGCAGAGCTTTTGGGCAGAGACGGAACATTAACGGGAAAAACCTTTACCGTTCAGGATTTATACGGTTTAGCACCACAAAAAAAGTGGGATTTGGCAATACTCCCTTTTATCAAAAATCCGCCGGAAACAAACGATGTTTTAATTACTTTTTTCTCTTGTACAAGTCCATTTTTTAACCCCAAGAGGAGTGCGAAATATATCAATAAAAAGCTGGCTGATACACCCCTCGGAAAACAAAAAAAATACGGTTGGATAATTATGGACTATCCAACCGAAAAATTCATAAATGAAATTATAAATTCAAATTTTTGTTAATAGAAAAGTGGCTTGTGTGCCAAATTACTTTCCTACACAGAAGTTTTTAAATACTTCATTAACAATAGTTTCCGTTGCTTTTTCACCTGTTAAAACACAGAGATTTTCAACGGCACAATCGATGCAAACATTAGTGGCATCAGGGGTTATGCCCATTAAAAGACCATCAAGTGCTTCCGCCAGATGCTCAACAGCCTTCACCACGCAATTGCGCTGTCTTTCTGTGGTAATAAGCGGTGCTGACGGGTCAAAGCCTGCAGTTCCCACAACATTTTCCACCATAGCTGTAAGCTCGTCCATACCCTTGCGATTTTTTGCGGAAATTTCTACAATATTTTTATCTTTTACCAATGCTTTCACTTCATCAAGTGAGAGCATTTTTTCTTTATCAGTTTTGTTGATTATAACAATAGAGTTTTTATCTTCGCAAAGTGCAAGAAGCTCTTTATCGTCTTCGGTTAATTCTTGCTCCGCATCAAGAACCATAAGCACAAGGCTTGCTCTGTCAAAGCGCTCTTTTGCTCTTTCAACACCGATTTTTTCTATTTCATCGTCCGTATCGCTTCTGATACCTGCAGTATCTGCAAGGCGAAGAGTGATATTACCCAGTCTTACTGTTTCTTCAAGTACATCACGGGTCGTTCCCGCAACAGATGTAACAATAGCTCTGTCTCTTCCCGAGAGAGCATTCAAAAGAGTGGATTTTCCGACATTCGGTCTGCCCACAATAGCAGTATCAACCCCCTCCAAAATTGCCTGACCCGCATCAAAGCCGCCAAGAAGCTTTTCAAGGCGATATTTGACAGTTGAAAGAGTTTCCGTCATTTGGGAGTCCGTAAGCTCCGGAATTTCATCATCGGGGTAATCCACCCAGGCGGCTAAAAATGCGGATGTTCTTGCAAGCTCATCCCTGCATTCACCGATTTCTCTGCTCAATGCACCATCAAGAGCATTGAGAGTTGCGGCTCTCGCCTCTTCACCCGATGCTGAGATCAAAGACATAACCGCCTCCGCCTCGGACAAGTCCATTTTGCCGTTAAGAAAGGCTCTTTTTGTAAACTCGCCACCCTCTGCGGCAACTGCACCTGCATTAAAAACCGCACGAAGCACTCTTTGAAGAACAAAAAGTCCTCCGTGACAGCTTAATTCTACAACATCCTCACCTGTATAGCTTTTTGGTGCGCGGAAGACGAGCGCAACTGCATCGTCAAGCTCAGTTTCACCGTCGTGAACCTTGCCGTAACAGGCAGTATAGCCTTTGGCATCTGTTAACTTTTTACCTGAAGCAGCAGAAAAAACTCTGTCCGCAATTGACAGAGCATTTTCTCCTGATAATCTTACTGTACCTAATCCTGCTGCCGCCTGAGCAGTAGCAATCGCTGCAATAGTTGACAAATTCGTTCTCCTATAAATTGCATTACTTTTACAAAGGGAAACAACTGCGGGGCAACCCACCACCGCTGACACGGTCCCCATCCCTATTTGCTAAAGCAAACAGGGATGATAGTATATGCACTATTTTTACTCAATCATATTTTCAGGCTCTACCGGTAGACCCGAAGCCACCTGCACCACGGTCGGTTTCGTCAAGGTCCTGAACCTCAATGATTTCTGGCAACTCAACGGGCTTTATGACCATCTGGGCAATCCTTTCAAAGGGTTGAATTGTATATGGCTCTTCCGTTTGTTTAATTACACCAATACATACTTCTCCGCGGTAATCGCTATCAATAACTCCAACGGAGTTGAGCAGACCTATACCGTGCTTGATTGCCAGACCGCTTCTTGAATGAATAAACGCGGCAAAATGAGGGTCATCAAGCCCAATGGCTATACCTGTGGGAATCACAGCCTTGTCACCCTTGTTTAAAGTGATAGGCTCATCAATGCAAGCATATAAATCAAGTCCTGCACTGCCTGGGGTTGCTCTTGTAGGTAATTTTGCATTTTCTCTGACTTTTTTAATTTTCAAAATTTCCATAATTATCTCCAAAGTCCGCCTGTTTTGTCTTCGGTGCTGTTAATTGCCTTAATTCTGTCCAGCTCTCTCTTATAGAAATCCCGTTCGCTTTTTGCTTTTGCAGCATCTTCAAGATACTCTTTCAGCTGAGAACGGAGATTGTCTGTAGTTCCGCTGTTTTTCTTTGCCTCGTCAGCATACTGCAAAGCGACAATAACTGCCGCCTGAGTGGTGGAAACTCGAGCACCTCTTAAAATATCTGCCATTTTCAAATCAATTTCATGAGCTAACTCATTCATATATTCTGTAGCTTCAGAAGAAACAATTCTGTATTCTTCCCCTGCTATTTTAAGCTTGTGGGTCGTTTTATTCATTTTAACCATCCTTAATTTCGACAAAAATATGTTACATAAAATTATACATTGTTTTTTAATTTTTCGCAACACTACATATTGTAAAAATTCATCGTGTGTACACAATTTATGAGTTGATATTTGTATGAATAGTTGATATAATTTATAAAAACACTAAACTATCGAAAGGAAAAGTTATGGACTACAATCCCAACAACAGCACGCAGAACTCAACAGGACAACCATTAGGTACTTGTCCTCAGGGGAATAGCTGCAACCCCATTAATCAACCACCTTCTCCTGCTGAAATATATAATGCCACAGCGCCTAACAATGTGCCCCAATACCATTACGGCACACCTCAAAGCTTTTTTAATCCTCAATATCTTGAGGAGCAACGCCAAAAAATGCTTGAACGCAGACATCACGAAAAAAATATTAAAGCATTGGGAACAAATACGGGTTTAACACTTTTAATCGTTTTGGCTTTTTCTTATGCGCTTTCTTTTGTGCTGGTCGCTCCAACATTTTACAAGCTTTATGAAACCAACCTCACCTTTGCAACCGCTTTCGGTATTTTCTATTCTGCAATAAGCGTGGGGGTAGCTTTTTTCATCGGCTCAAAGCTTTTCAAAAAATCTAAAGCCTTAGGAAAAATCCCATATAATCCTCCAAAAGACAAATCAAAAGCCTTTTTGCTGATTTTAATCGGCTTTGGCGGCTGCCTTGTAGCAAACTATATAACAGTATTTTTAAGAGCTTTTGGGGAGGGAATCGGAATATATTCCGATTACAGCGCATTGCAAGACCCGTCAAGCACCTTTGACGTAATAATGATTTTCATTGGTTCTGCTATTGTTCCTCCGCTTTTTGAAGAATTTGCCCTGCGCGGTGTTCTTATGCAAAGTCTCAGGAAATACGGTGACACTTTTGCGATTGTTACATCCGCTTTTGTTTTCGGCGTATTCCACGGAAATGCTATTCAAATGCCTTTTGCCTTCCTCTGTGGCCTCGTAATTGGCTACGCGGTTATTGCCACCGAAAGCTTATGGACAGGTGTTATTATTCACGGACTTATGAATGCTATGTCAGTTGTTTCTTCTGCTTTGATTTATTATTTTGATGAATATATTTCAAACACATTCTTCTATGTAGGCTCGGCAGTGGGAATAGCTTTGGGTGTTATAGCTCTTCTTATTTATTTAACACGCTACAAAAATGAAAAACATTTCAAAAACAACGGCTACATCAACAATGTCCCTGTTGTTGAAAAGTTCCTTAAATTCAATTCATCCCCTGTTATGATATGTGCAATTATACTTTATGTTATTCAAGCAGTAAGCCAATTAACAACTACACCTCCCACATATTGATATGGAAAATTTTGAATTTATGAATGAGGCTATACGCCTTGCGAATGAAGCCTCTCAAGAGGGCGAGGTTCCCGTTGGCGCAGTGGTTACACTCGGTAACAAAATCATCGGCAGAGGGAGAAATCGCCGTGAAAAAGAAAAAAACTCTCTTTGCCACGCAGAAATCGAAGCAATAAACGAAGCTTGCAAGCGTCTGGGTGGTTGGAGACTTTGGGAATGTGAGCTTTATGTTACACTTGAGCCTTGTCCTATGTGCGCAGGTGCAATAATAAATTCCCGAATAAAAAAAGTTGTTTTCGGAGCGCACGATAAAAAGAATGGTGCCTGCGGTTCTGTTGTGAATCTTTTTAAAGCAGATTTTAGTTACAAGCCCGACTATATTGGCGGATTTATGGAAGATGAATGCGCACAGGTTTTAACAGATTTTTTCAAAAAAATCCGAATAAATGAAAAAAACAGTAAAAAAGAATCCAAGGAGAAAAACAAAATGGAAAGAATTGAAAGCTTTAATGTTGACCATACAAAGCTTATGAGAGGAATGTATATTTCCCGTATAGACGGTAATGTTGTTACCTATGATATCAGAACCCGCAGGCCAAATATTGAAGAGGTTATGGAAACCGGGGCCATTCATACAGTCGAACATCTTTTTGCAACCTTCGTAAGAAACAGTGCACTTAAGGATAATATTATTTACTTTGGTCCCATGGGTTGCAGAACAGGCTTCTATTTCCTTACAACAGGAATTACTCACGGTGAGGCACTTAAACTTACACAGGATGCTCTTGATTTTATTTCAAAATTTGAAGGCGACGTTCCCGGTGTCAGTGCAATTGAATGCGGTAACTACCGCGACCATGACCTTGAGGGTGCAAAAAAAGAAGCCGCCGACCAGTTTGAAATACTCAAAAACTGGACAACGGCTGATATGATTTACTAACTCCTAACTAAAAGAGAATTTCTTTCAAATTCTCTCCCAATATACCTTTTTTTGCCTCCTCGCTTATGGGGAGGTTCTTTATTCTTTCAATAGATTCCTTTATCTTTTTCCCGTCTTTATATGGTGTGTCAAGACCGAAAATGCTACGTTTTGGACCGGTCTGATAAATCAAGTCACAGAGTTCTTCATCTGTGAGTGACCATGCGCCTCTTCGGGTATTACCAAATTCGTCTTTTTCCATAGCGATACTTGTCCATCCGGCAAAAACGTGCTGAATTTCGCCTCGGGAATTGTTGTTCATAACAAGTAAAGCCTCTCTGAAAAAGCTGTAACCGCCCATATGCTCCATACTGAATCGGAGTTTAGGGAAATTATATGCTACTTCATCAAACAAAAGCATTTGATAATCTGATATTTTGTGCCAATGAAGTCCCGTATGAAAAGACAGGAAAAGTCCTTGTTTTTCCGCTTCCTCATAAACCTGAAAAAGCTCCTTCCCCGCCACATTTACCTCTTGTGCGGCAGGATGTATTTTTATTCCGTAAAGTCCCAAGTCTTTTATTCTTTTTACTTGGTCCTTTAAATCTTTTCTGTCAAAATCAATTGTACCGAAGCCTACAAGGTTAGGCTCGGTTTTCAAGGCATCTGCCACCCATTCGCAAGGATTCTGTCCTGTTGTATGGGCATACATATCCATCTGATGCCAGAAGGGAGAAAAACAAACGGCACCTTCAATTTCACATTCATCCATAATGGCTTTTAATGTATCAATATCGCCGTTGGGCTTTGTGTTTTTCGGGAAAAGGTGAGCGTGATTTGCAAAAATTCTGTAATCTGACATAAAGCACCTCAAACTAATTTAAAATCATCATCGGACATACTGTCCCAATCGATATCCTCATCCTCCGGAATATCTGCATAATAATCCCATAAACGTTCTTCCTGCTCTGCCGTTAAAGGCTCTGCAGGAATTTCATTTATAACCTCAAACTTTTTCGTAGCACTCCAAAGAGATGGTGTTATACGGATTGTATAACCGCAACAAGATGGGCAAAGCCATTCTGTCATAGGAAGCTCCGGTACACCAAAAGCTGAAAGTATGCTCATCATTACGCCACCATGAGTAATAATGGCAGCACTTCTTGTTCCTGTTTTGATCATTCCGTCAACAGTTTTTATAAAGCAATCGCAAACACGGGTTGCAAATTCCGAGTTGCTTTCACCATTTAAAGGACGAGCATCCTCACCGCCTGAAAGCCATTGTGAAAACTCCTCGTAGCGTTCCAATTCGTCGGCAGTATGGCCTTCAAACTCCCCAAAATCGCACTCTTCAAAGCCTCTCATTTCAATGGGGGTCTTATCGGGATAAAGGATTTTCGCTGTCTGAATGCATCGCTTTAAGCTACTTGTAAAAACTACGTCTGCAGGAGGGTAATTGTAGTCTGTTTTCATAGCTTCAAGCTGTCCCAGACCTTCTTTAGAAAGCTCCTCATCAGTTTGACCTATGTATCTTCCCTCAATGTTTCCTTGGGTGAGAGCATGACGAATTAAATGTATTGTATAAGTTTTCATTGATTTCTCCTGTAAGATAGTGTATAGTATTATACAAATCGTATAATTTATAATTTGTTTAATTTATTGCGAGGGTTTAAAATGAACATAACTTTTAACGAAAGATTAGTTGAACTGCGCACAGAAAAAGGCTTGAGCCAAAAGGATGTCGCCGCAGATTTAGGCGTTTCGCAGGCACTTTTATCTCATTATGAAAAAGGTATCCGCGAATATAGTCTGGCATTTTTATGTAAGGCAGCCGAATATTATAATGTAACTACCGACTATATTTTAGGAATAACGAACAGCCGTTCAGGTCTCGACTCATCTGCCTTGGAGGACAGAGAGGAAGATTCCGTTTTCAATACAAATTCAATTTACCGTGCCGCAATTATGACCCACGAAAGAATGAATGCAGGTTCTTTCCAAGCCGGTACCTCTGCCGACATTCTTTATGCAACTACAATTTACAGAACTCTTTTTGCCGCTGCCCAAAAAGGCTATATTCCAAAAAGATGGTTTTCTCTTCCGCCAAAGCATACACAAGCCTTGAGCCTTGCTCTTATGGAATCACACCTTGATGATTTCCCCGAGAAAACAGTTAATGCAAGACGTTACGGCGGCCCCGAACCCAAGAGTATCGAGGCCGTCATAAAAGGTGTTGAAAGTCTGTTAATAAAAATGTCAAATTCTATAAAAGAGAATTAGTTAACCCTTCAAAACTTCTTTATACATTTTAATGTATTCATTTGCAGATTTGCCCCAACTATTGTCGCTTTCCATTGCACGTTTTACAAGGATTGCCCAACCCTTTCGGTCCTGATATCCTTCAACAGCACGTCTGATAGCGTGAAGCATATCGTGAGCGTTGTATGAGGAGAACACAAATCCGTTGCCCATATTATCTCCGCTATCCGTTACAGAGTCACGAAGACCACCTGTTTCGCGGACAATGGGAATTGAACCGTAACGAAGAGCGACCATCTGTGAAAGTCCGCAAGGCTCGCTCTTTGAGGGCATTAGGAACATATCACTACCCGCATAAATTTTTCTTGCCAAATCGGGAATAAAGCCAAGACAAAGACCGACTTTATCGGGATAACGCTGTGCAAGACCTCTGAAAAATTCTTCATATTGATAGTCACCCGAGCCGAGAACGACAAGCTGAATGTCAGTTGTTGCAAGAAGCTCATCAAGAACCGCTTTGCAAAGGTCGAGGCCTTTATGTGAAACAAGTCTTGTAACCATACCCATAACAGGTGTATCTTTCTTCTCCGGAAGCCCTAAAAGCTTCTGGAGTTCTCTTTTATTCACCGCTTTTCCGCGCATATTATCAACAGAATAGTTTTTGAAAACATCCTTGTCTGTTTCGGGGTTATAGTTTTCAACATCAATACCGTTAAGAATACCGCGTAATTTATAGCTTCTCTCACGAAGAATAGTGTCAAGTCCGTGAGAATACCACGGGTCAAGTATTTCTTTTGCATAAGATGGACTTACTGTTGTAACTGCATTTGCACACTCAATACCGGCTTTCATAAGGTTTACTGCACCATCGTACTCTATAAGACTCTTGTGAGCGTGGTCAATACCAACAACATTATCAATCAGCTCTTCACCATAAACACCCTGATACTGAATGTTATGGATTGTAAGAACTGTTTTGATATTTTCGTAACCGGGTTGGTTTGCATACATTGTGCTGTAATAGAGAGGGGTAAGTGCCGTCTGCCAGTCATTACAATGAATAATATCGGGCTTGAAATCAATATGAGGAATAATTTCAAGAATTGCTCTTGCAAAAAAAGCAAATCTTTCCGCATCATCATAAAAACCGTAAAGAGAATCCCTCTTGAAATAATATTGATTATCGAGGAGGTAGTATATTACACCACCTGCTCTTGCTTCAAATATTCCGCAATACTGTCTGCGCCAGGCAACAGGAACGGAAATATTCGTAATAAACTTCATAGAATCTTTAAGCTCTTGTTTTATACCATCATAAAGAGGCATTACAACTCTGCAGCCGATAAGTCTTTTCCTTAAAGCCTGAGGAAGAGAGCCGGCAACATCAGCCAACCCGCCACTTGCTATAAAAGGGAGGGCTTCACTGGCAGCATATAAAACTTTCATAGATTAACCTCCGTTAATTTTTAAATTGCAATTCCTGCCATATCAAAAATTGCTTTGAAATCATCAATAATACCTGAGGAGATAACAACAATTATAAGTAATATCAAAAGCACAAAGGGTGCACCCAGCTCAACAATTGTTTTTATCATTTGCTTTCTTTTCATAGCGCGAAGTTCGTTTTCAAGTGCAGTAACGCGATTTTGCAATTCGTTTATTACATCATCCGCATCATAATCCGCTTTTGCTGTTTTTGCGGAATTACCTTGTTGAACTACCCTTATTTTTTGTTGAGGAGGTTCAGCAGTTTGCTGTACTTTATTTTCAGAAAAACGGTAACGAATTGCTTTAAGGGAATTCAAAATTGCTTCCTCTCTGTCGGGTACATCTTTACCGATAACTGCATCAAGCCATCTTATCTGTGCTTCAGTGGGCTCTGTATCTGCATCAAAAACGTTTAACTGCCTGCTACAAAAAGAGCACACCTTACAATTTGCATCAACAATTTTTCTTTCAACAAAGTCAAGTTCTTCGGTTTTACAACCGCAAATGGGACAAACTGCCATATTAACACCTCACAATCAAAATTGCTTTTTATCAGATAACAATTTCCTTACCTACAAATAAGGGGTAAGTCTTATCTCCGCTAAGGGTTTTATTGGGTGTGATAACCGTGTTTTTGTCCATAATTACACAATTAAGCTTTGCATCTTCTCCAACAAAAGCATCCTGCATCAGAATTGAATTTTCAACAACCGCACCCTTTGCAACTCTTACGCCTCTGAAAATAATGCTGTTTTTAACAGTGCCTTCAATCTGGCAACCGTCTGCAACAAGAGAATTTTCACATTTTGAAGAAATTCCGTAAATAACGGGCATATCGTTACGAACCTTTGTATATACGGGTGCATCCTTGCGGAAAAGATTTTTTCTGCAATTTTTCTCAAGAAGAGCCATATTTGCATCAAAATAGGTTTCCATACTATCGATTGTGCAGGTCCACTCATCAACCTTATAGCCGTAAATATTAAGATGAGAAACATTTTTCTGAATAAGGTCTTGCTCAAAGCTTGTATAGGTATAGCTTTCAGCATCACCGATAAGTCTTTCAAGAAGTGCTTTTCTGATAAGAATTATATTTGTGGAATAGTTAATGTCGCTTTCAGTTTTAACATCAATGCCCACATTTATAACCTTATCTTCCCCATCGAGAGTAAGAGCCATTGTTTTTTCAAGCTTGGGTGCCTTACCGTTGGCATATGCAATAGTAATATCAGCATTTTTATTTGCGTGGAAATCAAAGAGCTTTGACAAATCCATATTGCAAACAACATTAGCATCCATAAGAAGAACATATTCCTGCTTTGATGTTGCAATAAATTCCATTATTCTGTTAAGCGTGTCAATTCTGTCACCGCTATCTCTTTCGGTAGTACCGGGAGTAAAGGGCGGAAGCATATAAAGTCCGTCAACCTTTCTTGAAAGGTCCCACGGTCTGCCACTGCCAACGTGGTCCATAAGAGAATGGAAATTGCTGTTTGCAATAACGCCAACCTTTGTAACACCGCAGTTTACAAGGTTTGAAAGAGCAAAGTCTATAAGGCGGTATCTTCCGCCGAAGGGAACTGAACCCATAGTGCGTCTTGCTGTGAGTGCACCTAAAGCGGAATCATAAGAGTTGGAATAAATAATTCCGAGAACATTTTTCGGCATCATACTGTTTCACCCTCCTTAACATCTTCTGAAATCATTGACTGTGCTTTAACGGTTGCGTTTTTGCCAACTGTTACTCCTGCACCTACAACGCTTACACCCCAGTTTTCCAGGTTAGCGCATTTTTCAGGATTCTCGCCAACAACTGCACCTTCTTCAATAACTGCATTTTCTGCAACCATTGCATACTGAACAACCGCGCCTTTTTTAATTACTGCACCGGGCATAATAATCGAATAATCCACAAATGCGCCCTCTTCAACAGTAACATCGGAAAAGAGAACAGAATAGTCAACCTTTCCTTCAATTTCACAACCTTCTGCGGCAAGTGAATTTTCAATAACAGCTTTATCGGAAACGTATTGAGGAGCTGTAACTGCGCCTCTGCCGTAAATCTTCCAGCTATTATCAGATAAATCAATATTGGCTTTCGGATTAAGCAAATCAAGGTTCGCTTCCCAAAGAGAATCGATTGTTCCGACATCTTTCCAATAGCCATCAAAGCCGTAAGCGAAAAGCCTTTCACCGGCTTCGTGCATAGCGGGGATAACGTTTTTACCAAAGTCGTTTGATGAATCAGGGTCTGCTTCATCATCAATAAGATATTTCCTGAGTTTTTCCCAAGTAAACATATAAACACCCATTGAAGCCTTATTGCTCTTGGGGTTTTTGGGTTTCTCTTCAAAAGCGGTAATTCTTCCGTCATCATCTACAAACATAAGACCAAAACGGGAAGCCTCTTCCCACGGAACCTCAAGCATAGCGATAGTGCAAGCCGCATCCTTTTCTTTATGGAACTGAAGCATTTTTGCATAGTCCATTTTGTAGATATGGTCACCGGAAAGAACTGCTACATATTCGGGATCATATCTGTCAATAAACTGAATATTCTGATAAATAGCATTTGCAGTGCCCTTATACCATTCTGTTCCCTCAATCTGCTGATAGGGTGAAAGAATATGAACACCACCGTTTGCACGGTCAAGGTCCCAAGGACCGCCGTTACCAATGTAATCATTAAGCTCGAGGGGTTGATACTGTGTAAGAACACCAACAGTATAAATACCTGAGTTTACACAGTTTGAAAGGGGAAAGTCGATAATTCTGTACTTTCCGCCGTATGGAACAGCAGGTTTTGCAATGTTTTTTGTGAGAACGCCAAGACGAGAGCCCTGACCGCCTGCAAGAAGCATTGCAATACATTCATTCTTTTTTGCCATTGTCGTTACATTCCTTTCGTATATATAATTTATTTTTTACTTTTTTTGTCCGACTTTTTATCGTCGGTTTTTTTCACTTTTTTCTGTTTCAAATAAAGTGTAGTCATTGGCGGTAAAGTTAGTTCTATACACTGCTTGTAGCCGTGCATTTCACAATTTTTGGTTTTATAGGTTTTCTTTATTTTTTCACCCGTACCGCCGAATTTTTCAGAGTCGGAATTAAAAACAAGCTCGTAGCTGTTGCCCTCGGGAACACCGATTTTATAGTCCTTTCTCAAAACGGGAGTAAAGTTACACACAGCAACAACCTTTTCATCATTTTTATCTGTTCTGACAAAGGCTATAACGGAATTTGTATTATCATCACTTACAATCCAGTTAAAGCCCTCCCAGCTATAATCAATTTCCCAAAGAGGAGAGTTCTTTTTATAAAATTTATTAAGCTCTCTTGCATAATCCTGCAACCAACGGTGCATTTCATAATCAAGAAGGAGCCAGTCAAGACCTTTTTTATAGTCCCATTCAATAAACTGGCCGAATTCACTGCCCATAAAGAGAAGCTTTTTACCGGGATGAGCATACATATAACCTAAAAAGGCCCTTACCCCTGCAAATTTTTCATTATAATTACCCGGCATTTTGTTTATAAGGGAGCATTTTCCGTGAACAACCTCATCATGCGAAATTGGCAGAACAAAATTCTCGCTGAAAGCATAGAAGAAGGAAAATGTAATCAAATCGTGATTGAATTTTCTGAATATTCCGTCAAGTGAGAAATATCTGAGAATGTCATTCATCCATCCCATATTCCATTTGAAGTTAAAGCCTAAACCGCCCATATAAACGGGCTTTGAAACCATCGGCCAGGAGGTGCTTTCCTCTGCCATCATCATAACATCGCCGTGCTCTGTGAAAACTGTTTCGTTAAGCTGCTTCAGGAATGCAACCGCCTCAAGATTTTCGTTTCCGCCGTTAGCGTTGGCAATCCAATGACCATCATCTCTTCCATAATCAAGGTAGAGCATTGAGGCAACCGCATCAACGCGAAGGCCGTCAATATGATATTCATCAAACCAGAAGCAAGCGTTTGAAATAAGGAAGCTCTGAACCTCATTTCTTCCGAAATCAAAGACCTTTGTTCCCCACTGGAGATGTTCACCCTTTCGAATATCTGCATATTCGTAACAGGGTGTTCCGTCAAACTCTGCAAGACCGTGGGCATCTTTTGGGAAATGGGCAGGAACCCAATCCACAATAACGCCGATTCCCGCCTTATGACATTCATCAATAAAATATTTAAAATCGTCGGGAGTTCCGTAACGCGATGTTACCGCGAAATATCCTGTAACCTGATAACCCCAGGAACCATCAAAGGGGTATTCCGATATGGGTAAAAGTTCAATATGGGTATAACCCATATCCTTTACATACTCAACAAGCTCCTTTGCCAAATCGCGATAACTTAATGTATTCCCGTCCTCATAGCGTTTCCATGACCCCAAATGCACCTCGTAAATATTAACAGGTGAGGAATAAACACTAGAATTTTTACGTTTCTTAAGCCATGCGCCGTCATTCCATTTATAGTCACCCTCAAATATTTTTGAAGCAGTTCCCGGACGGGTTTCTGCGTGAATTGCATAAGGGTCGGCCTTATAGAGCTTTTTGCCCGTTTTGGTGTAAATAACAAATTTATAAGAATCGTAATTCCTCACACCATCAACATAGGCTTCCCATACACCGCCGTCATTGAGACGATACATAGGTGCAACATCCTCGCTCCAGTCATTAAAAGCACCTGTTACAAAAATACTTTCTGCATTTGGTGCCCAAACTCTGAAAACATATTTTCCGTCCTCAACCCTATGTGCACCCAAAAACTCTTGCGCCTTAAAGTTTTTTCCTTGATGAAACACATACAAAGGGAACTCGTTATAATCGTTCGTCTTTCTCACATCCGCACCTCACATATTCATAATTGTGCTATGTTACATTATATCAATTTAATAATAGCAAATTCTCAAACTCATTTCAAGAGAATTTTGATATATTTTGTTAAACTAAAGTTAAAATTTCCCATTCCTCTTTGTGAGCTTTGCACAATTATTTTGTAAAAATCGCCATTGAAAAACAAAAATTCTTGTTCATTTTTCTAAAACCAAATGTTAACTGTTTTTAAAATAAAAAATTATTTTTCTATATTTCTTTTTTGGAAAAATAATTTCGAGAAAAATGGTATTATATTCAACGTTATAATTAAACGTTTAACTATTTTTGGGGGTTATCTGTAAATGAACTACAGAGAAATGGTACATAATCTTATTTCCACATCCCTGATTCATCGTTACCACATAACAAAAGCCGCACAAAAAGCGGGGTTATATTATGGCCAACCGATGATATTGGAATATATAAAGGACAACAATTTTTGCACGCAAAAAGAACTTGCAGGCAGTTTGCATATTTCTCCGGCAAGTGTTGCAACCTCAATAAAAAGGCTCGAAAAAAGTGGCTATGTTAAACGCACACCGGATAAAACAGATGTCAGAAAAAATCGTCTTTCCTTAACTGATAGCGGATTTAATATTTTAGAGGAATTCAGAAACATCTGTGATGAAACAGACAAAAAAATGTTTGAGGGCTTTTCAAAGGAAGAATGTAGCTTATTGTGCGATTATCTTCAGCGATTATATAACAATCTTGATACGGAAAACCTCACAAATTGTCAAATGAACGAAGAAATTAAGAAAACCGAGAAATAGAATAAGTAAAATCAAACCAAACAAGGCTTTTAAAGGAGGAAATGAATTAATGATAAAAAAACTTATGAGTTATGTGGGGAAATATAAAATTTATGCCATTCTCTCCCCTCTTTCAATCGTTTTAGAGGTACTCATTGAGGTTATAATCCCTCTTTTGATGTCAGTTATAATTGACTGCGGTATCAGCGGTCAACCTTTATCATCAAAAGACAGCTTCATAGCAGATATACTTGTTAATATGGGGTTTGCCGACAAAACAGGCACAGACCTTATTCTTTCATTGGGTGCGCTTATGATAGGTATGGCTTGTGTTTCCCTTGCCTGCGGTGCGGCAGCGGCTTTCTTTGCCGCAAAAGCAGGTATGGGCTTCGGTGCAGAGCTTCGCTTGGGAATATTCAAAAAAATCCAGGATTTCTCTTTCTCCAATGTTGACAAATTTTCAACAGGCTCTCTCATAACAAGAATGACTACCGACGTAACAATGATTCAGAACACCTTTATGATGGCGGTACGTATGTTTATACGCTCTCCTCTTATGTTTACAATGGCAATTGTTATGGCTTTCAGCATAAATAAAAAATTGTCCCTTATTTTTATGTGCGTTGCGCCGATTATGTTTTTCCTTATTCTCTTTATAGGTGTAAAAGCCCACAAGCGTTTCAAGAGAATGTTTAAAAAATATGATAAATTCAATACTTCGATACAAGAAAACCTTATTGCCGCAAGAGTTGTTAAAGCCTTTGTCCGCGCCAAGCACGAAAAGGAAAAATTCAAAATCTCAAACGACGAGCTTAAAGATGCTTCAATTTTTGCAGAAAAGCTCATAATCCTCAACGGTCCGATAATGTCTATTTCGGTTTATACTTGCATAATTTTAATTCTCTGGGTAGGGTCAAAGCTTATTTTGGGCGGAAATATGCAACTGGGCGACCTTATGAGCTTCATAACATACATTCAGCAAATCTTTATGTCTCTTATGATGGTTTCAATGATTTTCGTTATGTCGGTTATGACAAAAGCCTCTATGGATCGTGTCTATGAAGTTTTAACGGAAAAGCCCCATATTGACGACGAAAATGCAGACGAAACTCTTCTTGTAAAAGATGGCAGCATTGATTTCAAAAATGTTTCATTTAAATACGGCAAAAATGCCCGAAGAGAGGTACTCAAAGATATAAATCTTTCAATCAAATCGGGGGAAACCATTGGTATCATAGGTTCAACAGGTAGTGCAAAATCATCGCTTGTTCAGCTTATACCCAGACTTTACGACACTACAGAGGGCGAAGTTCTTGTAGGTGGGAGAAATGTTAAGGATTACAAGCTCCATAATCTTCGTGACAATGTTTCAATGGTGCTTCAGACTAACGTGCTTTTCTCCGGCACTATTGAAGAAAACCTGCGGTGGGGTAACGAAAATGCCACATTTGAAGAAATTCGCGCCGCAGCCAAAATTGCTCAGGCTGATGACTTTGTTATGAACTTCCCCGACGGCTACCAAACTGATTTAGGTCAGGGCGGTGTTAATGTTTCAGGAGGACAGAAGCAAAGACTTTGTATAGCCCGTGCTATTCTTAAAAACCCGAAAATTCTGATTCTTGACGACTCAACCAGTGCTGTTGATACTGCAACGGACGGAAAAATTCGAGAGGGTATGAAAAACCTTTTACCCGACACCACAAAAATCATAATAGCACAGAGAATAAACTCTGTTCAGCACGCTGACCGAATTATAGTTATTGATGACGGCTGTATTAACGATATCGGCACACACGACGAATTGCTTTCACGTAACGAAATATATAAAGAAGTATATATTTCACAACAGGAAGGCAAAATGGAGCAGTAAGGAAGGAGGAAATCAAATGGCACAAAAACAAACAAAACGTTCCCAAGACAACGGTCCCGGTCCCGCAGGGAAAATGAAATTTGAAAAGCCTAAAAACACTAAAAAGACTCTTTTAAGACTTCTTTCTTATGTTACGCAGAAAAAAGCCCTTCTTATTGTTGTCTTTGTTCTTGTGCTTTTCAGTTCCCTTGCAAACGTTATCGGAACTTATCTTTTAACCCCTATTATTAATGAAATAGGAAATATGCTTTCAACAGGAAGCAGAGATTTTACAACCATAATCAAATTTTTATGTGTGCTTGCAGTTATTTACATTTTAGGTGCTTTAGCGCAGTATACCTATTCCCGACTTATGCTCAATATTTCTCACGGAACTCTTAATACGTTAAGACGAGACCTTTTTGAGCATCTGCAGGATTTACCCATTAAATATTTTGACACCCATACTCACGGCGAGCTTATGAGCCGTTTTACAAATGACGTTGATACAATCCGTGAAGCAATCAGTAACGGTCTTGTGCAGACAATGTCCTCTCTCGTGACTGTCATAGGCATATTTATTATGATGCTTTATATCAGCCCTGCACTAACCTGCCTTATTATCGTTATGCTTGTTATTATGCTTAACATAATTAAGGTTATCGGCGGACGCTCCTCCCGTTATTTCCGCCGTCAGCAAATGGCGGTCGGTGCTGTTAACGGCTATATTGAAGAGCTTATTGAAGGCTTAAAGGTTGTTAAGGTTTTCTGCAGAGAGGACAAAGCAAAAAACGCTTTTGCAGGAATTAATGAAAACTACAGAAAAGCCGCAACAAATGCCCACACCTTTGCAAGTATATTGATGCCAATTATGGGTAATCTCTCATACTTCAACTTTGCTGCTACCGCCGCATTAGGTGCATTTATAATTCTTAAAGTGGGTGATACTGCCCTCGGCGGTGTATCGGGCTTGTTCCTTGGTGGTGCCGCAGGTGTTCTTTCCATCGGTTCTCTCGCCTCCTTCTTACAGTACACAAGGCAATTTTCAAACCCGATAAGCCAGGTTTCCCAACAAATGAACAGCATTCTCGCCGCTCTTGCAGGTGCAGAAAGAATATTTGAAATTATTGACGAAGCTCCCGAAGAGGACAACGGCTATGTAACTCTTGTTTATGCAAATGTTGACGAAAATGGTAATGTTACGGAATCCGAAACCCGAACAGGCACTTGGGCTTGGAAGCATCCTCACTCAGCAGACGGAAGCGTAACCTACACATTATTAAAAGGTGATGTTCGTTTCCACGATGTTACATTTTCCTATGACGGCAAAAAAACCGTTCTTAAAAATGTTTCCCTCTATGCAAAACCCGGTCAGAAAATTGCTTTTGTTGGCTCAACAGGTGCAGGCAAAACAACAATCACTAACCTTATTAACCGTTTTTATGATATTCAAGAGGGTAAAATCACCTATGACGGCATAAACATCAAGAAAATTAAAAAGGATGATTTACGCCGTTCGCTTGCAATGGTTCTTCAGGACACCCACCTTTTCACAGGCACTGTTGAAGAAAACATCCGCTACGGAAAGCTTGATGCAACTCACGAAGACATTGTTAAAGCCGCTAAAATCGCCAATGCCGACAGCTTTATAACCCGCCTTCCCGACGGTTATAACACAATGCTGACAGGTGACGGTTCCAATCTTTCCCAAGGTCAGCGCCAGCTTATTGCTATCGCCCGCGCGGCAGTTGCAGATCCGCCCGTTCTCATTCTTGACGAGGCAACAAGCTCAATTGATACGCGTACCGAAAGACTAATTGAAAAGGGTATGGATTCTCTTATGCAGGGAAAAACTGTTTTCGTTATTGCCCACAGACTTTCCACTGTCCGCAATTCAAATGCAATTATGGTACTTGAAAACGGAGAAATCATTGAAAAAGGCGACCACGACACCCTCCTTGAAGAAAAAGGTAAATATTATAAACTATATACCGGACAGTTTGAGCTTTCGTAATAAATCAAAAATCACTTGCATACTCTTATGCAGGTGATTTTTTACAAATGTTACAAATATTAAGATTTTGTAATATTTATTGAGTTTTTTAAAAAAAGGTATATAATAAGGGGACAGATACAGCAAAATACTTATTATTGAGTGGTACATAATAATGGAATATATATTCAAATCTGAAAAAGCTCTTGAGCGACTGAAAAGCATTCGGCTGTTCCTTTTGAGTGAAAAATGGATGACAATCCTTTTTGTAATAACCGGAATTTTTGCTTGTTTACATTCTTATTTCCCGAACGGACAATTTCATATCTGGGGTACTGTTGTTTTAGCTTATATCACCGGTATTGTTTTTGTTCTTTCCGGTGATATTTTTGCAATGCTGATACCTACAATGTTTACTTATTGCATTGCTATACGATGTTATAACTCTTTAGAAAGCTTTAAAAGCATCATCTGGCTTGCAATACCTTTAGTTGCAATGGTGCTGTTCAATATAATCGCATATTTTAAAAAACCTACAATTAAAGGCTCTCAATTTTTGCCAATGCTGTTTGTTTCAGTAGCGGTAACAATAGGCGGTGTGGGCGTTATATCTGCAAAAGATTATTTCGGCGGTGCTGCCATTTACAATATGCTGGGTATCGGCTTCGGTATGCTCTTGATATATTGCTTTTTTTATTCAAAAATCAATACAAACAAAGACTACCTTTTGATAGAGAAGCTTACCGATATTATGGTAGTTATAGGGCTTTTTGTTTCCTTTATGGTGTTTATGCACTACATCATAAATATCAACACCGTAATTGATGCAGGTGGTATTTTCTATATCAGATGGCGCAACAATGCATCAACAATTCTTATGATGGCAATGCCTTTCGCATTTCTTTTGGGTAACCGTAAATCTTCTGCGGCAATTTTAGCCTTTATATTCTTCATAGCAACTCTTTTAACCGGCTCAAGAGGCGGTATGATTTTCGGCTCAATTGAACTTGTTATGTGCATTGTTATGTATATTCTTTACGACAAGCGTCGCAGATTGGCTTATATAATCATTTGCGGTTGCTTCGTTTTCATTGCTCTTACTTATCTCCCTGAAATCACAAGCTTTTTGAACGCTACCATTCAAAGATTGTTCAAGGTGCTTAATGAGTTCCTTATGGGCGGAGCAGACACCGAAACCCGAGTTCGCCACTATGCCCGAGGAATTGAAGACTTCCTTAATAATCCCATATTAGGTACAGGTCTCGGAAATATGACTAACAGAGATATTTTCAAAAACAAACCCGGGTCACTTTGCTGGTATCATTGCGCACCTATACAGATTGCAGGTAGCTTCGGTGTTGTAGGTATTATAGCTTTCGTTTATCAGTTTATTAAACGTAATCTTTTGATTTGGAAGCACGCCACTCTTTTCAATATGACAATTTTCCTCTCCTACATAAGTCTTGAGCTTATGTCTTTGGTAAATCCCGGTATTTTCTGTCCAATGCCCTATCTATTGTTGGTCGTTATTTATATGATCGTCGTGGAAAAATGTAACGATAATGAACCACAAATAAAAGTACCGATTTTCAAAAAATTTCGAGATAAGCGAAAAGCAAAAAAAGAATTGGTAAAAACAAAATAACAAAACAACTGTTTTCAAGCAAAAAGTTGGAAACAGTTGTTTTTATTATTGTATCAGTTTTTTAAATTCTCCGATAGCGCGTTTGTTATACTCAACATAATCACTCGTTAATTTAGGAACCTTACCCTCAATCAACATGCGCAAGCCTTTTTCGACACCTGCGTCACTATTTTCTACAAGGGTACCGTTATTTTCTCTCATAAACGGTCCGGGACCTGTAATATCTGTAGACACTGCAGGAAGTCCTAAAATATCAGCCTCCACAATAACAAGTCCGAAGCCCTCATAATAAGAGCCCAGCAAGAAGCCGTCACAAGCCTTTACCAAAGGCAAGGGGTTTGACATAGAAAGAATAAGTATAATATTATCCTTGCTTGGCAAAGCTTCTACATATTCGCAAAGTTGTTTATAAAGTCCATCCCTCTGATTTCCACCGATAATCACGAGATAAATGTTGTGGTTTTCCTGCCATATTTTATTAAAAGCATCTATTGTTCTTTTATGAGCTTTTTCCGGCGAATATCTGCCTACACATACCAGAACCTTGGCATCGCTGTCCAAAGCGGCTTTTACATCACCAAACGAATGATTGCATTGCGTTACACCTTCGTCGAATTTAAGCTCTTGCTGTCCTCTTTCGGTTATTCTGTCAACTGCAATCAAGTTATTCACAACCGTAAAATTATCGGTATTATCAACAAAGGTTGCTGTTGCATCCCATATATCCTCAGTTACCAAAACAACCTTATCATAATGAGAATATGCATATTGTAAAACATCTTTTCGCTGATTTCCACGGGTTTTGATTTCCTGAACCATATCACTATGAACAAAAACGCTTGTTTTGCAATCAAACTTTGAAAACATCAAAAGCATTTTCATTTCATAACCATTGAATTGAATAGCAGTGTCAAACTTTGCGCCACCAAAAATACGTTCAATCTCATATTGCCATTCTTTTTTGAAAAGCTTCATAATGAATTTAATCGGAATTTTTCCCGATTTAAATCTTTGCCACATCAATTTCTTGAAAAGGCTAAGATTGAATACGCCCTGCACAGGAAAATAGGACACACCTTCCGGTAAATCTGCAATTGCCTTTTGATTCTTTTTTGCCGCTTCGGCTGAAAAAGAAACATAGTAATTATACTCTGTTGTATCAACGCTTGAAAGCAAATTATTGATTGATGTTGTTATGCCGTTCTGGTCAAGATTTCCTGCATACAAAAGAACATTTTTCTTATCGTTTTTCAAAAACTCTCTTTCTTCAAGCTTGTCCGACAATTTGCCGAAAAGAACCAAATCCAGCAAGGCTTTTGAAGCCTCTGCACAATCGTAATTGCAGTATTCTTTAAGAAAATCCTTGTCATCATACTGTTTAGGTGTTCTTATTTCATAAACAAGCTGTTCTACTGTTTTTGCTTTTGCAAAGGGAAGCTCTGACAAAGGCTTATACACCCCTCTGTCTGCAAAATATTCTTCTTCGTCATAGGTAAACAGTACAATTTTCTTTTGCGAAATAGCAAAATCATAAAATACGCTTGAATAGTCTGTTATAAGACAATCTGCGCAATTAAGAAAATCATAGGTTTCATAATCTACAGGAAATTTTTTTATATGCTTAAAGCCTTTAAAGTCTACATTTTTCTTGGCTATGGGGTGAAGATTAACAAAAACAATTTCATCGTCATTAAGTTGTTTATCGAGCTCGTAAAGATAATATTGTAAATAAACATTAGCTTTAGCGTCAATATTTCCAACAGAACCTCTCCAAGTGGGCATATAAGCATAAACTCTTTTGTCCTTAAGCTCCATTTTTTCGATGATTTTCTTTTTTTTCTTGTTATCAAAAAACGCTGTATTTCTCGGATAGCCGCCTAACAGCGCCTTACCTGTTGCGAGATTTTCTATCATATAGTCTTCAACCATATGCTCCATTGTATACTCATTCGGATACAAAAGATAATCAGCCGCAACAAAGTTTTTCTGGGTATTACCTATGCCATGCATAGCATTGCGAATACCTCTGCCAAGTGTCTTTAAAGGTGTACCGTGCCATGTGTTGAGATAAACCTGTTCCGGCCTTTTTATGAAGTATGGTAAAAATGTATTGTCATTAAACAAATATTTGGCAGATGCTAAAAGTTTCATATATTTGAATGTTGACAAAACAACCGGAGTTACTCCCTTGATACCATAATTATCAAAAACCTTTAGAAATTTTTGCTTATTTCCCTGACGGCAGGTAATAAATATTTTGAAATCTTTATACTCCTCAGAAGTTGCTAATTCTTTTAAGAGATAGAACATATTTCCGTTAATCTCTGTACCGTGTTGAGCTTCCAAGAGAATGGTTTTATCATCTATAGCAAGACGATTTAAATAATGAGTATACCTCATTTTTGGCAGTTTAAACACAAACCACTTGTATATGGCTTTTTTTCTGAGCCATTTTAGAAATTCCTTTTTCATAAATACACCCCAAGTACATACTTCTACGTTAGCATAGCATAAAAACTTTTAAATGTCTATATAAAATTATTCTCGTCAGATGCTTATTCGCTGACAAAGCCTTATATCGCTTGAAGCGGAACCTACCATAATTTCAAACTCTCCGTCTTCAACAACCCATTCCAAATCTTTGTTGAGCAACCTGAAGGCTTCAAAGTCAAGTTTAAATTCAACTGATTTCGTTTCCCCTGCCTTGAGGCTTATTCTTTCAAAGCCTTTAAGGAGCTTAAGGGGTGTTACAACAGAAGCTACAACGTCATTTACATAAAGCTGTGCAACCTCGTCACCATCTTTTTCACCGATGTTTTTAACATCAAATGTAAGTGTATAATCTGTTCTGCCTTGCTTTGTAATTTTTAAATTACTATATTCAAAATCAGTATAAGAAAGTCCGTAACCGAAAGCATATCTGGGTCCTCTTTCGCCCTCAAACATCATTTCCGTATGGTTGGGAAGAATTGAATAATAGCAAGGAATTCTGTTGGAATCTGCAGGGAATGAAACAGGTACGCGTCCCGCAGGATTATTTTCACCTAAAAGTGTTTCAACAATTGCCTTTGCACCAAATTCACCGCCGAACCAGGAAACAAGAATTGCATTTGATACCTTAACCTCTTCTGTCAAATCAATTGCTCTTCCGTTCTCGAAAACAAGAATTAAGGGTTTACCTGTTTTTGCAATTTCAAGAATAAGCTCCCTCTGTTTTCCGGGTAACACCAAATTAGAACGGTCGTGACCTTCACCACTTGTAAAATTGTTATCTCCGCCAACAAAAATAATAACGTCGCTTTGTTCTGCAGCTTTAACTGCATCCTCGATGCTTCCATTTTCGTCTTCGTCATAAACCTCAATAAGATGGGGTTGACCATCCTCCGTAGCAACGGCTTCCACGCCTTTGGGAATACCGCAACCTGAGCTTTGAAGAACTGTTACATCATCGCCTAAAGCATTTTTAAGCTCTTCATAAACAGAATTCACTGTATAACCGTAAGGGACGGAGGAATAACCACCGATTCTCTGCCTTGCTGATGAAGGGCCTACAACGGCAATTGTCTTATAGTCCTTTTTAAGAGGCAAAATACCGTCATTTTCAAGTAATGTCATCGCCTGACGGGCACCGTCGAGAGCGATTTGCTTATGCTCATCGCATCTGATGACATCTTTGTAATGCTCTTCATCTGTATATGGATTTTCAAATAAGCCCAACTTAAATTTGAGAGTAAGAACATTTTTTACGGAGTTGTTTATAAGCTTCTCGGAAACTCTGCCCTCTTTGATAAGATTTAAAAGAGTTCTTTCCCAAAATTCAGGTGTATAGTCAAGACAGCCCTGCATATCGAGACCTGCATTAACTGAATCGCAAATAGCATCAACATGGTTTGCAGCAGTTCTGTGAGCCGTAACAAGCCTTGTAATTGAGCCCCAATCTGCACGGACATAGCCTTTAAGACCGTATCTTCCGCGAAGAACATCTGTTAAATAATATTTTGAGCTTGCAACAACCTCGCCGTCAATACAGTTATAGCAGGACATAACATTGTATGCTCCCGCTTTAGTTATTGCTTTTTCAAAAACGGGAAGATAGCATTGCTCAATTTCTCTTTTTCCTACTCTTGCGTTACCACAGTTAATGCCATTCTCAGGCATACCGTGAACACAATAGTGTTTGGGCTCTGTAATAACAGCGTCGGTTCTGTGTATTTCACCGTTTTTCTGTTCACCTGTAATAATAGAATAACCCATTTCGGAGCAAAGATATGTATCCTCACCAAAGGTTTCTTCAACTCGACCCCAACGAGGCTCTCTCGCAACATCAAGGTTGGGGGCAAGAATTTCCTGCATACCTAAAGCACGGGTTTCGGCACCGATTGCTTTACCGGTTTTATTAACAAGCTCTCTGTTAAAGGTTGCACCAAGTCCGAGAGGAACGGGGAAAATTGTTGCACCGGGGAAGGAAATACCGTGAAGAGCTTCACCTGTGAAAATACAGGGAATTCCCAGTCTTGTTTTTTCTACAAGATATTTCTGGAATTTATTGAAAACCGCAGGAACGGTATAGGAATCGTGAATGAAACCAATACCTCTGTCACCTACTGTTTTTTCAAATTTTTCATAATTAACATCAGATGTTTCGTGAATACAACAATGGTTCAAGGTACCGGGAACAGTTGCATATTCAACACCGCGCAAAATATCAATTTGCGCCACCTTTTCTTCAATAGTCATCAAGGAAAGTAAATCCTCTGCTCTTTCCTCGGGAGAAAGAGCAGGATTTTTGTATTTATAGTCCATAAAGCACCTTTTATTTTTTTATCTTCATCGATATATCGAATGCTGTAACAGAATGAGTAAGCGCACCGATTGAAAGAATATCAACGCCTAAATCTGCAACACTTTTAATTCTCTCTTTTGTAAGGTTGCCCGATGCTTCGAGAAGTGCTTTTCCGCCAACAATTTCAACTGCCTGCTTCATTGTGTCATTGTCCATATTATCAAGCATAATAATATCTGCACCCACAGAAACCGCCTCTTCAACCTCTGCAAGAGTTCTTGTTTCAACCTCAATTTTTACTGTGTGACCTATTTTCTCACGAAGAGCCGTAACAGCCTCAGTAATTCCGCCCTTTGCATCAATATGGTTGTCCTTAAGCATAGCGCAGTCAGAAAGGTTATAGCGGTGATTTCTTCCTCCGCCACAGGTTACCGCATACTTCTGAAGAGAACGAAGACCGGGAAGAGTCTTTCTTGTATCGGCAATTGTTGCTCTTGTGCCTTCGGTCTGCTTCACACATTCATTTGTAAGAGTAGCAATTCCGCTCATATGCTGAATAAGGTTAAGAGCAGTTCTCTCACCTTTAAGGAGCTTAACTGTTCTACCCTTGAACTCTGCAATAAGGTCACCGTTTTTAACCACGTCACCATCATTTTTATGGAGAGTGTATGTGAATTGGTCATCCAGAAGCTCAAAAACTCTCATTGCAATTTCTGCACCGCAAAGCACACCGTCTGCTTTAGCAACAAAATATGCTTCGCTTACAGCTTTTTCATCTAAAAGATAATCTGTTGCAACATCAATATAGTTAATGTCCTCGGTAATTGCATTTTTTATTAAATCATCAATATAAAACCGGGGTAAAATCATTTGTCAACCTCCTGAAGAATTATATAGGCTACCGTTGCAAGGGAAAGTGCCTCACAATAATCTGCAGTTATTGCAAATTTTCCGTTTTTCAGCCTGTTAAGTATATTTTCAATTCGTTTTTTACCTTGGTGAATTGCTCCCTCGTCGGGAATTACGAAATACGCTCTTTGCATAATATCGCGAATTTCCGTTCTTGTTCCTTTGGGAAGTGGGGCGCCCGTTCTGTCAGGCTCTTTTTCCTCGGGAACTGTCAATTTATAGAAACCTGCTCTTATACAACGGGTTATGTCTTCCGCTGCCTTTCTTCCGAAAACAAGAGCTTCTAAAAGAGAGTTACTTGCAAGTCGGTTTTTGCCGTGAACACCTGTGCAAGCACATTCACCTGCCGCATAAAGTCGGGGAAGTGTAGTTCTCGCGTTAAGGTCAACCTCAATACCACCCATAAGATAATGCTGACAGGGGAAAACGGGAATTAAATCCTTTGAAATATCAACACCCTGACTTAAACAACCTGCGTAAATACCCGGAAAACGTTTTTTAAGATATTCTTCACCTTTATAGCGGATGTCAAGATAAAAATTATTGCTTCCCAATCGCCTTGATTCCATAATAACCGAACGTGAAACCACATCACGCGGTGCTAATTCAAGACGGCTGTCATATCTGTCCATAAACCGCTCTTTATTGCAGTTAAGAAGATATGCACCCTCGCCTCTTACGGCTTCGCTTATAAGAAACTGCTCTCTGTTTGCACCGTTAAAGGCTGTCGGATGAAACTGAACATAGCTTAAATTTTTAATTGATGCACCCATTTCATAGGCAAGGCGTATTCCGTCGCCTGTTGCAACCGAGGGATTAGTTGTGTATTTATAAACTCTCCCTATACCACCCGATGCTAAAAGCACAAAATCAGCATAAAGAGTTTTGAACTCGTCACCCCTCATTATTTCAACCTTAAAGCCGTTTTTAATACGGCTCATTGAGGTAACCATTGTTTCGTCCGAGAGAGTTACATTAGGCAGCTTCTCAACGGCAAGAATCAGCTTGTCCACCATTTCCTTACCGGATGTATCTTTATGATGAACTATTCTCCTTCTGCAGTGACCGCCCTCAAGGGTTTTTATAAGCTCGCCATTTTCATCACGGTCATATTCAACTCCGTAGTCAATTGTTCTTAACACATCTCCGGGACCCTCTTCAACAAGCTGGGTCACCGCATCAATATCATTTGCTCTGCTACCTGCAATAAGAGTGTCTTCAATGTGCAAATCATAGCTGTCATTCTCCAAATCAAGCACGCAGGCAACACCGCCTTGTGCCAAGGAGCTGTTGGACTGGTGCCGTTCCTTTTTGGAAAGCATAAGAATATCAATGTCTTCGGGGAAATTCAGCGCTCCGTAAAGTCCTGCAAGCCCACTACCCACAATGACAACACTATAATGTTTTTTTAGTTCGGAAAGATTCATTTTCTTACCCCAATTCAAGCATACGGTTTATGCTTTTCAGTGCTTTTTTTCTTAAATTTTCTTCTAACTCTACCTTTTCGCCACCCTCGCCTATTATAGCTTTATAAACATCCTCGAGAGTGATTTTTTTCATATCCTCGCAACAGAGCTTTTCGGGTGCAAGCTGAATAAATCTTTCGCCGTCTTCTTCGTTAATGGCAAGATAATCAACAACTCCTCGCTCCGTTCCTATAATAACTTTTCCTTTTTGTTCTTTGGCATAGCTTATAATCTCACTTGTAGCTCCCACCATATCTGCAAGCTCAACAACCTCTTTAGGAGATTCGGGATGAACCGCAAAAACCGCATCGGGATGCTCTGCCTTGCATTTTAAAACATCCTCTTTTGTAAGCTGTGCGTGAACGGGGCAGTAACCGTCCCAGAAAATAAATTCCTTTTCGGGTACACTCTTTTCCACAAAAGAACCTAAATGCTGGTCAGGAATAAAGAGAATTTCTTTGCCCTCAAGCTTTTTAACAATTTTTATTGCCGATGAGCTTGTGACACAAACATCGCTCTCTGCCTTTAAAGCGGCAGTTGTGTTAATATATGCAACAACTTCCGTATCAGGATTTTCCTCTTTGAATTTTCTCACTCTTTCGGGTGCAATTTGCTCTGCCATAGGACAGGTTGCAGTTGCAACGGGAAGAATTGTTTCGGTTTTGGGAGAAAGAATTTTTACACTTTCTGCCATAAAACGGACACCGCACATAACAACTCTTTTCGCTTTAAGCTCCGCCGCTTTTTTGCTCAAAAAGAAGCTGTCCCCTGTAACATCTGCAATATCAATAATATCAGGTGCTTGATATGTGTGTGCAAGAATAACAGTATTTGTTGTTTTTTTTGCCTCAATAATCTTTCTTTTAAGTTCCCGTGTGTTCATTATACCACCTCAATAGCTTGTAACTGATTTCATATAATCAAACTATATCAGTTTAATTATACCACTATTTTGTGACTTGGCAATATAAAAAATTCTAAAAAACCGTTTTACATCTTTTCTTTTTTAGTAATAACACAGAACTTTTCGTAAAATATTTATTTTAGTTGCAATAAAGCAATTTTTCAGTTATTATATAGATAATTTATTATTTTACTTTGAGGAGGCTTCCCCAATGAACAGTTATCTTGAAAAGGATTTCGAGCTTCTCAAAAATGCTGATAGTGAGCTTTTTGAAGCGTTTGAAAAAGAACAGGTTCGTCAGAGCAGAAACATCGAGCTTATCGCAAGTGAAAACTATGCTTCTGCAGCGGTTATGGCAGCAAGTGGCAGTATTTTCACCAATAAATATGCAGAAGGCTATCCCTCCCGCAGATATTACGGCGGTTGCGAATATGTTGATATAGCAGAAAATCTGGCAATAGAAAGACTTAAAGAACTTTTTGGTTGCGAATATGCAAATGTTCAGCCCCATTCAGGCTCTCAGGCAAACTTTGCAGTATATTTTGCTCTTCTTCAGCCCGGCGACACAGTTCTCGGTATGAGCCTTGCAGACGGCGGTCACCTTACCCACGGTTCTCCTGTAAACGTAAGCGGTTCCTATTTTAATTTTGAAAGCTACGGGGTTGACGAAAAAGGCTTCCTTGATTACGATGCGCTTCAAAAGAAAGCAGAAGAATGCAAACCCAAGCTTATCGTTGCAGGTGCATCTGCTTATTCAAGAATCATTGATTTTAAAAAAATCCGCGAAATTGCAGATTCCGTCGGCGCACTCTTTATGGTAGATATGGCGCATATTGCAGGTCTTGTTGCCGCAGATATGCACCCGTCCCCCGTCCCCTATGCACACGTTGTAACCTCAACAACTCATAAAACTCTTCGCGGTCCTCGTGGCGGTATCATTCTTACCAATGACGAAGAAATCGCAAAGAAAGTTAACAAAGCTATTTTCCCCGGTATTCAGGGCGGTCCTCTTATGCACATAATTGCCGCTAAAGCAGTTTGCTTCGGTGAAGCTCTCAAACCCGAATTCAAAGCATATGGTAAAAAAGTTGTTTCCAATTGCAAAGCTCTTGAAAATGCACTTATTGCACAAGGTGTTGACATTGTTTCAGGCGGTTCGGACAACCACCTTCTTCTTCTCGATTTGAGAAGCCTCGGCATTACAGGTAAGGAGCTTGAACACCGTCTTGATGAGGTTCACATTACTGTTAATAAAAATGCTATTCCTAATGACCCTGAAAAGCCCTTTGTTACAAGCGGTATCCGTATCGGCACAGCAGCAGTTACAACAAGAGGCTTTGAGGCTCACGATATGGTTGACATTGCAGAATACATCAAGCTTGCCGCAACAGATTTTGAAAACAGTAAAGATTACATCATCAAAAATGTTGCAAGAATCTGCGATAAGTATCCCCTATATAAAGATTAATTTTTGGCAACTCTCGTCTTTGAGAGTTGCTTTTTTGTTGACAATAATATTTTCAAAATATATACTTAAAATATAGGTGGTGTTACTATTTATGAAAGATAAAAAATTATACATTCTTACATACGAGCACGGTGGTTATGTACTTTGGAAAAACGAAGTTAAGCCCCGTTTAAAAAAGCTTTTTGAATGGCTTGAAAAATACCCTACTTTAAAAATCGGTCTTGATTACGAATCCTTCACCTTTGACGAGTTTTCAAAGGAAGATCCTGAGGTAGTTGCGCTTATAGGAGAGCTTTTAGAAAAATACCCTGACCGAGTAGGTTTAGGTGCTACCACCTACGGTCAACCTCTCGCCCTTACAATTTCCGAGGAATCAAACGCCCGTCAGCTTCTTTATGCTGTAAGAACAAACCTTGATTATTTCGGTAAAACTCCGACCGTTTATGCAATTTCAGAATTTGCTCTTCACAACCAGACCCCTCAGCTTATTTCTCAATGTGGCTATAAAGCGGCACTTCTTCGTTCTCACGTTATGGGCTACGGTTACCCGAGAACATTTGATTGTGCCTGGGGCAAATGGATTGGTAAGGACGGAACCTCTATCCCTGCCGTACCCACCTACGAAAAACAGGGCAGAGGATTTAACTGCACCACAGTTGATAACTGGATTTTCTCCCGTTGGCCCGTTGATTCCGAGCTTTATTCTCCCGAGGATTTTGCCGAAATGTTCAAAAAGTATGAACCTCTTTTAGCTTCAAGGTATGATGACCTTACACAGCCTGTTGAATCGGTTATTGCCCATACTGTAAAAAAAGAAAACTGTCAATATGTTCTTCTTGAAGAAATCCCCGAAATTTACGGTGAAGCAACAGAGGAAATGCCCACAACCGACAATGATTTTCACGTACAGATGCCTTGGGGTTATTGTGGCAATGAGATTTTCAACGGTTGCCGTCAAGGTGAAGTAGCCGCCGTTCAAGGCGAAAAGCTAAATGCGCTTTCTGTTATGCTTGGCGGTAAATCCTTTCAGAAAAAAAGCGAAGAAGCCTGGAAATATATTCTTGCGGCAGAGCACCACGATGTTACAATCTGCGGACTTCTCGACCTTTCAAGAAGATTTATTCCCGCTTCCCTCACCGCTTCTGATTATGTAAAATCCGAATCACTTAAATATATATCATCAAAATTCGCTCATAAAGACAACAAAAGTCTTTTAGTTATAAACACCCACTCATTCCCTATTGATGAATGGGTTGAAGTTAATGCTGAAAAAGATTATTGTGCTTTTGATGACGACAAAGAAATCGAAAGCGAAATTGTTGCCGTCGGAAACAAAAAAGTGCTTCGAACTCATATTCAGCTACCGCCATTCACCGCAAAATCATATACTCTTAAAGAAAATTGCAGTTCTTCAAAATTACCCTTCGGTTGGTCTGAAAATGACGGTATTCTTACAACACCAAACTACGAAATTAAGCTTACAGCCGACGGAATTGCATATATTAAAGATATTAAAACTGAAAAAATCCTGTGCAATAACGGTGACGGAGTTCTTTTCACAGGCTTTGTTGATGATAAAGAATATTCATCAAACGGAGTATGGGAAGTGAAAATTTCTTCTTGCTCGGCAACAGCAATCCAAAAGGGTAAAATCGGTTCAATTCCCTATGAAGTACAGATGCATTTCAATGGCAATGACAAACGAATTGATTTTAAAACAAAATTTGATGTTCAGGGTCAGAAGGTGGGCAGAACAGACATCACTCACGGCAAGCCTGCAACTCTTACAGTAAACGGACATCATCACGAAGATAAAATCTGTTTTGTTATGAACCCTTGTCTAAAAAAAGGCAGAAAAATGTTCCGAGATTTACCTTATTCAATCTCGGAATGGAACGGTGCTTTAAGAAAAACCGAAGAATATTGGTATCCTGATGACAGAATTATTCTTGATGTTGATGTAAGTGCCGAAGAATCCTTTAACGCTACTACATATTTCCACGGTATTTATTGGGTTTCTCTTAAAGATAATGAAAACGGCGTTGCCGTGCTCAACAAAGGCTGTATGGGTGCCGCAGTTTCAGGAAACAGAGTTCATATCCCCCTTATTTATTCAAACGAATATCTTTGCGGTGACAGAATTCTCAACGGCATTTTTGAAAATGAATTCGCTTTGTTTCCCTTTGAAAGTTCGCTTTCCGAAGCAGACCTTCATAAAAAGGCAGTTTCTTACGCTTATACACCAGCTGCGGAAATTCTACCCGTTGGTACCGGAAGCATAACAGAATTATCTTTTGCAACTATCAATAAAAATAATAAAAATGTTATTCTTACTGCTCTTTACCCCGAAGAAAATCACATTTTAGCTCGTTTCTGCAACTTCTCCGATACAGAAGGAACCATAGAATTTAATATGGATATGTGCAAAATAAAATGCGAAACAGATTTATTGGGAAATGAATTAAATGCATTAAATAATGAAATAGCATTTAAACCTTGGGAAATCAAAACAATAAAATTTGAATGATCTAAAAAGAGTTAACCTCAAATCAGGTTAACTCTTTTTATGTTTAGTTGTCATTTGAACTCCAAGGTTACAAAATTACTACAAATGACAAATTTCTATTGTTTTAGACTCCTAAATGTGATATTGTAAAATTGAACCACAAAAAATAAAAAAGGAGTGGAAAATATGAAAAAAATCTTAAGTTTGTTTTTAGCGGTGCTTTTAGCTTTTTCAGTTATGGCTCCCATAACAGTTTTCGCAGAAAACGGACCGTACCCGGTTGACCCCGAAAGCGAAGAAATCAATTTGGATGAATTTTCGGCTCTCGGTTTAATGGATGCAGAAACTTTTGATATAGGAATTCTGTACCCTCAAACTGACGACTACCCTCTTCCCGATATTTTTTCAGGAGCTTCATACGATCTTGAAACTAATACTCTTACCCTTAAAAATGTAAAAGCAAAAAATGCTATGCTTTCCGCAAGTGAAATGGGTGACGATTTTAAAATCAAGCTTATCGGCTACAATGAGCTTGGCGGTATCATTTCCTCTTCAGCTTCTCGAGGCGGTTCAATTACAATCACCGGCGAGGGTGAGCTTGTAGTTAACAGAAAAAAGGAGCTTGGCGGTATATACATTGATGCAGGCGAAACAGCATCTTTCCTACGTATTGAAGAAACAGTTAAATTAAAGGTATATTCAGATTCTGTGGCTGGCATTGATTCAATTGCCGTATACAATTCCTCAATCCTTGATGAAAATAATATTATTCAGTTGGGTGGAGAAGTAAAAGCAAATAAGCCTGCATTCGAAAAGTTCGTAGTTGATATCTACGAGCAATTGGAAGCTTATGATTTAGAATGGAACAGTCTGGAATATTATGACGCAGGCTTCCAAAAAGACGGAGTATACTACATAGGCTTTGAAGATTATGATGAGATTACCTGGGAACCCAATGGTAAATACGAGCTTTATTCAATATCTTATGACGATATGCTTAACTGCTATGTAGCAACAGCCTATACCGGTGAAGAAGCAATCAAACCCACCGGTTTTACAAAACTTACTGAATACGAGCCTATTTATGATGCAAAAAAAGGCTTGTACATAGGTTATACCGATTATGCCGAAGAGGGTGACAACTCTTATAAAGACGTTTTCTTCCCCGATGAGAGAGAGTCTTTTGACCTTTGTGTTGATGCAAACGGCACAAAATACGGTTTTTCTCAATACACCTATGAATACGATGACGGAACATCGGAAACAGATACTTATATTTACAATCTCTCGGAACATCCAGTCTATGGTTGGATTGCCGTTGAAGATGAGTCAAAATTGACTTTAGACGGATTTACTCCCTTAAAAATCGGAGAAAAGGAGCTTGCTGATAGTTATATTTCTTCTGATTTAGTAATCAACAACGGCGGTTCTGTTGTTGAACCGGCAACAATAAAAGGAATCACTCTTAGCAACACCAATCAAGGAGTTAAGGTTTCCTGGTCTGCTGACTCATCAGCTCAAAAATATCGAGTATACAGAAAAACTTCTAAAAACGGCAGTTGGAAAATTATTGATACCGTAGATGCTGACGAAACCTTCATATACGATAAAACTGCAAAGAGCGGCACTAAATATTATTACACCGTAAGAGGCTATAACTATGTAGGTTGGGGTAGCTACAACACCTCCGGTGTTACAATCACTCACATCGGTGCACCCCAAGTTACTGCAAAGAACACCTCAAAGGGAATCTACCTTAAATGGACAAAAATCGCTAATGCAGAAAAATACAGAATTTACCGTCAGACAGAGGGTTCATCAAAATGGACACGAATTGATACCGTAACAGGTACATCATTCACCGACAAAACAGTTAAAAGCGGTACGAAATACAATTACAGAGTTCGCGCTGTTATCGGTGACGATATGGGCGGTTACGAAGTAGTAGGAAGATATTATCTTTCAACTCCAAAGCTTTCCTCTGTTAATAATTCTGCTTCGGGCGTTAAAGTTACCTGGAAAAAAGTAACCGGTGCAGAAGGCTACAAGGTTTACAGAAAATCAGGTTCGGGTGATTGGAAGCTTATCGGCACAACAACCAATAACAAAAAATTCACCTATACCGACAAAACTGCAAAAAGCGGAAAAACCTATTCTTACAGCGTTCAGGCTTATTACAGCAAAACCAACAGCACCTATGACAAGACCGGACTTAAAATTAAATATATTGCTGCACCAAAAGCTGAAACCAAGGTTTATACAAACTCAATTCAGGTTTCTTGGGACAAAGTAAGCGGTGCAAAGGAATATACCGTTTACAGAAAAGCAAGCGGCGAATCTAAATGGACAAAGCTCACTACAACCACAAAACTTTCATATAAAGATACCAATGTAAAAAACAACAAAACTTATTCTTATCGCGTAAGAGCCGTTAACGGCAAAACAACAAGTGCCTATAAAACAATCAAACAGCTCTTCCTTTCAACACCTAAGCTTTCTTCTGTAAAAAATACTAACACAGGAGTGGAAATCAAATGGAGCAAGGTAAGCGGTGCAACCAGCTATAGAATTTACAGAAAATCAGGCTCAGGTGATTTCAAGCTTATCGACAAAACAAAGAAAACCACATTTACTGATTATACTGTAAAAAGCGGTACAGTTTACACCTATACAGTTAAAGCATGTAACGATAGCGCAACAAGCTACTACAACAAAACCGGCCTTAAAATAAGATTTGTTTCAACCAACGCCCTTTACACTCCCGACAATGTTGAAAATGGTGTTCGGTTGCGTTAGGAGCCTGCTGATAAAGCAGATAAATATTATGTTTATAGAAAAGTTGACGGTGAAACAGCTTTTAAGAAATTAGATATCGTTTCTGCAGACGAATTGGAAAAAGATCAGTATGGTGTTTTTGTATATGTTGATAAAACTGCCAAAAATGGCACAACATATTTTTATAACCTCAAAGCTTCTTACAAAAACACTTTAAGCGGTTATGCCTCCACAGTAGGAAGACCCATAACATATTTGGATACTGTGGATGTAACATCTGCAAAAGCAACTTCAGATGGCATTAAAATCAAATGGGAAAAATCATCTTATGCAACCTCTTATAAAATTTTGCGTAAAGAAAAAGGTATGGATGAAGATTTCAAATCCTACTCCGGCACCACTGACGGCAAAACAACTTCTTTTGTTGATAAAAGTGTAGAATCAGGTAAAACTTACATCTATGCAGTTCAGGCAATCCTTGATGAAAACAACGGCAAAGGCGGTTGGTCTGCTATTGGTGGTAGCAAATCAGCAAATGCAAAATAACAATACATTTATAACCCCGATGAACTTTTAAGGTTCATCGGGGTTATGTCTTTAATCATTCTTTTTCGCTTGTTACTATTTCTTTTTCTTCAACAGCTTCTGCATTTTCTTTATCTTTTAATTTTTCAAAAATACGATAATTTATTTTACCGATTTTTGTTGTGGGTAATGCATCTGTAAATTCAATTTCTTTAAACTGTGCGTTCTTTGCGATGTTCTTTTTGCAGAAATCTCTGATTTCCTTTTCAATTTCTGCAGTACGTTGAACGCCGTTTTTCAGAACGATAACCGCTTTAGGAGCTTCCTCGCGGACTTTATCTTTAATTCCAACAACAACGCTTGATGCAACATATTTGCACTTATTGAGGATATTTTCAAGCTCTGTTGGGTAAATGTTATAGCCGTTTGAGATAATCATTCTTTTAAGACGAGACGTAAAATGCAAAATCCCGTTTTCAAGGTAACCAAGGTCACCTGTATGAAGCCATTGTGTTCCGTCGTAATGGGTTCTGATAGCATTGTCGGTTTCTTCCTTGTCGTTAACATAACCCAACATAACTGTGGGACCGTTAACACAAATTTCACCGATTTCGCCATCGGGTAGCTTTTTGTTTGTAACGGGATCACATACTCTGATATGTGTATCGGGGTTAGGAATACCGATATTATCAATATCTTCCGCACCGTATGCAGTGGCGGTAAAAAATGCAGTTGCTTCGGAAAGACCGTAACCGATTCTTATATGTGCATTTGAACCGCAGGATCGGAAATAGTCAATAACCTTCGCACGAAGGTCATCACTTAAATAGTCGCCACCGCTTAGAATAACCTTAACACTCTTGAAACTATCAGCCCCGAGGTTTTTGTTATTTGTAATTGCCTTTAACATTGTAGGAACCGCAGGAACAATTGTGGGTTTTTTCTTCTTAATTGTTTCGTTAAGCTTTTTAACATCAATCTTAGGAATGAGAATACATTTCATACCCAAACAAAGAGGAGCGTGAACGGCAACGCAAAGACCAAAGCCATGAAAAATGGGAAGAGCGGACATCATTGATGCGCCGGGTCTTGCCTCGGGACAGACTGCAATACATTGAATTGCAAGAGCATTGAAGCAAAGGTTTGAGAGAACAATACCTTTTGATTTACCCGTTGTACCTCCACTGTAAATAAGGACTGCCGCATCATCTCTGTTTCTTTTAACAGAGGGTGCAATTGAACCCATACCTGAAACAAATTTTTTCCAGGTAATTGTGTCAGAAGCATATTTCATCTGCTTTCTGCCCTTTAAATTATAAAGAGTTTTAAGAACTGGGGGCATACTCATACTTACTTCGCAAACAACAATCTTATCAACACAAGCGTCGCTTACGGTTTTGTAGGAAACATCAGTTGTAAAAACAAGGCTTGAATTTGTGAGAGAAACCGCATTTCTGATTTCGTTTGCATCGCTTAAAGGATGAATAACATTTGCAACCGCACCAATTTTATTTATGGCATAAATAAGGAAAATTGCTTCAGGCATATTGGGCATACAGATTGTTACACTTTCATCTTCAACAACACCCAATTTTTGAAGAGCATTTGCAACAATATTGATATTTTCATTCATAGCCTCAAAGCTATAAACAGTGTCAAAAAATTCAAGAGCAGGTGCATCGGGCTGTTTATCAACCATTTCTTTGAGAAGCTCATAAATTGAACCCTCGCGGTAGGACATATGCTCGGGCATATCTCCGTAGTGCTGAAGCCAGGTTTTCTCTTCCTGGGGTAAGTCTATCAAAGATATCGCTTTCATAGTAGAAAAATAATTGCATTTTGTGCCCATTGGGACCTCTTTCTGATCTTTTAAAAGAACATTTTTATGTAAAAAAAGATAAAATATGAATTTATAAAAATTCAAAAAAATCCATTTATCTCTATTTGCGTAGTTTGATAATATAGTTTTTTTCCGACAAAGTCAAGCAAATCTGTAAAAAAACTCCCATTTTTTGAAACATTAAACACTTGTTGAATTAAATGTTGTATTTCGGTGAGGTTTGTGAACAAATAGCAAACAAAAAGCAAAAAATAACGGAACCACTGAATGTGATTTCGTTATTTTGGTGCGGGAAAAGGGACTTGAACCCTCAAGAACTTACGTTCATATGAACCTGATGGTAACAAGACCTGGGTGATAAGCCACAAACCCAGTAGAATCAAGGGTTCTCGGCTTTTTGATTTTTTGAGTTTTCTGACTATTTGCATAATAGTATAGAAAAATGAGATTGTCAAGTGCTAAATTAATGGTTAGTTTAATATTCGGATAATCTCATTGAAACCTTCTGTGCTTTTTATATCTTCAGATAAATTGTATTTGTTCAGGAAATTATCCTTCATTCTTTCGCACATGGTTTTACCGAATTTGGTTTTCTTATAAATAGCACCATTCAAAAGCATTGAATTATGTGTGGTTTCTTCAGGCAATTCATCGTGCCGTTTGGCAAGCTCTGCACATTTTCTCAGATACCCTAATCCATTTTTTGTGTCTCCAGTTTCCAAGTACATACGTCCTAAATCTCCGAGCAAGAATATTACAGAGCGATAACAAGAACCATAGTTGCCATCATCATAAACAGTATTTAACACACCAAGGCATTTTTCCATTGCTGCTATCTGGTGTTCAACAGAAAAGCTTTTCTTGTAAAACAGCAAGTTGCTTATGGTGCTCATAAACAAAAGCATTTCATTATCAAGTGCAGTTTTACAGGCTGAGTAATGCTCATCATCGGGCAGATTTATAACGGTTTCAAGATATTCTCTGCTGTCAATCATATATGGCATTTCTTTTGCGATTTCAAGCATTTTTTCGGTGTATTTATCTTTGCCTGTTTTGTGGCTTAAGGTGTTGTAATACATACAAATACGGCGTTTTATCCATATCCGAATTTTATCATCGGTGCAACCGTTTAAGAGCCTGGTGTAGAGCTTCTCTACCTCATCAAGTATTTCTTCGCTGTCGCAATCTCTTGCGGATTTTATCATAATTAGCATATCGAGATAACGGGCGAGTAAGCGGAACTCTCCCGGGAATTCTTTGATTGCCTGACTCATTTGGTCAAACACATAAGGACTGTCCTTTAGCCTGAGTTCGTCATATAACTTCATATATTGCTGTATTTTTTCTTCCTTTTCATTTGTATCAACACCTAAAAGTTCATCGCAGCTCACACTAAAATACGATGCGATTGACGGCAAAAGGGTGATATCGGGATAACTTTCTTCACGCTCCCATTTGCTTATGGTTTGAAAAGAAACACCAAGAGCTTCAGCAACCTTTTCCTGAGTCAATTCTCTTTTAAGTCGTAAATTTTTTATATTCTTACCAATAGAAATCATAGCAATCAAGCTCCTTAATTTTTTAACTACGTAGCTTGATTATATAATATCTTACCCGATACATAAAAACAATAACCTTTTATGCGAACACGATTCAACCATATAGCGAAAATTCAACTGATGAAATTAAAAATTTCTTATATTAATTATATGCTATAATATTTTTTGTCACCAAAAGCAATTGTCAATCGTTTTATTAGTGAAAGGAGGACGTTATGAGTAAACGAGATCTCGAAAATGAATTTGAAGCTAAATATAACGAATATGGCAATATGCTTTATAAAATTGCATTTTTATATTTAGGTAATGTAAGTGATACTGAAGATGTTTTACAGGATGTTTTCACAAAATATCTTTGCGGTAAATATAAATTCAAAAACACTGAACACGAAAAAGCCTGGTTTATAAGAGTAACGCAGAATAAGTGTCTGGATTATCTGAAAAAATCAGGTCGTAAGAATAAGTGTATTGAGGATGTTTCTGCAACTGCTACATACAAAAACAACGATATGGAGCAGGATGTTATTTCAAAAGTTATTGCATTACCCGAAAAATATAAATCAGCCATAATTCTGTTTTATTACAACGATTATACTGTTGAAGAAATCTCGAAAACCTTGAAAATAAGCAAATCAGCCGTTAAAAAACGATTGCAAAGGGGTAGAGATATTCTTAAATTAGAATTGGAGGATTATGCATTATGAAAAAAGACGATTTCAAAAAATCTATAGATGATATTAATCCTGATGCTTATATGGGCAACAGATTAAAAGCAAAGATCACTATAAATACCGTTCCTGTTAAGAGAAACAGGCAAGTTACATTAAGCATTACCGCTTTTTGCCTTGCGTTTGCAATTATTTTCGGTGTGGGATTTATATCACAACCCCAAACACCTGCACCGCAACAAAACACCACAGAAAATACCATACCGCAAAATAAAACTGTAAATGCTTTTATTATGGTTGCAAGTGCAGCAAATTCTGAAAGCACCGAAACCGCAACTGTCAATAAAACTCTGGAGCTTAACGAAGAATATCCCTATGAGGTGTATTTAAAAGTCAGAGATATAAGAGGTCTTTCTGATGCGGAAACATTTAAAATCGAAAATGAATTGGACGATATTTTTAATAAATATTGTGCAGAAAAAAAGTTCGATACGGGTAGTGCAGAACTTTGTGTAAAAGAAAATATTATTATGACTATATGCACCTTTAATGAATTTAAACTTGATTTAGATGATACTGAAAACATTAAATCCATAAATGTAAAAAATATCTCAAAGTATGGTCAAATGGTGTATAACACAAATAAACCTACTTTTAATGCTCCCGAACATGGTAATTTTATCAACATAGGTTGGGAACACGGAAATAATTTGTCTGCCAATGGCGAGGGTTTCGATTTTGAGAAAAGCAGTTTTTATTGGAGCCATACAGAGGAAATGGAAAAGGCTTTTGAAGAAAACATAAATACACCGTACTCAACCTTTAATGATACAATTACATTTACGATTGAATATAATGACGGTTCAAAAGCAATCGGTGTTGTTGACCTTGTTTTTGACGATAGCGGAAATGCAACTGCCGTATGCAAAAACTACGACTATGTATCGTAATTTAGTCGAGGATAAAACTTATGTCAAAATTCATTGAAAGACTTATCGAATGTCCTTTTTATATAGGTGAGGGCGATAAGTTTATTACCTGCGAGGGTGAAGACGGTAAAAAGTACACACGATTGTTTGACTACAACGCTGAGAAATCAGAGTATGAAAAAGGTGTCTGCTCAGTTGATGGCGGAAGAGCCTGCAGTCATTATAAAAAAATAAATAGGCTTTACGAGTGTGGTAAGTTGCCGAAATAATATTGTAAGAATTCATCGATTATTCGCCACCAAAAGCCGTGTGTGAGGTTTTGTTGAGGAAGTAAGGATAGAACCCCTACTTCCTCTTTTTCCTTTCCTTTGCCCATGTGTCAAAAACTTTACTGCATAAATCAAAGAAGAGAAAGTCAAGAATTTTTTCGGAAACAGTGACGCAAGTGACGCTAATGACGCATCTTTTATGGGTGCTAAAACTTTCGTCACTTGCGTCATTTGCGTCATAACTAAACAGTTTCGGTTTAGACTGGGCATTAGCGGTACTGTAAATGGTACAATGAATATGGTAAGATATGATTGTAGATGTGGAAACCGATATGATAAAGGAGATTGAAATTGTGAAAGGAAAAAATAAAAGGTTGTTCGCCGGATACTACAAGAAATATGATGACAGTCTGATTTATGTTGTTACGGTTGTAACTGATGTTGATACGGGTGCTGAAAGTGTAATTTTTCATGAAGGAATGTATGCTGAAAATGTAACATTCAAATCAATGAGCAGAGAATCGTTTTGCGAAATGGTTGAGGTTGATGGTGAGCTGGTTGATAAGTTTATTCGCCAAACTAATATGAAGATAACCGAAGCTCATGACACAAATATAATAGAAGCCGGATTCAACCCTCCCATGAGAAAGCCTAAAAAAGAAGAT
>JAZOAO010000006.1:0-24235 GCA_045595505.1 Acutalibacteraceae bacterium | reverse complement strand
TGGGAAAATAGGGCGATGCCGACACAAAATGCCTTAATAGCTCAGTTGGTAGAGCACTCGGCTGTTAACCGAGTTGTCGTAGGTTCGAGTCCTACTTGAGGCGCCAAAAATAAAGGATACCAAATGGTATCCTTTATTTTTTTACCTTTAAATAGAACTTAAACTAAGACAATTCAGAGTTATCAGTCGACGGCTGTTAACTGCATTTAGCCCGACCGCGTCCGGTGGACGAGGCAGGGAGGGCGAAATGGGAAGAAATAGGGAGAGTTGCGAGTGAATAGCGAAGCAAATCGACCATATTTCTGACCGTTGTTGTCGTAGGTTCGAGTCCTACTTGAGGCGCCAGAAAAAACTTCTTGAGAAATCTCAAGGAGTTTTTTCAGTTATATTCGCCTTCGGCGAGTTATATTGCTTCGCAGTGATATTTAGGCTATGCCTAAGTGATATTGCCTTTCGGGCAGTTAAGAGGCGAATATAATATCACTTTTGCCAAAGGCAAAAATATCACTATGCGCAAGGCATAATATCACTCTGTGCGATAGCACAGAATATCACTTACCCTTGCTCCTTCGCCGCTTTTATGTTACTATACACATAAGAGGTGATAGATTTGAAAACTAAAGAAATGGATAAGCTTATAAAGCATTTTGATACTTATTTTGAGCAAGATGATTCAACTGTACTTCATCCAATTGTTGATAATGGATTGCATGTAGATGTGTTAATGTATACTCCTAATGAAAAGTACCCTTTCTGGAAATTGGTAACAATGGGTGCAAGTGATTATAAAATGCCACCTATACAAAATACAGTTGGTCTTAATAATGAATATATTATGTTTATAGATTCGGAAACAGATTTAACTGATAAAGAAGTTTTAATGTGGTATTATGAAAAATTACTTACAGTCGCAACATTTGCATATTACAATAAAACACACATAACTTTTGCACATAGTTTTGAGTGGGAAAATGAAGACCCGGATGATGAAATGATTGCTGCATTTATTGAGTTCCCACAAATCATTGGAACAACTGAAATTTTGAGATGTAAACTTGGGCTTATGAAAACAGTTACTTGTTTACAGGTCGTTTTGCTCAATAAAAAAGAATTAGAAAAACTTATGGAAATTGGTCCCATGTCATTCAGTGATTATTTGTATCCTGGAGATAGTTCTGATGCTCATTTCCTTACGGAAAGACATAGAAGTGAAAAATTCTGATTCTATAGGGGTGCCATTCCGTCCTGTAAAGACAAATACAAAGGATACCGTCAGGTATCCTTTATTTTTTTGTCAGCTTATTCACATATTCGTGCATTTCTGCTTTAGATTTTATACTATGTGTTTTGAATAATGCGGTGTTGCTGTGTAAATTCTAAAATAAAAAAGGAGTTTTTATGGCTTTGCATACAAATATAGATAAGCAATCAGCAAAATATTCTGTAACACTTCCTTGCGTAAAAGAAAACGGATGTTATGAAATGCGCCTTGAAAGTATTGGTGGTCTGGGTGCAAATCTTTGCGGAAAATTACTTGGTGAGCTTGGTGCTGTTTATTTAGGATTGAATTCAGCAGCCTTTTCAAGCTATGGTTCGGAAAAAAGAGGTTCTCCTGTTAAATCTTATGTGCGATGGAGTGCACCTGAACAGGAAATATTACAAAACAGTCCTATAGAAAGACCAAACCTTTTAATCTTGTTTCATCTGGCACTTTCAAAAACATTACCTGTAACCGCAGGGGTAGAAGAAAACTGCATATTAGTAGTAAATACGGGTGCAACACCCCAACAAACTCGAGATGAACTGAAATTATATGCAGGTACAATTTATTGTGTGGATGCGTTGGAATTAGCGTTGCAAAGCAAAAGCAGAGTAAATATGGTTATGCTCGGAGCAGTTGCAAAAGCAACCGGCTTTATTCCTCTTGAAGCAGTTAAGGAATTGGTAAAAGATACATTAGGCAAAAAGTATCCTGCTATGCTGGAAAATAATCTTGCAGGATTGGAGTTAGGTTTTGAAAATGTAAAAAGTCAGACTTTTTTGCCTGACGGAAAATATGAAAAGGTTCCATATACCGAAATAAAAAGCAAATGGGGGTACAAAAACGCACCTCTTGGGGGTGCAAATCCTCATTTTGGAAGCACAGTATCAAATGATTTATCTGCATCAAGAGAGGGCTTTATCCCTCTGTTTTTGCCTGAAAAATGTATTCATTGTGGCTTATGTGACACTACTTGTCCTGATATGGTGTTTCAGTTTTTGCCCGGTGAATATAAGGGAAAACCTACAATGATGAACAGAGGACTTGACTATCACCATTGTAAAGGGTGTTTGCGATGTGTTGATGTATGTCCTACCGAAGCGTTGGTAAACGGCAAAGAAAGCGAACACCGTGAGAAAAAATGGTTTGTGCGCAATAAAGATTTAATTACAGATAACCTTGATTTTGAGCCTGCAGGCGCGGATCCTTGGATTACAAGCGAGTCCTATTTAACCGAAAAACGTGTAGATGGAGGATTGATGTAGTTGAAAAAAGCTGAACAAAAATTGATATTTGAAAGCGGTAACGAATTAGCAGCCTATGCCGCGAAGCAGATAAATTATCATGTAATGGGGTATTATCCTATTACTCCATCAACCCAAATTGCAGAATTTTTAGACAGAATGGGAGCAGACGGAGAGCATAATATTGCTTTAATACCGGCAGAGGGGGAACACAGTGCAGCAGGTATTTGCTATGGAGCATCTGCCGGCGGAGGCAGAGTTTTTAATGCAACCTCTGCTAACGGGCTTCTTTATGCACTTGAGCAATTGCCTGTTCAGTCGGGTACAAGGCTTCCTATGGTACTGAATGTTGCTTGTCGAACTGTTTCGGGTCCACTCTCTATAAAGGGTGACCACAGCGATATAATGTATACACTAAATACAGGCTGGGTTATTCTTTTTGCGGATTCTCCCCAAGAGGTGTATGACTGCAACATCTGTGCAATAAAAATAGCGGAAAAGCTGCGACTTCCTGTTATTGTTGCATTTGACGGTTTTTTCACAAGTCATCAAAAACGTAATTGTTATGTGTTTGAAGATGACAAAACAGTTCGAGATTTTATAGGAACAATAAGCAACGATTACTCGGCTTTGCAACCTGAAAAACCTGTAACTATTGGTTCATATATGAATGAGCCCGACCTTATGAACAACAAATATCAGCTTCACATAGCAATGGAAAAAGCAAAAACTATTATTCCTGCTGTATTTAATGAATATGAAAAGTTATCGGGCAGAAAGCTCAAAACCTTAAAATCCTATCAGGCAGAAGATGCAGAAGCTTTGTTGTTCGTTTTAGGCTCTGCATATCTCACTGCAAAATCGGCGGTAGATAAGTTACGAAACGAAGGTAAAAAAGTGGGAGTATTTACTCTTGGTACAATAAGACCATTTCCGTCGGAGCAAATTGCGCAACTATGTAAAAATGCAAAAACAATTATTATTGCCGACAGACAGGACAGCTACGGAGCAGGCGGAGGAAATATGTCCTTAGAAATTCGTGCCACTCTTCAACAAAAAGGTAATACAGCTCGTGTTCTTAGTCGAATATATGGACTGGGAGGATGTGATTTTTATGAGAAAGATGCCCTTGATTTATTTGAAGATTGTTATAAACAAGAGGTTAAAACATTTGACTATATTGGTGTTTACCCGGGAGAAGAGGATTTTAAGCCCAAACCTTATTTTAATCCCGTAACATACTCAAAAGATAATCCTTGTTTAATTTCTTCTTCTGAAAATAACGGCAAAGTTGAGGTAAAGGGCGGAACTGTAAGAGATACCACTGCAAGACCAAAGCGTCTTGCACCCGGCCACGGTGCTTGTCCAGGATGCGGAATTCCTGTTAATGTTAATTTGTTGCTACGGGGTATTGAGGGAAATGTTGTTCTTTTATTTCAGACAGGTTGCGGAATGGTTGTAACTACGGGATATCCGAAAACTTCATTTAAAGTGCCATATGTTCACAACCTTTTTCAAAATGGTGCGGCTACTCTTTCAGGTCTTTCAAAAATGTATCATAAAATGCAGGAAAGAGGAGAGCTTCCCGAAGGTGATATCACTTTTATAATGGTAAGTGGCGACGGTGGTATGGATATTGGTATGGGGTCAGCTATAGGAACAGCATTACGAAATGACCCTGTTATACTTTTTGAATATGACAACGGCGGTTATATGAATACGGGATATCAGCTATCTTATTCAACACCTATGGGAGCAAAAAGTGCAACATCTCATTTAGGAGAAAATCAATGGGGAAAATCATTTTTTCATAAGGATATGCCGAGGATTATGGCAGCAACAGGTATGCCTTATGTGGCAACTGCGGCGGAAGCTGACCCCAATGACTTTATTAAAAAGGCGGCAAAGGCACAGTATTATGCCAAAAATTACGGAACTGCTTATATTAAATGCCTTTCTGCTTGTCCGCTTAACTGGGGCGATAAGCCAAACACAGAGAGAAAGGTTATTTCTGCGGCAGTTAACAGTTGCTATTTCCCGCTTTATGAAGTGGAGCAAGGATGTACTACTTTGTCTTTCGACCCTGAACAGAAAAACAAAAAAATTCCGGTTGCAGATTGGCTTAAAATGATGGGTAGAACCAAGCATTTATGCGATGAAAAATATAGTGAAATAGTAAATGATATTCAGAATGAAGTCGATAGGCGATGGAAACGCTTGAAAATATTAGCGGAACATCCTGAATTGTGATTAAAACAGAAGTTATTATAACGGAGGAAAAGTATGAGTAACCGTTTGGAAAAGGAAACAAGTCCGTATCTTCTTCAACATAAGGAAAATCCTGTTGACTGGTATCCCTGGTGCGAAGAGGCTTTTATGAGAGCAAAAGAGGAAGATAAGCCAATATTTTTGAGTATTGGTTACAGCTCCTGTCATTGGTGCCACGTTTTAGCCCGCGAAAGCTTTGAGGATGAGGAAATAGCCGAGATTTTAAACCAATATTTCATATCAATAAAAGTAGATAAAGAGGAACGTCCTGATATTGACAGCGTTTATATGGCAGTATGTCAGGCTTTTACGGGAAGTGGCGGTTGGCCCACAAGTATTTTTATGACTGCAGATAAAAAGCCTTTTTATGCGGGAGCGTATTTTCCCAAAACATCACGCGGGGGGATGATAGGCTTTAAAGAGCTACTTCTTGCCATAAATGAAGTCTGGGAAAAAGACAGAAAATCATTGATGAGGCAGTCAGACAAAATTATTTCTTTTTTGAATAATGAAGACAAAATTTCCGAAACTGCGGATTTTGACCTTGCACATTCAGCGGTGTCTATATTCGGACGTATTTATGATGAAAAGTATGGTGGTTTTGGCAGAGCTCCGAAATTTCCCACGCCTCATAATATTTTGTTTTTGCTTTCTTACTATGAGCGATATAAAGAGCAGAAATGCTTACAAATGGCGGAGCATACACTTTTACAGATGTATCGGGGAGGCATTTTTGACCACATCGGATTTGGCTTTTGCCGTTATTCTACCGATAAAAAGTTTCTCGTTCCACACTTTGAAAAAATGCTTTATGATAACGCATTGTTAATTCTGGCATATTGCAGAGCTTACAGTATAACAAAAAATGAATTGTATCTTGAAATTGCAGAAAAAACTGCTACCTTTATTTTACGTGAAATGACATATTCGCAAGGGGCTTTTTTCAGCGCACAGGATGCAGACAGTGAGGGCGAAGAGGGCAAATACTATCTATTCACTCCCGATGAAATTGTTAAAGCTCTTGGAAAAAAGGAAGCAGAAGCCTTTAATCGTCATTATGATATAAGTGATAGCGGTAATTTTGAGGGGAAAAGCATACCGAATTTGCTGAACAGTGACCCATTTGATAAATCTTTTGAATGTTTTTTACCGCAACTATTAAGCTACAGAAAAAACAGATATTCTTTGCATTTGGATGATAAAATTTTAACCTCGTGGAATTCATTAATGATTGTGGCAATGTGTGAGCTGTACCTTGTAAGTAAAAAAATTGTCTATCTTGAAGCGGCAAAACGGGCGGATGAATTTATGCAGAAGCATCTTTATGAAAAAGGAACAGTATATGTCAGCTTCCGAGATGGAAGACGAGGAGTAAAGGGCTTTTTAGATGATTATGCATCATATATTTTTGCCCAACTTAGCCTGTACTCAGCAACCTTGGATGATAAATATCTGAATGTTGCAAAAAAATTATGTGATAAGGTTTTAAATGATTTTAGTGATAAATTCGGCGGCTTCTATTTATATAGCGAAGATAGTGAAGAGCTGATATTGCGCCCGAAAGATACCTATGACGGTGCAATTCCAAGCGGGAATTCCTTGATGGCATATAATCTTGTAAGGTTGTGGCTTTTAGAGTCAGATGAAAAATATCAAGATTTGGCAGAAAAGCAATTGGATTTTATTGCATCCGATGCTTCACAAAATCCAATCAGTCACGCGATGTTTTTGGTTGCACTTTTAGATTACATTGACCCACCGATGAAAATAACTGTTATACTTGATGACAAAACAGATGCATTTTCTTTGCCGATTTCTCTTCCTTTAGATTCGGTAGTAAAAATTTTACCGGAACCTACACAAGAATTTACAATGAAAAATAACCGAACAACCTATTATGTTTGCAAAGGGCATACCTGCAAACCACCGGTTAATGATTTGGATGAAGTTTTAGGGCGATAAATCTGATTTAATCACAATCACTAACTTAGTGGTTGTGATTCCTTTATAAATCATTGAAAATATCACTTTTGTATGCTAATATAATCTCATAAGCAGGTGATGTTATGAGTAAAGCAAAAATAATTATATTGGCAGGGCAATCCAATGCGGTTGGTGTTGCTCATACAAAATATTTATCAAGGCATTTCAACACAGAAAAAGTAGAAAAGTTCAGGAACGGTTATGATGAGGTTTTAATGAATTTTTATTCTCACGATATGAAAAGTGGTGGCTTTGTTAAAACTGCTCTTAATTGCGCCGAAAAGGGAAAAGATACCTTCGGTCCCGAGGTTGGCATTGCTGATATGTTAAGCGAAAAATACCCCGATGAGAAAATTTTTATTGTGAAATGTGCAGTTGGAGGAACAAACATTTTTTACGATTGGCTACCTCCATCTTGCAAAGGAGAGTATCAAAAAGAATCATTTGGTATGGGTGATACCGAAAGCGAATTTTACCGTAAAGGCGGTTGGCTTTTTAACGAGCTTGTAAAAATACTTGATGAAAGTATTTCTATTCTTGAAAATCAAGAGTATAAACCTGAAATCTGCGCTTTTTGTTGGATGCAGGGTGAAAGCGATGCCATTGAAGCCGACACTGTTGAAAAATATGGTATGCGCTATCAGAATTTATTAAATGATTTAAAAGAAAAGTTTGGAAAATATATGGAAAACTGTGTATATATAGATGCAGGAATTTCAGAAATATGGCAATATTATCGTGAAATAAATCAATGGAAAGAAAGTCACGCAAGGAATACTCCCAATAGCTTTTATATAGATACTGTTGCGGAGGGGCTTACAACTTCAAAAGAGCCCGAGCCCGAGGTTGATATTGCCCATTATGACTCGGATTGCACTATTAAATTAGGTTACTTATTTGCAGAGAAAATATAAATATAAGGTGAAATTTATGTTCGCAAAAATTTATGATACAGATATAAAAATCGATTATAATCAGAGGGATGGTTTTAACAGATACCTTGATGATATTATGGCGGAATATCAGCAGAGTATGGAGGAGGGACTTGATATTGAAAAGCATAAGCCCTTGTTTGAAGCGGTTACAGCTCTTGAAAACGGTGAAATTAAAACAAAAATGAGCGATGCAATTTATGAGCTGGTTATCAATTCAAAAATCCGTTCTGATTATAAGTATAACGAACCTAATAAATTAGAAGAAATCAAGGTATTAAGAAAGCCATATAATTACCTGGCTGTTATGCCCCATAAGGAAGCTCTTCGCAAGAAAATCCTCGGTGCCTGGACGGGCAGAGCCTGCGGTTGCCTTTTAGGTAAGCCTGTTGAGGGGATAAGAAGTAATGAGCTTATTCCTTTTCTTAAGGAGACAGGAAATTATCCTATGCACCGCTATATTCTTTGGGCAGATATTACCGATGGGGTTTGCTCCCATTATAAATTTTCTTTCAAGAATAAACCCTATGGCGATAATGTTGACGGAATGCCCGTTGATGATGACACAAATTATGTTGTTATGGCTCAGCAAATAATTGAGCAGTTTGGTAAGGATTTTGTACCAAAGGATGTTGCAAACGCCTGGCTTCGGTATCAGTCGGTTCATTCCTATTTCACAGCAGAAAGAATAGCATACATAAATTTTATTAACTGCATTGAACCGCCTGCATCTGCAATGTATAAAAATGTTTGCAGAGAATGGATCGGTGCACAGATAAGGGGCGATTATTTCGGGTATATTTGCCCCGGTGAACCTGAAAAAGCTGCAAAAATGGCTTATAATGATGCCTGCATTTCTCACGTTAAAAACGGAATATACGGAGAGATGTTTGTTTCCGCAATGATAGCAATTGCCGCAGTAAATGATAATATTGATGATATTATTTTAGGCGGTTTAGCTCAAATTCCCGCAACCTCAAGACTTTATGAAGCAGTTATGAAAATTTATGAGGGCTACAAAAACGGCAAAACCCTTGAAGAAACCTTCAATTATATTCATAGCGCATATGATGAGCATACCGACCACGGCTGGTGCCATACAATTTCAAATGCGATGATTGTTGTTGCGGCACTTCTTTACGGTGAGGGCGATTTCGGAAAATCAATCTGCACTGCGGTAGGTTTCGCATTTGATACAGATTGCAACGGTGCAACTGTTGGTTCAATTTTAGGTATGCGAGGCGGAATTGACTGCATTGACGAATGCTCGAAAAAGCCTGTAAACAATAAAATTCATACCTCACTTTTCGGCATAGAAACCGTTGATATTGAAAAAGCAGTTGATAAAACAATGGAGCATATAGGATTTGTTGATTGAGGTGGTTATATGGGCTTTTGGTTTTTTATGTTAGCAATGGTTTTGCTCATACCTGCTATTATGATTCTTTTCGGTAGATATTTCATCAAAAAGGCTCCTAAAAATATAAACTATCTTTTTGGTTACAGAACAAATCTTTCAATGAAAAATGAAAAGACCTGGGAATTTGCTCATAAGCATATAGGAAATATATGGTATAAATGGGGTTGGGTTTTGCTACCGGCTTCAGTTTTAGCATTGGTATTTGTAATCGGTAAGGATGAAGATACAATAGGTACGCTTGGTACAATAATTACTATTGTCCAGCTTTTACCGATTTTAGCTTCAATCGTTTTAACAGAAAAAGCATTGAAAGCGAATTTTGACGAAGAGGGAAACAGAAATGGAAAATCTAAAAAATGAAGATATATTAGAAATTATTTTTATTCGCCACGCGGAAACTAATTATACTGACATAGGCGACCGAGACAATTGCGATGGTGAGCTGACTGAATTTGGTGAAAAACAATGCAATATATTGGGTGAGAAGCTAAAAAATGTTCAGATAGACGGCTATATAACAAGTTCACTTCTTCGTGCTTTCAAAACCGCAACGGGCGTTTGCAGGGCAAAGAGTGATAACCCCGTTCTGCATATCTGTCCTGAGCTTATTGAATGCGGCTGCACTCCCGGTTATTTCGGTTGCAGTGAGGAATATCTGCAGAAATATTATAAAAATACAAAAATGTGCAAAAAGCTATTCGGAACAGAGGTATATGAATTCGGTTGCGAAGCGGTTGAAGATAATAATCTTCGTGCTCAAAAGGTTATTGATTATATAAAAGAAAATTATACATACGGAAATCGTGTTGCGGTTTTCAGTCATCACGGAATGCTTGAATACCTTATTCCTACCGCTTTAGGCTTGGAAACAAGAAAATTCTTCTTTTCTCTTGATAATATTTCAATGACTGTTGTGCAATACACCCGAGACGGTGCTTGTATTTTAAAAGATGTAAATAAATAATAAAAAGGCTACCTGCTCATTTTGAACAGGTAGCCAAAGTTTTTATTTGTGATTTTTTATGTAGTATTTATAGAATTTTACGCAATCCGCAACCTCTTTAACGCCGATACTTTCGTTGGCTGCGTGCATAGCCGCAAGCTGAGCATTACTCATTTTGATGGGGCAGAAGCGTAAGCAGTTATCTGCAACCTCTTCATAGTGACGGCAGTCTGTTCCGCCTGTCATTAAGTAGGGAATAACGCCTGCATCGGGGTAACATTCGTTAAGGCATTTTTTCAAGTAACCGAATTCCTCGCCCTTGTAGTCAACAGTGTTTGAAGCGTTTCTTGCGTGAATGATTTCGAACTCAAGGTCATATTTATCTGCATATTTCTGAAGAACTGCAAGAGATTCTTCAACATTCTGGTGGGGAGAGGTTCTCAGGTTGCAAACAATATATGCTTCTGAGGGAATAACATTGGGAGTTTGTGAACCCTCTGCCATTGTGCAACAGAATGTGGTTTTAACAAAAGCGTTGCACATTGGTGAAACCATAGGAAGAACTTTAGTAAGAAGACCTTTGAAGAGCCACATATTGCCGAGCACCATACGAAGAGGGAAGCCGAGAAAAGGTGCGGCTTCGTCCAGCATTGCATAAACTGTGCCTGAAATTTCTGCTTTAAAGGGCTTATCTTTTTCAATATCTGCAACAAATTTTGAAAGTCTTGCAAGAGGTGTGTTGCTCTTGGGAGTAGAGGAGTGACCGCCTTTACCTTTAGCAATAACCTTAAGGTCGATATAACCTTTTTCAAGAAGACCGATTGCAGCACACCATCCCTTCATCGTGGGAAGCTGGTCTTTGAGAATTGCACCGCCTTCGTCCATTGCAACATCAAGATGAACGCCTTTTTCTTTTAAGTAGTTAACAAGCTTGGGTGCACCGTCGCCTGAAATTTCTTCATCAACTGCAGTTGCAAGGTAAATGTCACAAGGGGGTTCAAAACCCTCTGCTAATAATTCTTCAATAGCCTGGAACTCTGAAAAAACAGTCGATTTGCAGTCCATTGAGCCTCTTCCGTGAATGTTGCCCTCTGCAATTTCACCTGAGAAAGGGTCACGCTCCCAGTTAGGCTCGTCGGCTGTAACAACATCCTGATGACCCATAAGAAGAAGACCGTTTCTTTTAGGGTCTTTGCCTTGCCAACGGAAAAGAAGATTGCCTTCAATTTCGGTGCATTCGAGCTTAGAGAAAATAAGGGGGAAGTTATTTTTCATAACCTCGTGAAGTCTGTAAAACTGAGTTAAATCTGTGTTTCCTCTTAAAGAAACGGTAGGTACTTTAACCATTTCGGAAAGTTTCCTGGCATAAATCTCCGCCTCTTCTTCCGTAGGGTTAATTGCCGGTGTGTTTGTGTTGGGTTTTGCTTTGATTTTTACAGCCTTTATTGCGGCTACTGCAATCAAAAGAACCAAAACTACCAAAACGGCAAGTAAAGCAAAGCCTATGTATTTCACTATATCAAATCCTTTCACACACATTGGAATAATTATACTACTATTTTTTAAATAAGTAAATAGGTTGAATTATAAAGAAAAAGGTAACTCAACTTGACAAAGGGCAGTATTTTGTTGTAAATTTAAATTAGGTAATTTTTGAAAGGAATGGAAATATGAAGAAGATACTTTCTGTTTTATTATCACTTGTAATGATTTTTACAATCACCGTACCTGCATTTGCAGTTGAAGGTGATTCGCAAACTGCAACTTCTTATGACGGTAATCCTGTTATTATCGTAAGAGGAATTGATTTTGCGGGGCTTACTTATGAAAACGGCGAAAAAGCGCTTAATATCAGCGCAGGTGTAATTTTTTCTGCTCTGATGGATGGCTTTTTGGGCGCGTTAAAATTAAAGGATTCACAATCTGTTCTTGATGGTGTATTTTTGGCGGCAAAAGAAATTTTTGATCCTATTTCCTGTGATAAAGACGGTAATTCAAAGTATTACGGTGTTTCTATGAAGCAGTATCCCGAATCAATGGCAAGCTATCCTGAATTTGTAGCAGAGCTTCCCGATGGAGCAGAAGAGGGTATTGTAAAAACTGCTGTTGAAAAATATGGTGCAGAAAATACATATTTCTTTACTTATGACTGGAGAAAAACTCCCCGTGAAATTGCAGATGAGCTTAACGGCTTTGTTGAAACGGCAAAAGAAAACAGTGGAAAAGACAAAGTCAATATTATTTGTGCTTCAATGGGCGGTATGGTTACAACCGCATATTTCTATTATTACGGTTCTGAAAACGTTGAATCTGCAGTATTCCTTTCGGGAGCACAGAACGGTACTTATGTGTGCGGTGATGCTCTCAACGGAAAAATTGTTTTTGATGGCGATGTGCTTGTTAATTTTATCTGTGATGCGGCAGGGGACAATTTCTTCCTTACCCTTATGATTCACTTATTTGATATGTTAGGCGCAGTTGATTTTATTGCAGATGTTGCAAATGATATGGTTTCCTCGAGCTTCGACAGAGGAAATGACCTTATGCTCCGTGACAGTCTCGGAACCTTCTGTGGCTTTTGGGCACTTTGTCCCGATGCGGATTTTGAAAGCGGAGTTGAAAACATTTTCGGCGGTTACGAAGAGGAATATCCTGTTCTTCTCCAAAAAATTGATGAAATAAAAGATTTTGTTTTCAGTACCGAGGAAACTCTTATGAAAGCAATGTCTGACGGAACAAAGGTATCGTTTGTTTCTAACTATAATTCCCCTCTTGTTCCTGTTTATGAAAGAGCAAATCTTAATGGTGACAATGTTCTTGAAACAGAGCTTACCTCTAATTTTGCAACAGTTGCGCCTCTCGGCGAAACACTTCCGAAATCTTATGTGGAAAAATATGACAGCAAATATATTTCACCCGATAAGGTAATAGATGCGGCAACAACACCTTTTAGGGATAATACGTGGTTTGTTAAGGATGCACCTCACGTTGCGGCGGATTATAACACAGGCTTCAGTAAGTTTACATTCGCTCTTCTTGAATGTGAAACTCAACCTACAATTGACACATTCGAAGAATACCCACAGTTTATGATTGCGGATGAATTTCTTTTTGTTTCGCCCCTTAAATAAGACACGATAAAAAGGAAAATACACATTTATGGAAATTTTATCTTACATTTTAAGCCTCTTAGGTTTAGCTTCAATGATTACTGCCTCTTTGATAAAGGGCGAAAAAATGAAGAAAATTCTATTCTTTGTTTTTTGCGGTAACGTGCTTGTAGCAACAAGCTATCTTGTTGGCGGTAGTGGGTTTAACGGTGCGGCTTCTTGCTATATTGGCGGTATTCAGGCAATAATCAATTATTTCTTTGATTCAAAGAATAAACCTATACCTAAATGGTTAGTTGTGATATATGCTCTTGCGTTTATTGTTTGTAATTTGGTGGTAGGTGGTTTCAAACCCCTTGTTATTCTTGCGATTGTCGCTTCTCTCACCTTTGTTATGTGCATCGGTCAGACAAGTGGCGCAAAATATCGCTTCTGGACAATAATCAATATCGGTTTATGGTGCTTGTATGATATTCTTTCAAAATCCTACAGCGCACTTATAACTCACATAGTTCTTCTTGTATTTACAGTTGTTGGTATGATTGTTCACGATAAGAAGAAAATAAAAGATATATAAATCAAGAAAGGTTGTTTTTTATGCAGAAAAAAATTGAAAACATCATCAACCTTATTAAAGAAAAAGACATTAAAATGGTTGACTTTAAAATGGTTGATATCAACGGTCAATACCGCCACGTTACAATTCCTGCAGAAAATTTCTCTGAAGATACAATGAAAAGCGGTATAGGCTTTGATGCTTCAAACTACGGCTATGCTGTTGTTGAAAAAAGCGATATGGTGTTCATTCCCGATCCCGATACCGCTGTTATTGACCCCTTCTGTTCCATTCCCACATTATCAATGACGGGTAATGCTATGATTATTGATAACCCTCAGAACAGACCTTTGGCTCAATACCCCAGAAATATAGTTCTCGCAGCAGAAAAATATATGGCAGATTGTGGCGTTGCAGACACAATGCTCATTCTTCCCGAATTTGAATTCTATCTCTTTGACCAAGTGGGTTGGAACGTTAGCCCTGACAATATCAGTGCAGGCGTTGATGCCAAACAGTCTTATTGGAACAGCGCTGTTGCAGAGAACGGTGTTATTGTTCCCAAGCAGAAAAATTATCACATTGCAAAGCCCTTTGACGTTACCTACGAATGCCGTAGCGAAATGTGTATGCATATGGCAGATGCAGGTATTGAAATCAACTATCATCATCCCGAGGTTGCAGCATCAGGTCAGTTTGAAATTGAACCTCAGTTGGGTAAAATGTCTAAAATGGCAGATGCTACAATGTGGATAAAATATATCATCCGCAACACTGCTCTTAAATACGGCAAAACAGCTACATTTATGCCTAAACCCATTTACGGTGAAGCAGGTAGCGGTATGCACGTGCATATGCTTCTTCTTAAGGACGGTAAGCCTGTTTTCTCTGACGATAACGGTTATGCAAATCTCAGTGAAACCGCACATTACTTTATGGGGGGTCTTCTTAAGCATATTTCTTCACTCTGTGCTCTCACAAACCCCAGCACAAACTCATTTAAACGTTTGATTCCCGGCTTTGAAGCACCTGTAACAGTTGGTTATGCAACCTCAAACAGAAGTGCGGTTATACGTATTCCTGTATATGCTAAAGCTCCCGAGAAACGTCGTTTTGAGCTTCGTAACCCCGATGCTACCTGCAACCCCTATTTCTGCTTTGCAGCAATTCTTATGGCAGGTCTTGACGGTGTTAAAAATAAAATTGACCCTCACGCAAACGGTTGGGGTCCCTATGACTTTAACCTTTTCAATCTTCCCGAAGAGGAAAAGGCAAAGCTTCAGGGTCTTCCCACAACTCTTGATGAGGCTCTCAATGCTCTTGAAGCAGATCACGATTACCTTACTGCAGGTGGCGTGTTCCCCGAGGAGCTTATCAAAAACTTTATCAAATCAAAACGTGCTGAGCTTGCTGAAATGGCAAAAATCCCCACACCTGCTGAATTTGAGAAATATTATAATCTTTAATTAAAAAATCACTCGTCCGGATGGGCGGGTGATTTAAGTATAATCGGTTATAATAGTAGAAAAGTGAAAGCGAGGCGGAAGTTGCGCAACTATGGTTATAGATTTCCATACCCACGTATTTCCCGAAAAAATCGCGGAAAAAACAATAGAAAAATTGAGCTTTGTTTCAGGTGGACTTATTCCCCAGACAAACGGCACTTTAAACAGCCTTAAATTGTTAATGGGGAAAGACGGTGTTGATAAAAGCGTTGTTTTATCAATAGCCACCAACGAAAAGCAACAGACTGCCGTTAATGATTATATAAAATCCTGCGAAAGTGAAGATATTATTCCTTTCGGTTCTGTTTATCCTCACGCTGAAAATGCTTTGGAAGAATTGGAACGCATAAAGGAAATGGGGCTTAAAGGAATCAAACTCCACCCCGAATATCAGCAGTTTTTTGTTGATGACCCCAAAATGAAGCCACTTTATAAAAAAATTTCTGAGCTGGGCTTAATTGTGGTTTTCCATGCAGGTGTTGATTTCGGTTACCCTGCACCTTATCACGCAACTCCCGAAAGATTGCGAGAAGCGGCAAAATGGATTGACTCGCCAATGATTTGTGCCCACTGGGGTTCGGCAGGTATGGGGGAGGATGTTTTAAAATACCTTTGTGACATACCCGTCTATTTTGATACTGCATTCGGCTACGCTACAATGCCGAAAATAACTGCCCAACGTATTTTAGAGAAAAAAGGCGTTGATAAATTTCTTTTCGGGTCAGATGCTCCCTGGCACGCTCCATCCTGGGACATAGGTATGATTAAAACTCTTGAGCTTACCCCCGAGGAAGAAGAAAAGATTTTCTCAAGAAATGCAATAAAACTTTTAAATCTTGATTATTAAGTATTTATTAAATTAAAATCCGCCATATTGACATTATTTTTTATGAGTGTTAAAATTTTCTTAGAAAATAAACATTTCTAAAAGAAAAGAGTGATAATATGAACGGAAAGAAATTATATAAAAAAGAAGACGGTAAAAAAATTGCCGGTGTATGCGGAGGTATTGCGGAATATCTCGATATTGACCCAACTTTAATTCGTCTTGCCTGGGCACTTTTCTGCCTCGCAGGCGGCAGCGGAATTATTATCTACATTGTTGCGGCATTTGTAATGCCAAATGAATACGATGTAACAGAATAAATATGTTACAAAAAGAACTATTTGAATTACAAGATTTAAAATATAAAGAATTTCATCAGAAGCTGATGCCTACCGTAAATCCCGACAAGGTAATAGGTATTCGTACACCGGTTTTGCGAAAATTTGCAAAGGAATTTTCTAAAGGGGAAGAGGCGGAAGGCTTTTTAAAAAATCTTCCCCATAAATATTATGAGGAAGATAATTTACACGCTTTTTTGCTGGAACAAATTAAAGATTATGATAAGTTAATCAAAGAATTGAACAAATTTCTACCCTTTGTAGATAACTGGGCGACCTGCGATATGATGCGCCCGAAAATGTTGAAAAAGCACAAAACAGTGCTTTTAGAAGATATAAAAAACTGGCTTTCTTCAAAAGATACTTACACAATCCGCTTTGCAGTAAACTGCTTGATGAACTATTATCTTGAAGAGGATTTCAAGCCCGAATATCTTCTGTGGGTTAAAAATATCGAAAGTGAAGAATACTATGTAAATATGGTAAGAGCCTGGTATTTTGCAACTGCTCTTGCAAAGCAGTATGATGAAACAATAAAAATTTTAGAAAACAATTCTCTCGACAAATGGACTCATAACAAAACAATTCAGAAAGCTATTGAAAGCTATCGTGTAACAAAAGAACAAAAGGAATATTTAAAAACAATAAAGAGATAAAGATTAAATCCCCTTACATTTCATAATGAAATGTAAGGGGATTTATATTTAATAATTATTCAGCCTTAGGAGCGTAAAGATCTTTGAGTCTGAGAAGATGCTCATATCTTTCGAGAGCTGTCTGCTCGGACTGTGCGAAGAGTGCTTCTGCTCTTTCGGGGAAGGAGCGAGTAAGAGCTGAGTAACGTGCCTCGTTAAGAAGGAATGCTTTGTAATCGCCTGTAGCAGGTTTGGAATCGATTGTGAAAGGATTCTTGCCTTCTGCTTTGAGAGCGGGGTTGTAACGGAACATATTCCAGTAACCGCATTCAACAGCTTTCTTCATTTCGTTCTGGCAGTTAATCATACCACCCTTAATTGAGTGCATTTCGCAGGGTGAGTAAGCAATGATAAGAGAAGGACCGTTGTAAGCCTCTGCTTCCTTGATTGCTTTAAGAGTCTGGTTCTGGTCTGCACCCATTGCGATCTGCGCAACGTAAACGTAGCCATAGCTCATTGCGATTTCTGCAAGGCTCTTCTTAGCGATAGCCTTACCTGCAGCAGCGAACTGAGCAACCTGACCGATGTTGGAAGCCTTGGAAGCCTGACCGCCTGTGTTGGAGTAAACCTCAGTATCGAATACCATAATGTTTACATCTTCACCGGAAGCAAGAACGTGGTCAACACCGCCGAAGCCGATGTCGTAAGCCCAACCGTCACCACCGAAGATCCATACAGATTTCTTGGAAAGGAATTCTTTGTTATCAACGATTGATTTGCAAAGGTCGCAGCAAGCACCGTCACCGATAGCAGCAACAAGAGCATCTGTAGCAGCGCCGTTCTTTTCACCGTCGTTAACAGTTGCAAGATATTCTTTAGCAGCAGCTTTTACTGCATCGGAAGCCTTGTCGGATTCTGCAAGCTGTTCAACCTTAGCAATAAGGCTGTTACGAAGAGCATTCTGACCGAGAAGCATACCGAAGCCGTGCTCAGCGTTATCTTCGAAGAGGGAGTTTGCCCATGCGGGGCCGTGACCCTTCTTGTCAGTGGTGTAGGGAGATGTTGCAGCGGGGCCGCCCCAGATGGAGGAGCATCCTGTTGCGTTGGAGATATACATTCTGTCACCGAAGAGCTGGGTGATAAGGCGTGCATAAGAAGTTTCAGCACAGCCTGCGCAGGAGCCGGAGAACTCAAGGAGAGGCTTCTTGAACTGGCTGCCGGGAACGGTGGAGTCAGCAATACCCTTATCTGCAACCTTTTCAACCATGTAATCAAATACAGGCTGCTGGTCGTCCTGAGTTTCTCTGGGAACCATCTTGAGTGACTTGGTGGGGCAAACGCCGATGCAGACGCCGCATCCCATACAATCAAGAGGAGATACGCTCATGGTGTACTTATAGCCCTTAGCCTTAACCTTGCCGTCAGCGAACTTAGCCTGTGCGGGAGCAGCAGCAACTTCGTCATCGGAAAGAGCGAAGGGACGGATTGTAGCGTGGGGGCAAACGTAGGAGCAGAGGTTGCACTGTGCGCAGGTTGCGGCATCCCACTCGGGAACCATAACTGCTACGCCGCGCTTCTCGTATGCGGAAGCGCCCTGCTCGAAGGTGCCGTCTACGTGATCCATAAAAGCGGAAACGGGGAGAGAATCACCGTTCATGCTTCCAACGGGCTTCATAATGGAGTCAACCATCTTAACAAGCTTTGCGGGGCCGTTTTCTGTGGTGGACTTAGCTTCGTCAGCAGCGTTTGCCCAGTCAGCAGGAACGTCAATCTTCTTGAATGCGCCGAAGCCTGCGTCGATAGCCTTGTGGTTCATATCAACGATATCCTGGCCCTTCTTGAGGAACTTGAGGGCAGCATTCTTCATATAGCCGATTGCTTCGTCCTTGGGAAGAACGTTTGCAAGAGCAAAGAAGGAAGCCTGAAGGATAGTGTTGGTTCTCTTGCCCAGACCGATTTCTGCAGCAAGGTCAATAGCGTTAACAGTGTAAAGCTGAATGTTGTTGGAAGCGATGTAGCGCTTTGCTTCTGCGGGAAGCTTTTCAGCAAGCTCAGCCTCATCCCACTGGCAGTTGATGAGGAATACGCCGCCGGGCTTAACATCGTTAACCATCTTGTAGCCCTTTTCAACGTAAGAGGGGTTGTGGCAAGCAACGAAGTCTGCCTTGTTGATGTAGTAGGGGCTCTTGATGGGGCTGTCACCGAAACGAAGGTGAGAAATGGTGATACCGCCGGTCTTCTTTGAGTCATACTGGAAGTATGCCTGAACATATTTATCAGTATGGTCACCGATGATCTTGATGGAGTCCTTGTTTGCGCCTACGGTGCCGTCACCGCCGAGACCCCAGAACTTGCACTCGATTGTGCCTTCTGCAGCTGTGTTGGGTGAGGGAACTTCGGGAAGGGAAAGGCCGGTAACGTCGTCTACGATGCCGAGAGTGAACTGAGCCTTGGGAGCGTCCTTCTTAAGCTCATCGTATACTGCGAAGATGCTTGAGGGAGGAGTATCCTTGGAGCCGAGGCCGTAGCGGCCGCCGATAACCTGAGCCTGTCTGCCTGTCTTTGCAAGAGAAGCAACAACGTCAAGGAAGAGGGGCTCGCCGAGAGCGCCGGGTTCCTTTGTTCTGTCAAGAACAGCGATCTTCTTTGCGGTTGCGGGGATAGCTTCAACAAGCTTTTCAGCTGAGAAGGGACGGTAAAGGCGAACCTTTACAAGACCAACCTTCTCGCCCTTAGCGGTAAGGTAATCAATAACTTCTTCTGCTACGTCGCAGATGGAGCCCATAGCGATGATGATGTTTTCAGCATCGGGAGCGCCGTAGTAGTTGAAGAGCTTATAATCTGTACCAAGCTTTGCGTTAACCTTGTCCATGTACTTTTCAACGATAGCGGGAGTTGCATCGTAGTACTTGTTGCAGGCTTCACGGTGCTGAAAGAAAATGTCGCCGTTTTCGTGGGAACCGCGCATTACGGGGTGCTCGGGGTTAAGAGCACGCTTGCGGAAATCGTTAACAGCGTCCATATTGCACATTTCTTTAAGATCTTCGTAATCCCAGATGGAGATCTTCTGAAGCTCATGAGAGGTACGGAAACCGTCAAAGAAGTTGATGAAGGGAACACGGCTTTCGATAGTTGCAAGGTGAGCAACAGCGCCGAGGTCCATAACTTCCTGAGTGTTGGTTTCAGCAAGCATAGCAAAACCGGTCTGACGGCAAGCGTAAACGTCCGAATGGTCGCCGAAAATGTTAAGAGCGTGGGAAGCGACGGTACGAGCGGAAACGTGGAATACGCTGGGAAGAAGCTCGCCTGCGATTTTGTACATATTGGGGATCATAAGAAGAAGTCCCTGAGAAGCGGTGTAGGTGGTAGTAAGGGCACCGGCGTTGAGTGAGCCGTGAACTGTACCTGCTGCGCCTGCTTCGGACTGCATTTCGGAAACCTTAACGGTAGTACCGAAAATGTTCTTCAGACCCTGAGCGGACCACTGGTCAACATAGTCAGCCATGGGGCTTGAAGGGGTGATGGGGTAGATGCCGGCAACTTCCGTAAACGCATATGAGACATACGCAGCGGCGTTGTTGCCGTCCATGGTCTTCTGTTTTCTTGCCATAGTTATATTTCCTCCTGTATCAATAGTTTGATATAACATACCACACGCTATCATACCACTATTTTTAACTTTTGTAAACCGAAAATTCTTCCAAATTGAGGACTTTTTTTCAGTGTAATTTGTATAAACTTGTTATAAATGTTTCCGATATGCAAAAACGGCTGAAAATTCATCAGGAGCAGTCAGTCAGGGTCAGATTGCAGACAGAGCCGAAAAATCGGCAGATATCGGCTCAAAGCGGCTGTTTTGGGGAGTTGACAAGTAAAGTAAGCTTTGCTAAAATATATTACAACTTTGTTATTTGAAAGGAGAAAATCCGATATGGATGACCCCGGGCCCGGTATTACTTTAACAGGAATACTTTTAAAACTTCTTTTGCTGTTTGTTCTTGTGCTTGTCAATGCATTTTTCGCAATGAGCGAAATTGCAATAATCTCGCTCAATGACAATAAGATTCAGCGTATGGCTGAGGACGGTAACAAAAAAGCCAAGCAAATCATCAGGCTTACCGAAAACTCCTCAAACTTTCTTTCAACCATTCAGATTGGCGTAACTCTTGCAGGCTTCCTTACTTCCGCTTCCGCGGCGGACAGTTTCGCAGACCCGCTTGTTGCTAAGCTGATGACTACGGCTGTGGCGGATTATATCCCCGAGGGCGTGCTCAACGTTATCTGCGTTGTTGTTATCACTCTTTTAACTTCTTACTTTTCTCTTGTTCTCGGTGAGCTTGCCCCCAAGAGGATAGGTATGCAGATTCCTGAGAAGATTTCCTTCGCCGTTGTTCCCGTGCTTATATTTATCGCCAAGCTTACAAAGCCCTTCGTTAAGGTGCTTTCCTTCTCCACAAACGCTGTGGTAAGGCTGTTCGGATTTGACCCCAATGCCGATGAAGAGCAGGTTACCGAGGAAGAAATCCGTATGATGGTTGACGTAGGCGAGGAAAAGGGTGTTATCGAAGGCACACAGAAGGAAATGATTGATAATATTTTCGAGTTTGACGATATTGACGTTGCGGATATTATGACTCACCGCACCGATATGACGGCAATCGAAATTACCAAGCCTCTCGAGGAGGTTGTTAAGCTTTCAATCAGGGAGGGTTACTCAAGAATTCCCGTTTACGAAGAGGATCCGGACAGTATTGTCGGTATTGTCTACATAAAGGATTTACTTAAATTTGTCGGCAAGGATATGCCTGAGGACGTAAAGATTGCCGATATTATGCGCAAGGCTACCTTCGTTCCCGAAACCAAGAGCTGCGGCGACCTTTTCAAGGAAATGACCGAGGCTCACACTCAGTTTGCCATTGTTGTTGATGAATACGGCGGCACGGCGGGTATTGTAACTCTTGAGGACCTTGTTGAATCCATAGTCGGTAATATTCAGGATGAATATGACGATGAGGATGAAGAAATTTCAAAGATAGACGACAACACCTTCACCATTGACGGTGTTACGGATCTTGATGAAATTGAAGAGCTTATCGGAGTTGAAATACCTGAGGGCGATTACGATACTCTCGGCGGCTTTATTATAAGCCTGCTCGGTTATCTTCCCAAGGAGGGAGAAACCACCTGCGCTGAGTATGACCGCCTTCACTTCACCGTTCTCAACGTTGAGGAACGCCGTATAGGCAAGGTCAGGGTTGAGGTTACTCCTCTTGAAGAAACAGAGGATGACGAAGAGGACGACGATTAATTTAATAAACTAAGGGCGGTTTTCCGCCCTTTTATTTTTAGGGGGATTACTATGAAACTCAATATTATTCCTTACCCCAACAGTGTCAGATATTTACACGGAAAAGTTACGTCCGACGTGCTTGCAAGCTGCCGCTACGAGCTTTGCACGGGTATGGGTGAAAGCGCCTATACGCTTGTGATTAAGCCTGACGGTGCCGTGGCGAGAGCATCCGGTGAAAAGGGTCTTTTTTATGCAAAGCAAACCGTAAATCAGCTTTTGCTTGAGAGAGAAATTGCCTGCTGTGTTATTGAGGACAAGCCCGCATTTGAGTACAGAGGATTTATGGTGGATTGCGTGCGTCACATCGTGAGCATAGAGGAAACCAAAAGGCTTATTGATGCTGCGGCGAGTGTTAAAATGAACGTTATGCACTGGCACCTTTCTGATGACCAGGGCTTCCGTTTGCAGATTAAAAAAAGGCCTGAGCTTGCCGAAAAATCCGCTTACAGAAAGGCATCGCTTTTCGGTGACGAAAACGACCGTACCCCTTACGGCACAAGCTTTACAAATGATGAAATAAGAGAAGTTATCGACTATGCGGCGCAGAGGTTTATTGAGGTTATTCCCGAGATTGATATGCCCGGCCACACCTGCGCGATACTGCACGCTTACCCCGAGCTTTCCTGCCGAAAGGTGCCGATAGACGTACAGATGAAGCAGGGCATTTTTCCGGACATTCTGTGTGCAGGTAATGAAGCCGTATTTGAGCTTGTGTTTGATATTTTAAGTGAGATTTGTGAGCTTTTCCCCGGTGAGTATATCCATATCGGCGGTGATGAAGCTCCCAAGGGACGCTGGAAGGAATGCCCCGAATGTCAGCGCAAAATAAAAGAGCTCAACCTCAAAGACGAGGAAGAGCTTCAGGGTTGGTTTGTAAACAGAGTTGTTGATTTCCTTAAGTCAAAGGGTAAGAAAGCGATAGTCTGGAATGAAAGCCTGAAAAGCGGTAAAATCAAGGGTGTTACCGTGCAGAGATGGATGGAGAAAAACTCCCTGAGTGCGGTTTATGCCAACAATGGCGGCAGGGTGATAATGTCCGATTTTTATCACTATTATGCCGATTATCCGTACGCGATGACTCCGCTGAAAAAGACCTATAATTACAGTCCGTATATCAAGGGCCTCAACGCACAGGGCAGAGCAAACGTGGCAGGCGTTGAAACTCCGCTGTGGACGGAATACGTTAAGGATTTTGACCGCCTTTGCTTTATGTGGTTTCCGCGGTTTACGGCAGTTGCCGAAACGGGCTGGACACTTGAAAAATATAAGGATGAAGCGGATTTTGAACGCAGATTTGAATGCTATAAGCCCATTCTCGAAAGCTTTTCGATAAAGCCTGCCGATAAAGCGGAATGGAATCCGTGGGTCGGTAAAAGATTAAAAAATACCGTCAGCTTTTTTATGCCTGCAATCAAGTCGTTTTTCAGGAAAGACTGATTATCTTTTCTCCCTGATATACGTATCCTTTTTTATGAATTCGCCGTATTCCTGCACCGTCATAAGATGCGGCAGCGGTGATGAAAGCTCAATTTCTACAAGCCAGTCATTCTCTGTGAGGGTGGAGGGGTTTGTGAGAATTTCTTCATTTGCTCTGAGTGCAACGCAATCAACAGGTGAAAGCAGCTCAAACACACCTTTAAAGCCTTCAACATCCCCGAAGTTTCCGTTTTCGCAAAGTGTCTCACCGTTGTCGCAAAGGTCAATGAAAAGGATTTTTCCGGCTTTTGCGATACCGTGTGAAGTGTAAAAAAGCCTTGCCTGCGTTTCGTTTTGCATCACAAGGCGGATGTGGTTTTTACTGTAAAACTCTTTAATCATAACAGCTCCAAAAAAAGGCACCGGAAAACCGGTGCCTTAAATTTTT
>JAZOAO010000005.1:0-2058 GCA_045595505.1 Acutalibacteraceae bacterium | reverse complement strand
CAAGCCAGAGCTTGAAGGGTTCCGCTTTCTTTGAGGGAATTGACTGAATGATACGAAGAAGCTGTTCTGTATTGGCAACATCTGTTTTATATCTTTTTCCATCTTTTGCCGACTTTAATTTCAGTTGGTTACAATTTGTAACCGACTCATTACCTTCATCTTTCAGACGCTTTTTAAGCACCTTCCAATAGTTATTTGGGTTAGGACTATCAGTCAATACACCTATTACATCTACCACAGAGAAGTACCATTCTTCGGTTTCTTCATTCCATGCAGTTCTTATTTTTTTATCTTCAAATATTTGTATCTTATCGTTATTATCCATAACTAAACCTCCGATAACTTCTTGAATATATTTTAACATATTTTTTGACAAATTACAATAATTTAGAGAATAAAACATCAATCAAAATGCCATTCGTCATCGTCATCTTTATCATCTTTTATAAATGGATATTCGATTGCTCCGTTGATTTTTTTCACTTCATCAATGCAGCTACGATGGAGTGTATCTGCATCCCGCAAATCTATTTCAAGTTCTTTTACCAATAACCAAAATATTTTTGCAACCTCAACCGATATTTTGAACATTAATCGTGCAGTTCGTTTCTCAAATCTTTTCATCATACTTGCCAGACTGTCTTTGAGATTTTGGTTGATATAGTCTTCATTATTTTTGTTATGTAGGTATGAATTATAGAACTTAACCGCCTCCGCAACATAATCACTTCGGCTTTTACAATTTGATGTAATTACATTTGCATCACACTCTTTTAAATCTTTTTCTTCAATCCAAAAGCTTATATGTTTTTTTGCCATAAATTTATTCCTCCTCGTATAGTTCTGCGAGTTTTTTTCCTCTCATTGATGACGGAAATGTAATCGCTCCATTGAGATGTTTTGCTTCTTTAACACATTTTTCATGCAGCTCATCAAAGTCATCAAAATCAAGTTCGAGATGATCAAATAATATTCTGCATATTTTTGCAGATTCAACTATCAATTTGAACATTTGTCTGCCGATTCTGTTTTCCAAACTATATATCATTTTTTCCATTCTTGGAAGAACATTTTTCTCGACATATTCAGTTGCTTTCTTGTTTGCAAATTCTGAATAAGCTTCAAGTGCAGCTTCTATATATTCGCTGCGGCTTTTCATTCCCAGCTCCTTTTGATGCTCTTCGCAAATTTTTAATAGGTTTTCATCAACCCACATACTGATGTGTTTTTTATCATATCTTGTTTTACTCATTATAATTCTCCTTTCCTGTGTCGCACCTCTGCGGTCACCGCTAAAAATCGCTTACTTACGGGTTGCTTTCAGTCAGTGTCACCAATTCCTCACAAAACTATCGTTTAAAGCACCACCCCGAACGGCACTGCCGGTCGGTGTTTACCGCACTGGGGCATCGAAAATGCACCAGTGCTTTTTCCTGCTTTATTTTATTTTGTCTACTTTTCGTTCAAGTTGGTGTCATTTCAGTTTAGTGGTCTTATCATTTTCATAGTGCTATTTTTATTATTTTTTGTTCCTTACGGTACTTCTGTCGGGAGCAACGGTTGTTTCTTTCAGGTTGGATATTCTCTTCATTTATTTTTTCTTTTCCAATATTCACGGCACTTCTGTTGCGACCGACTCATAGAATCGATTTTAAGGTGTTAACTGCCTTGCTCGGCTTTGGATATGAGAGGCTAACTTTTCAGGGTGGTGCAACTACCTTACCTTGAATTGTTTTGTCTCTAACACCCGCCTTGAGCCTTGGTCAATCGTATGTATCGCTTTTATGCCGATATATCTGCCGTATTTGAGAGGTGTATTTTTTCAGGAGGGGTAAACCCTTTACCGAATATGTTTTGTTTTCAAACACGGATATATCTATTGGATAGTTTCACTCAGAATCGATTTTAAGTGTTTAATTCTCTTTAAATTCTTAGAGAATTCTCGACCTGAAATCTTTCGGTAGTGTTAAGACCTTACCCCGAAACTTTTTGTCTCAAATTTCTTTAAATTCTATAGTTTTTTTGCTCCAAATTAAAAATTCCTTTTCTTTGATTACT
>JAZOAO010000004.1:0-21550 GCA_045595505.1 Acutalibacteraceae bacterium | reverse complement strand
TGGTATTATTCAGCTTGACCCTGACAGATATTCATCAGGTAAAGGAAAGGTTTTCTTCTCAAACGATAAACCTTTTGTTACTGTTGGTTTCAGTTTGTGGTATCCAAGCGGAAATCCTGATGATGTAACTAAAGAATGGCTCGAGGAGCAAGCTGATATAATCAATGCAAAAAAAGCAGATTTGTCATCAATCAACGGCTACACAGTAATAAACATTCACCCTTGGACAATCGGTACTGATGATTTACAGTATTTTATCAGCCAATTAGATGATAATATTGAAATTATAGGTATAGATGAATTGCTTTCTGCTGTCAAGCAGAATATCCCACACGAGTTCGCACAACCTGAATAAAATTGTTTTTAATAATCCTCGTGTACAATTCATCGGTTATTCTTTTGTTGCTTGGTCAAAAAATGATTACTGAAAACAACTAAACAAATTGGAATTTGTAGAGGAGGCTACATTCTGTGAACAGAGAAGAATTACACAGCATTATTGCAGATGGGCAACCTAACATATGTCAGATAGTAGCCATAAAGGACAATGAGATTGTTTATAGTGATACTTGGAATAATTACAAAGAAAAAGACAATGTTCATATTGCTTCCGTAACCAAAAGTGTTATGTCGATACTCATCGGTATTGCTATTGACAAGGGTCTGATTAAAAGTGTCAATCAAAAAGTGCTAGAGTTTTTCCCTGAGTATGTTTTAAAAAGAGGAGAAAAAACAATACAGGGTGTCACTTTATATCATTTGCTTACAATGACCGCACCATATAAATATAAGTCAGAACCTTGGACAAAAGTATGTACAAGTGAAGATTGGACAAAGTCCGTTCTTGATTTACTTGGTGGAAGAAACGGGATTACAGGTGAATTCAAGTATTCAACATTGGGTATTCATATATTAAGTGCAATAATAACAAAAGTCAGCAATATGTCAACTCTTGATTTTGCTAATGAATATCTCTTTAAACCACTTGGAATTGAAGAAAGAAAACCTTGTATTGTAAAGAACAAAGAAGAACATATCACCTTTGTAACTTCAAAATCTCCAAAAGAAAATGGTTGGTTTTGCGATAACAAAGGAATTGTAACATCAGGCTTTGGTTTGTGCTTGTCAGCAGAAGATTTATCGAAAATCGGTCAAATGTGCCTTAATAAAGGTATGTTCGATAATAAGCAGATAGTTTCTGCCGAATGGATAACTCAAATGACTACACCGTATATCAAATGCGATGAAAAGTTTGCTTTTATGCAATATGGCTTTTTGTGGTGGGTTATTGATAAAGAAAAGAATATATACTCTGCCATAGGCGATAGCGGAAATGTAATATATGTTAATGCCTATAAAAATATCGTTATATCTGTTACAGCAACCTTTAAACCATTAGTATTTGACAGAGTTCAGTTTATACAGAAATATATTGAACCTTTCATTACGGAATAACAAATTCCAATTTATCGAACTAAAAAATATAACATAAGGAGCTGATTTTGGTCAGCTCCTTATTCTTTGAATTATGCAGTAAAGTTTTTTAATTATTACAGTTATGGAAAAAGTGCTGTTTGTATTATATAACCAACCAAGAATATGATATCATTTTTGAGGGCTACCTTGTTTGTCTAAATTCAAATTGTTTGGCAACAGGTCGCGGTGGTGGAAAAACTGTAAAAATCAGAAAGAAACGTATACAAATATAAAGAAATTGTAGTAACCCCCAAAAGAAAATGCAAAGTGAAAATTAATAAAAAATGGTAAAATTTATTGTAATATATTTAATCTTCCTTTTCTTATTTCTTTGTGGTATATTTATAATGAGGTGGTGTACAGTATGAAAAACCTTCTTAACAGAATAACAACAATTGCGGTAATATCGGCAATTATTATAATGAACTTACTCAGTCCTGTAGCTATTGCGGCAACAGATGTTTACGAGAAGGCTTTAGATAACTTATTCGTCTTTGAGCAATGGGCAAACAATGAAAATTCAACGGCTGTAGGACCTGTTGCAACAGATGGCACTTTAACAAAGGATATCACTTCAGCCAGCTTTACTCTTACCAATAATACTACCTCGGGCGAGGCTTATACCCGACATTCTATGGACACAAACCAGGGCTACTATTCTATATCGGTTGAGCCAAACACAAGGTATGTTTTTGAATACAATACAAATGGAACAGCCACAAGTTGTGAAAGCTTTGTGTTCTATTTTGATGAACAGGAAGCATTTATTTCATTCGAAAACCGCACTGCAACACCAAACGGTACCAGTATGTGGGAGTTTACCACACCCGAAAATGCAGCATATATTCAAATCAGATTTGATAATAATACTCCCGGCTCTTATTTAACTTTTTCTGATATAAGAATTTGTAAAACAGAGATTTACGAGCTTACATTTGATAACCTGTTTGTTTTTGAAAAATGGGCTAATCATCCGCTATCCGGTGTTATAAATTACGGGATTACAGGGGCAGAATTAACTAAAGACATTTCTGCAAGCAGTTTTACTTTGACAAATAACTCTACCACAGGAGAAATATATACTTCTCACTCTATGGAATCTACATCCGGTTACTATTCTATGCCGGTTAAACCAAATACGAGATACATCTATGAGTATAACGCAGACGGAAATATTACAAGCTTTGAAACATTTTTATTCTACTTCAATTCTTCTGACACCCTTATATCTTTTGATAATACAACTGCAACCCAAAGCGGACACAATATGTTTAGTTTCACTACACCTGAAAACGCTTCATTTGTTCAGGTGCGATTTGACAACAACATCACAGGTACATCATTTACAGCTTCTGACATCAGGATTTGTGAATCGAAAGTTTATGAATACTCAAAAGATAATGTTTTCAGAAAAACATATACATATTCTGCTTCGGGCAATGTGTACGGTGAGCTTCCTGCACCCGAAAAAGAGGAACTTGTTTTTGCCGGATGGTATACAGGTCCTGACGGAACAGGTGACAGAATCACCGCAGATACTGTTATTGGCGCGTCCAGTTATAGCTTATATGCAAAATGGGAACCGATGCTTTCAGAGGATATAACTATTGTTTCGCTTCCTGATAAACAAGAATATTGTGTGGGTGAAAAGCTTAATACAAAAGGCTTATCAATTTCTGTAACCTACATGGATGGAACAACAGATGTTCTTGAATCGGGTTTTCATTGTTCACCGGAGGTTATGAGTGACGCAGGGGAACAGATTATAACAGTTACTTACGGCGATAAGTCGGCAAAGTTCACTCTAACAGTTAAAGAATCTGTCGATGTTTCCTTTAACCTTAACGGCAGTGCCGTTACCGTACCTATGGCTAACTATAAATACACCATCGGGAAGACTGTTTCTTCATTCAATCGTTATGAAATGGGCTATTCTTCCGATGCTTATGTAAGGGCTACGATGCTTATGGGAGCAACTGTTGAAGAGTTTTTCCTTGAACCTGCAGAGAACGGCTCTTTTGCAGGTTACATTGACGGATTCCTTGACGGTACAACTCAGACACAGATAACATCAATAACTTTTACAGCTCTCGATAAGGATTTTATGGATTTCACTTTAGAATCCATTACTTTGTCTGAAGCAACAAGTCTTGGTGACTCCGATGGTATGGTTTATCTTTCAGATAATAATTATAAAATCGGTATTGATTTGGATTGGGGCGGAGCGCTTAGTTATCTCGAGGATTTAAAAAATGATGTTATGGCATCTGTACCAAAATACGGCTCTAATAAAATAACTGAAGTAGATTTTTCATCTAAAGTTAAAACAGGTATTCTGAATAATACAAGCAGCAGCGTTAACCTTATTAACTGTAATGATACAGGTCGCCTTGTTCAGCAATCGTATTACGGAACAAGTTCTCCACCTTACGAATTAGGTGACTATAACGGTACTCCATGGAACTATAACCCTGTCCAAGGCGGTAACGTGAAGAATGAGCCCAGCAAAATAGTTGATTTAAAGGTTACCTCTAACGAAATATATGTTAAATGCCGTCCTCTTGACTGGGGTAAATATTCAGATGAATTTGCCGCTGCAAATGGTTTAGAAGCTAAATACGGCGAGGATTACATCACACCAACCTATATGGAAGCCTGGTATACTCTCGAAGATGGCTTGATGAGAGCGACCTGCAGATTTGTGGATTTTTCAGGCTATCCCCAAGCAACCACTACACAGGAGCTCCCTGCCTTTTACTGTATTGAGCCCCTTAATAACCTTGTATACTTTTCAGGCGGTGAGCCCTGGTCCGACAGTAATACCAAGATGATTGAAAGCGATCTTAATTTTTGGGGTGAAATTACCGACCAATTTTTTACCTGTAACGAAAACTGGGCAGCCTATATCGGCGACGATGCAGACAGCTTTGGTATAGGTCTTTACTGTCCCGGTCAGACAAATATGCTTACAGGTGTTTTCAACAAAGATACCTCTGCAACCGTTGACCCTGCAAAAGAAAGTCCAACCTCTTACATTGCGGCAGTTGATACATTTACTTTCAAAAGCTTCAATCCTTTCTCATATGCTTATTATATTACTACAGGTAACGCTGACACTATAAGAAACAATTTCAAGGCCATTGCAACAGACCCTGCTGATCCCTGCAATATAGGTTACACTAACGGTTTCTGCAACAACTGCGGAAAGTATGAGGTACCCATTCTCACAACCGATAAATATGACCTTAACGGCGACGGCGCAAAAGAAAATGTTTATGAAATTTCAAATGCAGGTGAGCTTTATTGGCTCAGAGAAGTTGTGAACGGCGGAGCAGTTGATACTAATGCGGTGTTGGTTAACGACATTACTGATAACAGCGGTGTTCTTATAGCTTATGATACATTAGCAAGCGATACATCCTCTTTCAGAAAATGGACACCAATAGGAAACGCAACATATAAATATAATGGTCTTTTTGATGGTCAGAGCTATACAATAAACGGACTTTATATGAATGACTCCACACTTTCCTATGGAGGACTTTTCGGTTACACAACTGAGAGTGCAGTAATTGAAAAAGTCGGTATTGATTATTCATATTTTAAGGGTAATCAATATATAGGTGGTATATGCGGTTATAATAACGGCAAAATTGAAAACTGCTATTCACGCTATGTAATTTTTAATGGTAGTTCATATGTGGGCGGTATAACAGGCTATGACAACGGAACGATTAAAAACTGTTACAATATGGGAACTGTAAATGCAAGTAATTATGCCGGTGGAATCGTAGGACAAAAAACAGATACTGCAAGTATTTCAAACTGTTATTATCTTCTCGATGCTGTACCAACAGATACAACCGACATTACCCAAGGAAAGACAATCGAGGAATTTGCAAGCGGTGAAGTGGCATATCTTTTGCAGAGTGAAAGTTCAGAGCAGCTTTGGGGGCAAAAGACCAATATTTCAGGTTCTGCGCCCCTGTTTGATAAAACCGGTATTTATAATGTGACCGCTGTCAAAAACCAAGATAATTATACTTTGGTTGATATAGGCGATATTGTCAAAGATGATGAAATAAATGATTTGGACTATCAGCAACTTGTGAATCAAGCTCTTTCTGATGAACGTTTAGAGTATGGCGATATGCTTCGTTTCGATATTGATGGTGATGGTTATCTTGATGTTATCGACTGTGCACTTATGCAGTTAATAATATCATGTCACCGTACTGTTGATGTTTACTCAAAAGGTGATTTTGATCGTGACGGAACCCCCTTTACTCAGGCAGATATAGCAGCAATCAGGAAAGGGCTTACAAATCAAGAAAAATTAAACACAAGGCAGAAATATGCTTGTGATTTGAACTTTGATGGTGTTCTTGATATCAATGATAGAGAAGTTTTAAATCAACAAAGTGAAGTTGATTTAAATCCGATTTTTACAAATATAGAAGAAATTATATAGATTATAAATAAAACGCCAAATGTAATTATTCTTTTTTAGCATCCCATTGACTCGATTGTAACATTCTAAAATGTGATATGATTAATTTGACAGATAAGAATTTGAAAGGGAGATTCTATGCTTTTGAAATTAGTTTCGGTTATTGCTTCAATATTTTTGTTTTTTATGTCAGCAACAGCCATGCCTGAAAGTCCGGGTGTGCTTATTGAAACACTTGATAAATTAAGTAAAAGCAGATATGCAGATGAAATTAACGGTGTTAACGGAACAAAATTCTATATTCAGCGCCCGAAGGATGAGAGCCTTAATGAAGTAAATGCTTCAGAATTCGGACTTTCTGAAAGCAATAAAGATAATTTTGAAGCTTTTCAAAAGGCACTTGATTATTGCTCTCAAAATCCGAAGACAAAGCTTGTTATTGACAGGGGTACATATTATTTCAGAAGCGAAAACGGTCTTGATGCGAACAACTGCACAGATTTGCTTATTGAAGGAAACGGTGCAACATTCGTCTTTTCCTCAACCGGATATAAGTTTTTTATCAACAACAGCGATTGTGTAGAAATAAAGAATCTTAACATTGATTGGAATTGGGCAGAAAACCCGCTTGCTTCAGTTGTTACAGTTAAAAACAGCAACCCCGATACTCATACACTCGATCTTGTTTTCAAGGATGCTGAATACTGCGATGAAAATAATCGCCTGATGGCTATTACCCAATGCGATCCCGAGGCATATACCTTTGGTGAAAAATACTCATCAAAGGAAAATTATCTTTACCAGGATGAAACATCTGTGAAGTCCGTTAAGAAAATTTCGGATAATACTCTTCGTGTTACTCATAACGGCTGTATGGATAATTTTGAAAACAGTGAAACATATATTTTGCGTCACTTTGTCTATGACGGAACAATTTTCAGCATCAGAAATCAGAGTAAGAACGTAACCTTTGACAATGTCAGCATTTACGGCAGTCCGGGTATGGCATATATCTGTGAGGAGAACTGTTCCCATTTTCAGATTATCAACAGCTTTATCGGAGTTAACCCGAAATACAAGGACAAACGTTGTGTGTCCTTATGTGCTGATGCTATTCACATCGTAAACACTAACGGATGCTTCAATATTTCCGGTTGTGATATAAGCGGAATGGGCGATGATGCTATTAATGTTCATGACGGTCTCGGTTATGTTTCGTCAGTTAACGGTAACACCCTTACAATGATTGCATCTGCAATGAGGCTTAACGAAGGTGATACTCTCGCATTTAAAAACGAAAAATTTGAAAACACGGAATTCACTGCAAAAATAGTTTCAGTCAAAGCTCTTGAAGGCATAACCAAAGAGGTCAAAGTTGAAAAATTACCTGTAGGTGTTACTGAAGGATTTACAGCTTTCAATTTAGAATGTGACAGCAGCAACTATGTAATCAGAGACAATTATTTCCACGAAAACAGAGCGAGAGGCTTACTTCTTCAATCCTCAAACGGACTTTGTGAGAATAACCGTTTCTATAAAACAATGGCACAGGCAATAAAGGTTGTTATGGATATTGAGCCTACCCTTTGGCAGGAGGGAACTGGTGTTGATAACCTTGTTATTCGTGATAATAGTTTTGAAAAGTGCAATTACAGCGACTGGGGTTCAGTAATTGAAATCGGTACAAATATTGCAGGCGAAAGTGCACAAACGACTGTTTTTACAAATGTTGAAATCAGCTCAAATGAGTTTAAGGATATACCGTCAAACCTACTCAGAGCAAACAATATAAACGGTTTTGTTTTCAGTAACAATAAAATTGATACAGGTGACTTCTTTGAGGAAGAAGATTACCAGGGAAGAATTCAGTTCGGAAAATATTGTTCAAATGTAACCTACACAGAAAATGCTTTCACCAATAGCGGATTTTTACGATATAAAGAAATTGCAAAGGCAGACAGTATTCGTGTCTGGGCACAAGTTAATTCGCAATTTTAAACAATTAAATCATAATCCTTCATAAAACTATTTATTTTTTCATTATGTGAATGATATAATAAATTCCGCAAATTCCAATTTATCGAACTAAAAAATATAACATAGGGAGTTGATTTTAGTAAGCTCCCTTTCTTTGAATTATGCGGTAAAGTTTTTTATATGTATGTAACTGTAGAAATGTCGTGGAAAATATGGTATAATGTTTTTGCAATAAGGCTTTTATGAGACGAGGGGTGTAAAAATGAAAAAGTTTAAAATCCCGATTATTATAGGTTTAGTAGTTATAATTCTCGTTGTTGTTAATCTGAGATTTGATTTAATCGATAGAATTATCGTGCAATTTAGCAGTGAAAAATACGCTGAATATGTTTCTGAAATGGATTATGAAAAAGAGCTGTTAAGAGAGCCTGTATGTATCAAGGATATGGCATCAGAGGACAGGGAGCTTACAGAAACAGAGCTTGATAAAATCATAAAGCCCTATGATTTTCATGCACAGCTTAATGAAAAATATAATTTATCAGATATAGCAACTGCTGACAGTGATTTTGATAAGGCTGTTCAGATTCTTGAATGGCTTACAGAACACACATATTACAGCGGAATGCAAATGAAAATGCTGAATGATGACACCCTTGAAATTTTGGAGTATTCCTTTGATAAGCCTTTTAATCGTGCCATAAACTGCCGTTACAGAGCAATAGCCTTTGCAGATTGCCTTGTGGCTGTGGGAATAAAGGCATTTCCTGTGGCTATGGTATCTTCGAAATTCACAGGTTCTCATTTCACTTGCTTGGTTTACATATCCGAAGAAGATAAATGGTGCTCCTTTGACCCGTCCTTTGGCTGCTGGTTCACTGATGAAGAAGGGGAACTTTTAGATATATTTGAAATAAGAGAGCTGTTTTTAGAGAACAAAGAGCCTGTAGTTAAAGGATACAGCTTTAACGGTAAACAGGAAAATTTTGATGTTTATATGAACAGTTTTTTGAAATTTTGTGTTTCAAATCTCAGCACCTGGGCAGATAATTCAACTGACAGAAGGTCAGAAAATACCTTTTCAGGAAGAAAGCAGTTTAGTTCTGCTATACCGGAAATAAAAAATATTGCACGATGAAAACTAATTGAAATGATAATTAGTTTGACAAATAAGAACTTGGCAGAGCAGTTATGAAAAAGATACTAAACTCGAATACAATAAAATTTATTGCGATTATTGCAATGACGATAGACCATATCGCTTGGTTGGTTTTTCCGGGATACGACAATGGTATTGTCCCTGTTGCATTGCATATAATCGGCAGACTCACTTGTCCGATTATGTGTTATTTTATAGCAGAGGGATATCATTACACCAAAAATGTAAATAAATACACTTTAAGACTGTTTTTATTCTCTTTTATATCACATTTTGCTTATATATTCGCTTCTTCAAGTTACATTGATTGGAAATCATTTATTCCGTTTTATTACGGAGATATTTTCAATCAGACAAGTGTTATGTGGCCTCTTGCATGGGGCTTGGTAATGTTACGAATCGTAAACAACCAAAAGATAAAGCAAAGCATAAAAATTGTTCTTTTAACACTTATTTGTTTAATTACTTTTCCGAGTGATTGGAGCTGTATCGCAAGCCTTTGTATTCTTGCTATCGGTACCAACAGAGAAAACCTCAAAAAGCAGATGCTATGGATGGTTTTCTTTGTGTCTCTTTATTCAGTTGTATATTTCTTCGCTCTTGACAAACTCTATGGGATTATACAAATGGCGGTTATATTGGCGATACCTGTTATTATGATGTATAACGGAAAGAGAGGACATAATCAACGGATAAACCAAATCACTAAATGGCTATTTTATATATACTATCCTTTACATCTTTTAATCATAGGTTTCATTCAGGTTGTACGATAATTACTAATTTACTACCCCAATAATATAAGGAACTGACTTTTTTAGTTTTTAGTCAGTTCCTTTTCTTTGAATTATGCGGTAAAATTTTTTACATGTATGTAACTGTGGAAATGTTGTGGAATGTATGGTATAATGGGTCTGATAAATGAGAATTTGTCAGGAGGTTAATTTATGAGTAAAGTAGTAATGCTTGATGACTTAATTGAGCAAATGCGTAATTTTAAAAGTCAAAAAGATGTTGCTAAATTCATCAAAAAATATAGGTCTGTTGATTATTTGCCTATGATTATGATGAATTATGCTGATGAATTAATATCGAAGAATAAATATGATACTGCATGTTTGATATATCTTGAAATGGCTGAAAATAAACATCTTGGGTACATTTATGATGAAGTTACTTTGTGGTTCAGATTGGGTGAGTATTATATAAACAATAATGAAATTGAGAAGGGTAAGGCTTATTTAATTAAACTTTGTGATGAGATTTCAAATTATGAAGAATCGTTAGAGTTTAGAGATTTGACCGCTGATTGGCAAAAGCTGAAGCCTTATGTTGTTAATGAAATCAAGCCGTCTGTTGTTTTTGCTGAAAACGCAGGAAATGACGAAACAATGACAGATGATGAACTTATTGAATTGTTTCTTGAAGAAATGGCATCCGGCGGAATACATGCTTATTTAACTAACTATGGTCATAGGTTGGAAGAAACTCTTGCAGTGGCAAAACGCAGAGAAAAGCCTGTTACAGTTGAACTTTTAGAATTAATTAAAACAAAATATTTCAATGGGGAAATGCCAAAGAATATAGAAGCCATAGAAAATATAATTGACAAAAATGATTGGTGGTTTGAAGAAGAATACGACCAATATTATTATGATATTGAAAAGGAACTTTGTTGAACAAAATTAAGTTTGACGATATAAACAAATGTTGGCGTAAAGAACAGGAGGAGAAGCAATGGCAAAATTAGAGCAAGTTCTTAATGGTGATTTCGGACAGATTTTGAAGACAATCGAAAACGGAATACTGAATGGCAGTATGTCGGCATCTCTTGAAGATTCGAGTGATATGTTTGATGGTGATGCAAGGTGCAGTGTTCGTGTTTTTGAAAGTAAGTTGGCGATGGCTTAACTCTGTACGCCTTAAATTCAAGCATTTCGGCGTATCAAGCCGTTTTTCGTCTTGATATACGCCAGTATGTCTGCAACGAAGAAACAACTTGCTCCACCAAAATTATTTGAATTTCAGGTGCGAGCAGTTTTGTAAGACTAAAAAATTTGCAATAACAAGGCAAAACTCGCAGGAAGGCTTTCTCCTTTCAAGAGTTTTAACGCAGTTAGTGTGAATTTTTGTCTTCCAAAACCGTGCAGCGTTAAGCCATCGCCAACTTATAGCTATGCAGGTGGTAACCGTGTGAGTATGAATGTTACATTGTTTCAGAATGCCGGTGGACCGATTTATCTTTCTGCAATTACATCGGGCGGAAGTCAGGCTGTTCTGTTCAAAGTTAATACTTTTGGCGAAGAGGCTTTCCTTGATAAGTTGAGAGAGTTGTTGTGATTTAGTAAAACTATTTGAGCAGGTTTCGGCCTGCTTTTTTCTTTGTGTTAGGTAGCAGAGCGCTTCGCCAACTTCCCGAAAAATATTTAGCCAATCTCCCGAAAAATATTTCGCCAACTTCCCGAAAAATGTTGATTTTGGAATAATTTGTGGTGCAACAAAACCTTTTTTCAAACTTTAATTAAGCGGATAATTGCACTTAAGGATGGTGAAATACAATAAAATTCAAATTACCCCTTCGTAACTCGACTTTTTCTGAATAAATAATTGTTAGTGGTGAGGTTTCAATACTTGATTTAGTGTTTATTTTATGTTAAATTGACATTGGACAGATTTACTCACGGTATCTACGCTTTGTTGCGGTGCCGTCATGATGTGTAAATCTGTCTTTACTTTTTTCTTGACAAATGAAAATGTGGTAGTATAATGTAATGATTTAATATGCATTAAATGGTCGGTTAGGGAGATTGTTTTTAGGAGAAATTTTAAATGCATGATTTTAAGTACGTAACCAAAAACGAAGCAAAGCCAGTAAAGGAAGAGTTGTATCAGATTCTTCATGAAGTTCAGAATATTGTGAGAGATTACTTTACCTTTAGTTTCACACCTGTTGGCAGTTCAAGTCGCAACATGATAACCTCTGATACCAAATCAAATATCGGATTTGATTTCGATTTTAATATTGAAGTTAATGACGATGATGAAGAGTTTGAACCTAAGGAAATACGAACAATTCTTCGTAATGCTATTGACCGTGTAGCTCCAAGGTATGGATACAAACATTGTGAGGATTCTACGAGAGTTCTCACAATCAAGAAAGTGAACACCTTTTCATCTCGTATAATTCATAGCTGCGATTTTGCAATTGTGTATAATTGCAAAGACGGAAGACAGCAATACATACGATTTGACAAAGCCAACAATAAGTATTCATGGGAGTACCAAGGGAAAGGGTTTGTCGGTTTGGAAAAGAAAATCGAATGGTTGAAAAAGAAAAAGTTGTGGGGAGAATTAAGAGATTACTATATTTTCAAGAAAAACAATAATGATGATACCGATAAACATTCTCGCTCAATTTTTGCTGAAGCAGTAAACGAAATGTGTATGAAAAACGGTTATCGTTTTTGAAATGTATGTGTTAATTTATACTGAATGATTTTGTGTTGTTTTCGCCAATGACCACATAAAGCCCACAGTTAGAGTCGGACTATATGAAAACAGTGTGAAATTCAGCTTCAAAGAGCATTCCCAAAATACACGAAAGCACAAGATGTTGTGTATAGGCTTTTGCTTATCTGCTATTTTATGTTGTTGTTTTAGTTTTTTATTTGTGATATAATCAACTCGATAAATCGGAATTTGTTGAGTCATTTCAATTTTGACAAAAATGAGTTGTAAGTACAAAAAAATGAGTTTAACAGAAAGTGAATTGAGGGAATCAATATGAAGAAAGCAATCAAAACAATATCAGCTATGCTTGTTCTTACTCTTATTATGAGCATTACGGCTTTCGCTGAGCCGGGCTTTGCCTACAAGGACGAAGAGCTTACAGAGTTTTCACCGAAATGGTCGCAAATACAGGCTGATAACACGGTGATTTCAGTTACTCCGGGTGCTACAGTCGGTGAGCTTCGTTTTGCGTGGCTATCAAGCTCAACAGACAGCAACCCCACTTTCAAGGTTTCGGAAAACAGCAATATGTCTGATGCTGAAGAGCTTGAGGTTATTACTGACGATGCTATCGAAAGCCTCAGGTCAAACAAGGTTACCGTAACAGGACTTGAGCAAGGCAAAACCTATTACTATACATACACTGAAAACGGTGTTATGAGCGAAGCACAGCCGTTTACGGTTCAACCGGCGGATGAATTTACCGTTCTCTACGTTTCCGATGCACAAATCGGACGTTCCGGTGACGAAGCACTTGAAGAAATACTTATCCGTGACACCTGTGGCTGGAATTATACGGTTGAGAAAATGCTTACAGCTTACCCCAATGCCGCTTTTGCAATTTCAGGTGGTGACCAGTTTCAATCGGCTGACAGCCTCGTTCAGATGAAGGCTTACCTTTCACCCGATGCCTTACGCTCTCTACCTGTTGCCAACACCATCGGCAACCACGATGATGATTCAACGCTTTACGGCGAAATTTTTAACAACCCGAACGAGGTTGACGAGCTTAAGCCAAGCGAAGCCGGTACGGGATATTATTACACTTACGGAGATGTGCTTTTTATTACAATCAACTCAAACAATAACTTTATGTTCGACACCGCAAAGGTTTTGCGTGAAGCGACACAGGCTTATCCCGACACAAAGTGGAGAGTTGTCACAATGCACCACAACCCTTATTCAGCCTCATTAAGTGACGATGATTTTTCAGAAGAACGTCTTTTCTTTTCATCGCTCTATGATTTATATGATATAGATCTGTGCCTGAGCGGACACGACCACTTTTATTCACGTACAGATACTATGTACGCAGGGGAAGTCACAGAGGTTGAAGGTACGGTATATGTTCAGTCCTCCTCGGCTTCCGGCAGTAACTATGACCCTCTTCCCGAATCAACCGCCTCCTTTACTGTTTCCGCATTTGACGTGCGTGTTCCCACCTATACAGCGTTTGATTTTACCGATGGAGCGATTGTGGGCACTACTTATCGCACCGACACAGATGAAATCATTGATTCTTTTGAGATAACCGACAACACAACGGATTCAGATGTGAATTTTTTTACTGTAATAATTTTATTTTTCAAAACTCTTTTTACTATGATATAAGGATTTTTTAAGGAGGTAATTAAATGCAAGCTATCGTTAAATTTTTCTTTACAATTTTCACAACTGTTTCAATTTTTTGTTCAAATCTGTTGTTTCCTGCTACTGTTTACCCCGAGAGTGCGAGCTTTGATTTTTCGTTTCTCGAATATCCCGATGAAGCAATAATCACCCTTGAAGAAGCCGGACTTACCGAGCAGGAGCTTGTAGGCAGGGCATCGGCTGAGCTTCCTGAATATGTTCAGTCGGGCGGATATGATGATATAAACGGTATAACTGTTTCACCCTATTACACCGCAAAGGTAAGCGGGAAGGAAATCCCCGTTTATGCTTCGGTGGTTTTCATACGTGTTGACGATACAGGCACACTTCACTCTTTTTCCGAAATTTATGTTGATTCAAGCGAGGAATTTTCATTCAACATTGAAATAACGGGTGCTGATGTAGAGCTTAAAAATGCCATTGTGTTACCTGAATCACACGGTGTAAAGGCTCAGTGCGAAGACAACACCGTAACAGCATCAATCAATAAAACAGGAATCTACACCTTCCTCTTCAACAATGCAAATCAGTACTACGGCTACACGCTTATGGTTCGTGAAAAGGTTGATGAAGATAAGGAAATTGCAGAATACATAGAGAAATACGGAGAGGATAATGTCTGGGTTCTTGATAAGGGTGTGTATCAATATGACTATGTTAATCTTGTTGCACACAACAACCTGGTGATTTATCTTCGTGAAGGAGCTTATGTTACTGCAAACCACCTTTATGATATTGACTGTGCCGAGGATGAAAACAAATATTTGGAGCCTACCGCACCGGGCGATAATGCTATCGGGCTTACAAGGTATCCGTTTGTTAATTTTTACAATTGTAACAACATAACCCTTGCAGGCAGGGGCGTAATAGATATGACCCGACTTGACAGGCGTGAAAGACGCGGTGTTGTTTTCACCAATTGCAATAACGTAAATGTGAGAGATGTGAAAATCATAAACTCACCCGAATGGTCCTTTATTTCATATTGCTGTACCGATGTCAGCATTGATAATGTTGATATCATCGGCAACCGTGGTAACTGTGACGGCTTTGCAATATGCAACAGTCACAATGTGACAGTTGACAACTGCTTTGCAAGAGTGGCGGACGATACCTTTGAGGTTAAGGCTCTTGGCGGTACGATGGACAGCAAAAATATCACTTTTACAAACTGCATCGCCTGGGGCGGATATGCAAGGTGCTTCGGTATCACAGGGGAAGTCAATAAGAAAATTTCTGATATAGCTTTCCGTGACTGTGCCGTAATTTACCGTGACGGTATCTGGGATAATGACAGAATCGGCTCGCTTGTTGTTGTAGCAGAGCAGACCGAGGGCAGTATTGACGGAGTTCTTTTTGAAAATATTGAAATTTTCCGTGATGAAGGCAGACCCATACTTGTGAAGATTTATGATGAAGAAGCAGAGAATTTTGAAATTAAAAACGTTGTATTCAGAAATATTTCCTATACCTCGTATATGAAGCCTAAAATCGCAGGTACTGACAGTGACACAAACACGGTTCAGGTTGAGCTTGACGGTATAACTGTTAACGGAAAGAAACAACGATTCCCGAAAACCAAGTTCACCATTGGCAAGTATTGTGAAGTAACTTCAGTTTAACAATGCCGGAGGACCTGTTTATATTTCTGCAATTTTTATGTTGTTGTTTTGGTTGTTAATTTCTGATATAATCACTATAACAAACTTGAATTTATCGGGTAGGGGCGGGTCTTGACCCGCCCGAAAGGTTATCGATGAATTTGGCGGTACGGTCAAGACCGTACCCTACATTGTAACGGAAAGAAATGACATATCAACAACTCCCAATTTTTAAATATAAGAAAATGACGGAGAAAGAACAGGAGGAAAAACAATGGGCAATACAATTGGCAATACAACCCAAAGACCTTTATGGCAAAAAGTTCTTATAGTTTTACTTGGTGGACTTCTCCTTGGTTTTTTGTGGCGCCTTCGCGGTTCTCGTGGATGGGGCTCGGAAGCAGGTGTGTTTAATGTAGGTTTTGTTTACCTGCTTTTTATCACAACTGTTATGGGTGAACGCAAAAAGCTTGATTTAGGATGGCTTTCCTTAACGGCTATGTCTTTTATTCTGACTGTACCCAGTTGGGGAACAATAGTAAATCAGATAACAGGGGTTATCCGCGAGAGCGAAGTGGAGGGTGCAGAGCAATTCTTCAGATATATTTCACCTGTGTCGGGAGCATTTATGATGTGTTGCGTAGGCTTGGGTATGGCAGGTATTTACGCAGTGCTGTTGGGCAGAGGGTTCAGCTCTCACCAATGGAAGGTGAAGGATTTCCTTTTTGTTATTGGTGCTTTCCTGATTTTTGACACAGTTTCCAAAGCGAGTGTTTCCCATTGGATTGTCGGGCTTCTTCAGCCTAAGGCAGTTGAGCTTTTTGAGGAAGGTCTTGAAATAGCAGGTGAAGAGGGTTCTGCATATCAGGTGTATATGCAACATTTCGCTGATATTTCCTGGAGTAAAAAGATTATAGGTGGCAGGAATTATTTCTCTGAAATTCAGGCTGTTTCTGCCGCTATCAGAGCCTTGGGTGCAATACTTGCCACAAGATTTATTGTTAAAGATAAGGTTGCTGCAAAGGTGGGTGCTCTTGTGTGCGGTGCATTCGGTATTTCTATAACAGTATCAAACTTGTTCTTCTTTTTTGCAAACGGTGGTTACCGTCAACTTGGAGCACAGTATGACGGAGATTTTATATATGCCTGGTCTTGTTGGGAATATTTCACAGGATTCATTGCAGGTGTTATAATTACTGCTGTTCTGATATCCTTGAAAAAAAGCGAGGATGTTCCCGAAATTGCATTTTCAAAGCTTCCCGAAAAGCCAAAGAAAATACTTGTGTTTTTAGCAGGATTTATAGGTACGGTAGGTGTGAACCTTGTCCGTCCTGTTGCAAGGCGTTTTGACAGCTCTGATACAGTACAGATAATTGCAATATCCGTAGCGGTTATTTTAACTGCAATTCTCATAGGGTTGCTTGTTAAAAAGGCGGGTATCAACGCAGAGAAAAAGGGTATGGAATGGCTTTCAAGAATTTTGCTTCCTGTATTTGTAGGATTTATGTTCTTGTCGTATTTCTTTGTTGCTGCTGCGGAGCATAGGGCAATAAATGAGATTTTTACATTACATAACATACTCGTTATTATTTCGGCTTTATCGGTGCTTATTTATTCTTTCGTTTTACTGAAAAAATCAAAGGAATAGGTAAGTCAGTACATAGTTGAGTGTCGGAACAGGATGAAACTGTACTATGGGCTCTTCTTGATAAGTTGAGAGAGTTATTGCGGTTTAATATAATCAATTGGAGCAGGCTTCGGTCTGCTCTTTTTTCTTTTTTTTGAGTGAATAAGTGCCGTTTAACGAGGGTATAATACAAGAAAAATCAAAATAACCCTTCTTAACTTGACTTTTTCTCGTTGAAAATGCTATAATTGCATCGTGTACAAGAAAGGAGAAATTACGATGAAGCAAAAAGTTTATAGAAGACAGTATTATATTGACAAAATTCGTGGGTTTTATCATAGCGACCTGATCAAGGTTGTTACAGGCATACGTCGTTGCGGAAAATCATTCTTTCTTCTTTCGGTTATGGAAGATTTAAAGGAATCAGGTGTAGCTGAGAAGGATATTATTTATCTTAATCTTGATAAACGCGGATATAGAAAAATCAAAACACCGGATGCTTTAGAAGCAGCTATTGAAAATTTGATAACAGATAATGATTTCAAATATCTGTTTATTGACGAGGTTCAAAATGTAAGTGGGTTTGAAGAAGTTATAAACGGTTTCAGAGAGGACGGGAATTTCTCTATCTTTATCACAGGCTCAAACTCTTATCTGTTAAGCGGTGAGCTTTCTACAAAACTTACGGGCCGATATATTGAGGTTGAGATGTTTACCCTTAACTTCCGCGAGTATTTGGAAATGAAAGAGTTTCTTGGAAAGGAAGTTAAGGCTAACAAGACGGAAGAGTTTAACGAGTATCTTCGTTTTGGCGGTTTTCCGAAAACACTTGAATTTGATAGCCCTGCTGACAAAGATACCTATATTGCCGATGTTATAAAGCAGATACTTGAAAAAGATGTAGTTAAGCATAAAAAAATTCGTAACCGAGCTGTTTTTGATAAAGTTATGACCTATATTATCAATAACTTTGGGGCGACAACAAGCCTTTCAAGTATAGCAGAATATTTTGAAAGCTTTGAGCATATTAAAATCCGTACCGAAACACTTAATAACTATCTTAAAATACTTGAAAACGCTAAAATTATTTATCAATGTCCTCGCTTTGATGTTAAATCCAAAAAATCACTTCGGGGCGAACAGAAATATTATCTTGCTGACCTCGGTATCTACTTCTCCCGTAATGTTGATGAAAGAATAAATTACGGCCCGGTGCTTGAAAACGTTGTTTACACATATCTTTCTGCTAAAAAATATAAAATCAGCGTAGGAAGAGTCGGAAAATTAGAATGTGATTTCATCACACGAATTAACGATGAATATCGTTATGTTCAGGTTGCTATGACAATTATGAGCGAAGAGACAGAGGACCGCGAATATAAGCCGTTTACTATGATTCGTGATAACTATCCCAAATATTTGTTTACTATTGATGCACTTTTGCAAAAGCGTGACGGAGTAATACACAAGAATCTCATCGATTTTATTTCCAATGACGAAAATTTGTGATTTTATCACCGTAAATAATACAGGGGGGTTCCTATGCAAATTTTACAGACAATTATTTCTTATCTTGTAATAGCGGCAGGGTTTATTACTTCACTTTTTCCGACGGGGGATTCAGCAATGATACCATATACAAATGATTATAAGATTCCTGAGAGTATTCCTGAATACAGTGTTATTTCTACGGACGAGAAAAACGATTGGAGTGCCAAGTGGATATGGGACAAGGAAAACCTTACAGAGAAAAATGTTTGGATGTGCTTTAATAAAAAGGTAAGCCTTGATAAAGTTCCCGAAGAGCTTATTGCACATATCTCAGCCGACTCAAAATATTGGCTTTACATAAACGGAAAAACTGTTGTTTTTGAGGGAAGTGTGAAACGAGGACCCGCTAAAAACAGTGGCTATTATGACAGTATTGATATTGCACCGTATCTTCAAAAGGGTGAGAACTCAATTTGTGCTTTGACGTGGTACTGGGACAATGAAACAAGCTATTCCTATAGCAGCAGCGGTCAAGGGGGATTCATTTTTGAAGCCATAGGTAAGGGCGTTTCCATAATTTCTGACAAAACCTGGAAAGTAAAAAGAAACAGTGCTTTCGTTGACAGTCCTCTTTATCCGCCTAACTACAGACTTCCCGAATACAGTATTTATTTTGATGCAAGGGAAGATATGGCGGATTGGTTAAATGAAGATTACGACGTTTCCTTATGGGAAAATGCAACGGAATATGGCCTCGGTGGCGAGGGTGCCTATGGCAAGCTCTACCCGAGGGGAATACCATTTTTAAAGGATTACGGTCTTAAGGATTATGAGAATTCAAAGGATTATGAAAATTATACCGTAACCAAGAATTTGGGCGAAAAAATCACCGTAGATATTCCTTATAATGCACAGCTTACTCCCTATCTTAAAATCATTACTCCTGCCGGGAAAAAGATTCGCATTACAACGGAAAATACTTTAATCGGTGCAGTTTCAACTACCTATATAACTAAAGAGGGAGAACAGGAGTTTGAGGCTTTAGGCTGGTTTAACGGAGAGCATATTACATATAAAATACCCAAAGGTGTTACAATTGTTTCTTTGAAATATAGGGAAACGGGCTATGACAGCTCATTCTGCGGTGACTTTAAGTGTGACGATGAGTTCCTCAATTCCTTGTGGCAAAAATCTCTTCGCACTCTCTATGTTACAATGCGTGACAATTTTATGGATTGCCCCGACAGAGAAAGAGCTCAATGGTGGGGCGATGTCACAAGTGAAATGCTTATGACAATGTACTCTTTGGACAGTAATTCTTATTTACTGTATCAGAAGGGTGTTGAGGCTATGCTTTCTCACATTGATGACACAAAGGTGCTTCAGACTGTTGTACCTATAAGCGGTGACTATTTTGAGCTTCCCGTTCAGCAGCTTGCAGGTATCGCAGGCTTCCTCACTTACTATGAGTATACAGGCGACAAGGCTTTTATTGAGAAGGTTTATAACGCTTCCCTTGACTACCTGAAGCTTTGGGAAATGGGAGAAAATAATCTTGTGGTTCATCGTGAGGGCTCATGGGATTGGCCCGACTGGGGCAAAAATGCGGATATGACAGCTATCGAAAACGCTTGGGTTTACTATGCTCTTTCTGCTACAGAGAAAATGGCGGAGATTTTAGGAGAAAAAGAGGATGTTTCATTTATTGCTGAAAGAAAAGCTACTATCCAAAAGGGCTATAAAGCTCTTTGGACAGAGGAAGGCTTCAAAAGTGAGGATGTAAAAAATCCTGATGACAGAGCCAATGCCCTTGCAGTTTTGGCAGGTCTTGCAGAAAAAGAGCAGTATGCTACTGTTAAAAATGTTCTCATAACCACTAAAAATTCAAGTCCCTATATGGAATATTATGTGCTTGAAGCTCTTTGCAAAATGGGAGAATATGAAGTGGCATATGACAGAATTAAGGACAGATATGAGGGTATGATGAATGAGGATTACTCAACTCTCTGGGAATTCTGGGACGAATGGCGAGGTACCAAAAATCACGCCTGGAGTGGTGGACCGCTTGTTATAATGAGTAAGCATTTTGCAGGTATCGCACCTCTTGAGGCGGGCTATGAAAAGGTTAAAATAGAGCCTCAATACACTCTTTCCGACAGTATGAGCTGTACCGTTCCAAGCGTAAAGGGGTTAATAACTCTGAATTATGAAAAATCTGACGGGGCTTCTGTTATCAACCTCACTCTACCACAAGGTATAGAAGCTGTTTTATATGTGCCGATCGGTGCTGTTGTAAATATCAATTCGGAGATTTTTTACCGGAACGGTGAGTATATAAACGGTGATAAAGTCAGGGGAATTGAGATTGTGGAAAAAGTACCCGATAACAGATAGGATTTTAATTGTATGGCTCATAGTCAAGGCAATTTGGTTCTAATTCATTTTGCATCCCCAACAAGTCAAAAAGGGGATGTAAAAAAAGCGCAGACCGCATAAAACAATATAAATCAAGGGGTTCAATAGGTTAATTTTTCCTGTAGAACCCCATAATTTATCAAAAAATACAAAAAGTTGAAAAAACAATGTTTTATGCTACAAACAAACTTCGC
>JAZOAO010000003.1:0-24647 GCA_045595505.1 Acutalibacteraceae bacterium | reverse complement strand
GTACAAAGGTACGTCGAGTGGCGAAGTTTGTTTGTAGCATAAAACATTGTTTTTTCAACTTTTTGTATTTTTGGATAAATTTATGGGGTTCTACAGGAAAAATTAACCTATTGAACCCCTTGATTTATATTGTTTTATGCGGTCTGCGCTTTTTTTACATCCCCCATCATTTAACTTTTCAGTTAATTAACCTTAATAAATGTATGGTGTTTACAGGAGAGAGCAATGAGCAACGAATTAAAAAGAACCTATATACCTTTTAAGGATTGGGCGGAAAAATCAAAGCAGATTGAATATACTGAAAAAACACCTCTTCTTTCACCCGACGGTAAATTACTTGCAAAGGGTTGGGCAAGAAGAAACCTTTTCGAATATAACAGAGATTATGTTAAAAAAGGAATAATCAGCCGTAAGGAATGGGATTTTTATACCATTCACGTGGGCGATGAAATGCAGGTTCTTATAAGCTTTGCCAATATCAATATCGGTGGCTATGTGGCAGCAAAATTAGTTGACCTTAAAACAGGTCAGGTTATTTGCGATTCCATTCAGTATTTTATCGGTGGAAATGTGCACGTTTCACCGCCTGTTATTGATGTCCCCACTCGCTTTAAAGACAAAATAGGTAAAACGGAATTTGATTTTCACACAAAAGAAAATGAAAGAACCTTGTGGTATAAAGGTTCTTTTAAAGGTGCACCGGTTGAAGTTAATGTTTCTATGGAAATAATGGAGGGACTCGAGAATATCACAACTTTTTTGCCTTTTAAGGAAGACGATACTAAATATTTTATGACCACAAAGCAGATGTGTATGCCCTGTGAGGGTAAGTTTACTGTTGGTGATTATACTTATGAATTTTCAAAGGCAAATTCTTTCTGTACCGTGGATTGGGGCAGAGTAAACACTCCTCACGAAATGGTATGGTACTGGGGAAGCGGTAATCAGTATATAACCGATGAAAAAGGGGAAAAGCATCTTTTCGGTTTTGAAATTACCTGGGCAATCGGTGATGAAAGCTATGCTACAGAAACCTGCATTTTCTATGACGGCAAAGTACATAAAATAGGTGCGGTTGATGTTGAAAAATTCCCGAAAGACAGATTTTTAGAGCCTTGGAAAATTATTTCCGAGGACGGAAGATTTAATATGACAATGGTGCCAACTCTTGATAATCACAGTGATGTGGATTTTAAAGTGGGAAGAATGAACTGTCATCAGGTTTTCGGAATCTGGAACGGTGATGTTACTCTTGACGATGGGAAGAAAATAGAAATAAAAGACCTTTTTACATTTTGCGAGTATGTTGAAAACAAGTGGTAATATGAAAGAAAAAGTATCTATGATATTTTCTATGGTGATTTTCGGTACCATAGGAATTTTTGTGAAATATATCGGGTTGCCATCGGGAGTTATTGCTTCTTTCAGAGGAATTAGTGGCGCGGGTGTGATTCTTCTTGTAATGCTTTTAACAGGACGCAAAGTGAATTATAAATCAGTGAAAAAGAAACTGCCGATTTTATTGGCATCGGGTATTGCAATCGGCTTCAACTGGATTCTGCTTTTTGAGGCATACAGTTTCACGGGTATTCCTGTCGCAACAGTTTGCTATTATACTGCTCCCATAATTGTTGTTATTGCGTCTGCATTTATATTCAAAGAAAAACTGAAATTACAGCAAATAATATGTGTTCTGGTGGCACTTGTTGGTGTAGCTTTGGTTTCGGGACTTTTTCAGAGTAACAACTCTAAAATTATAGGTGTTTTCTGTGGTCTGGGTGCGGCAGGATTTTATGCTTCTGTTATGATTATGAATAAGTTTATGGGCGAAGTAGAATCCTATGAAAGAACCGTAATTCAATTAGCTTCTGCAGGACTTGTGGTTCTTCCGTATGCGGTATTTACAATGGGAGATATAACCTTTAACCTAAAATCCATAATACTTTTAGTTGTTTTGGGCGTTGTTCATACGGGCTTTGCATATCTTCTCTATTTTGGAGCAATAAAAAAACTGAATAGTCGGACGGTTGCAATTTTAAGCTATATTGACCCTGCATCCGCAATAATTCTTTCTTCGGTCGTATTTATGCAGTTGCCGACTGTTTATGAATTTATCGGTGTTGTACTTATAATGTGTGCTGCAGTTTTGAGTGAAATCAGAAAAAAGGAAAAATAAAATGTATGACAAACAAGCAAATTAACATAACAGGTGCGATTTTTGATTTTGACGGAACCTTGTTTGATTCAATGCACGTCTGGAAAGGATATAAAGATAATTTTTTCAATCATTTAGGAATTGAATTAACCGAAGATGACAGAGAAGCCTTTAAAGGTCTTTTTCTCCGTGAGACCTTTCTTCTTGCAATTGAACACTTTAATCTGAATAAAACCTATGAAGAGCTTTTATCAGAGCTTTTTGAATATATTAAGAGCAGATATATGGTTGAAACCGAGCCTAAAAATGATATAAGAGAATTTCTTGAAAAATTAAAAGCAAAGGACGTTAAAATGGGTATTGCTACCGCAACAGGAGAGCCTGCTCTCAAAGCAGTTCTTGAAAAATACGATATGCTTCATTATTTTTCTGCAATTTATTCAACCTATACGGTTGGTGCTTCTAAAATAGAGTCAAAGGTTTATGACGTTGTTCTCAATGAGCTTGGAACAGATAAGGAAACTACGTGGGTTTTTGAGGATGCTTTATATGCTGCAAAAACCGCAAAAAAGAATGGCTATAATGTAGTGGGCATATATGACAAAAGCGAACCAAATCAAGAGGAATTGAAAGAAATTGTTGATGTTTATATCAATAAATACAGTGAACTTGATATATAAAGAGCAACCGCTGAAAAATTCGGCGGTTGCTTTATATTTTATTTATCAAAAGATACCGGTTTCGTTTTGCCCGTTGCAAATGCATCAGGTCCGGGGTCTGACATAGAAAAATACATTTTGGCAGCTTTTGTTGTGCCGAAATCTCTGTTAGAGCCGGAATTCTGAACCTTGTTAAATGCATCGCGGAACATCTGATTGTGAGCTTCCTCGCGGTTTAAAAGAAAGTCTATGGTTTCGCGAACTTTTTCATCGTCAATCTGGCGATAAAGGTATTCGTAAACTACCTTTGCTCTTTGCTCGGATGCAATGTTGCTGAGAAGATCTGCACATAAATCACCTGTAACAGTTACATAATCGGCAGTCCAGGAGTAACCCGAAGCATTTATGAGACCGGGATTAAGACCAAGAATTACATGGGACTGAATTTCTCCGTTTGGTACCTTTTCGGCATCAACATCGTGCCCGTTTAAAAGATTGATGGTCTGTGCCACCATTTCCATATGACTTAATTCTTCAGCGGCAATATCAAGAAAAAGGTCCTTGATTTCAGGGTCTTTGATTCTGAAGCTTTGCGACATATACTGCATAGCAGCCTTCAGTTCACCGTTACCGCCACCCAATTGTTCCTGAAGAAGTGCGGCATATTGTGGATTCGGTTTTTCAACACCGACAGGATGAAAAAGAAGTTTTTCGTGTTTAAACATATTATACCTCCAACGTTTTTATATTTACTCTTTCCGATTTTTTAATTGTTATACTCAAATAACAATTATTATATTGTTGTGTGTTATAAAAAATTTACCATTTATTTCTTTGAAAGGTATTGCAATGTGTTAGCATCTATGCTAAAATGTACCAAAAAGTTATTTTAGTATAGATACGAAAGTGTCGGAAGGGTAATATATGGCGTTTAAAAAATCCGGTATAACAAAGCACGGAATATTAAAAACAGCAATACATTTGTTTTTTGAAAAAGGCTATTCAAATGTGTCACCAAATGCAATAGCAAAAGAGCTTGGTATGAGCACGGGTAACCTTACATATTACTATCCCACCAAGGAGCATTTGTTGGCTGTGCTTGTTAATGACCTCTGTAAATTTCAGAGAAAGCTTATTGATGATGAAACGAAGGAAGGTATAAGCTCGGTAATGGCAGTTTGCCTTGAGCTTATGACAATGGCATCGGCTTGTGAAAGTAATCCTATAGCAAAGGATTTCTTTGTTTCTTCCTACCAAAGTCCTGTAACACTAAAAATAATTCGTGAAAACGATACTGAACGCTCAAAAGAGGTTTATAAAGAGTATTGCAAACGCTGGACGGACGAACAATTCGCAGAAGCAGAAGTTTTAGTTTCGGGCATAGAATATGCAACTCTTATGAGTCTTGATGAGGATATTCCTCTTGAAACACGAATAGCAGAAGCTCTTGATAAAATATTATATGTATATAATGTTCCGAAAAAAATTCGTGAAACCAAAATCAAAAAAGCATTAAGCTATGATTATAAACATATCGGAGAACGAATTTTCAAAGAATTTAAGGAATATGTTGATAAAACAACAGAGGAAACCTTTGAACAAATGCTCCATAATATAAAAAGCAAGTAAATAATGTAAATACATTTCAAGGAGGAAATATTATGAAAAGAACTACAAAGCTTTTAAGCGTATTACTTATGTTGTCAATGATGTTGACGATTATTTCTGTGTCTGTCAGTGCACAGGAGGTTGAAACAGTTATTCTTTACACAAACGATGTTCACTGTGCAATTGACGATTATCCCGTTCTTGCCGCATACAGAGCGGAGCTTATAGCTCAGGGAAAGAATGTTGTAACCGTTGATGCAGGTGATGCAATACAAGGTGAGGTTATAGGTTCTATGACTAAGGGCGAAGCTGTTGTTGATATTATGAATGCTGTTGGCTACGACTATGCCGTGCCCGGTAACCATGAGTTTGACTATGGAATGGAGACCTTTCTTGACCTTGCACAGAATAAGGCAGATTATGATTATATAAGCTCAAACTTTTATTCCCTTTCTGACGTTTCATCCGTATTTGCTCCATATAAAACAGAAGATTTTGGCGATTATCAGGTTGCTTTTATCGGCATTTCAACCCCTGAAACCACCACAAAAGCATCCCCCGAGTATTTTAAGGATGAAAGTGGCAACTTCGTTTATGGTTTCCCAGTATATCCCGATGCAATGACAAATGAGATACTTTATGAAAATATTCAGAAAAGCGTTGATAATGCTATCCTCGATGGTGCAGATATAGTTGTTGCTGCAGGTCACACCGGAATTCTTGAAACAGCTGATGGTTGGAAATCAACCGATATTATCGCAAACACAAGCGGTATTGACTATTATATTGACGCTCATTCTCATGAAACAATTGAAAGTGCTGTTTATAAAAATGAAAATAACGAAGATGTAATTCTTACTTCAACCGGTACGAAATTTGCAAATTTCGGTGTTTTGACAATAAGCGGAAACGATGCTGATTTTGAACTCGTTAACCCTGACAATGTTGATGTTAAAGCATTGTCTGTTGATGCAAAATTTGCATATAATTCGGTTAAAGATAAGGTTGACGGATATAATGAAGATATAGCATACCTTTATGAAGAAATCGGTACCTCTGAAGCACATCTTATCGCGTATGATTCCGACAGAACCTGGGCAGTGCGTAAGAGAGAAACTAATGCAGGCGATTTTGTTGCCGATGCTTATCGTTCTGTAACAGGTGCGGATGTTGCAATAGCCAATGGTGGCGGTATTCGTGCAGAAATTGAAGTAGGAAATGTAACAAGAAAAATGCTTATGGATGTTAACGCATTCAATAATGATATGTGTGTTCTTGAGGTTACGGGACAACAGCTTATTGATGTGCTTGAGCATGGTGCTCGTAAGTGTCCCGAATCATTAGGTAGCTTTTTCCAGATTTCAGGTTTAACATTTGAATTGCATACTTACTTGGAAACACCTGTTGTCACCGACCAGCTTGATAATTTTATCGGAATTGATGAAACTAAAGAACGTCGTGTTCAGAATGTACTTATAGGCGGCAAGACCGTTGACCTTGATGAAAAATACACATTAGCGGGCAGTTCTTATGTGCTTCTTCAGGGCGGAGACGGACTCACAATGCTCGATAGCGCAAGAGTTATTCAACAAGAGGGTCTGCCCTGTGATTCTGAAATGCTTATAAAATATTTTACCGAAACTCTTGACGGAAGAATAACCTCAGAGCAATATGGCAACCCTGGCGGCGACGGCAGAATAAAAATAGTAGATTCACACAACCATTCATTTTCTGAGAGTGAAGAGTGTACATGTGGTGCGAAAAAAGCCGATTATAGTGGATATGATGAAGCCTATGAGCGTTTCCAAAAAATAATGGATAACGACAATCTGAATGACGCTGCCATTGAATACGCAAGAGAAAAGCAACTTGAAATGCTAAATGAACATCTTGACGGAAAGTGGCTGAGGAACAACTATTCCGAAGAAGAACAGTATATTCTTGACGGACTTGAAGAAGATTTCAATGATATGTGCGATGCTCTTGAGGAAGGAATAGAAAACGGTACATTTATAAAACCTGATTACACGGATATTGAAGAAAAGATTGCAGAGTTTGAAAACACACATCCCGGTGAAGAATATGCAGAAATTATTGCTGAGATGAAGGCAGATCTTGAGGAAATCAAAGCATCAAATCCTGAATCTGCTGCAGAAATTGCGGATGATATTGCGGCTATAGAAGAAAAAATCGATGATGCAGAAAATGGTTTCAACATTGCTAATCAATTCAGATTTATAGAGTTTATATTGAAAATAATAAGCTTTATTTTAGATATGTTATTCTAAGGCACACTTTCTCAACCATGGCACTGGAGTATGGTATGGATGTGAAAACACTTTCAACTATAATAGGTCACACATCAGCACACACTACACTTGATATATACTCTCATATTACTGATACAATGCAACTTCAGGCAGCCGCACGAATTGACAAAGGTATCGGCAAAAATGAGGACGCTTTAGAAGAAATAGAGAAAGTATCCGCTGATAATGATAAAAAGCCTGTATTCGCCAAATTTGAAGCCAAAAAGGGCAAACACAGAAAGCCCGGAACAGGTTGTGTGAGTAAAATAAACGACCATCTCTATGAAGGAAGATATTCACCAAGAGATGCTAACGGAAAACGAATCTCACGAAATGTTTATGCAAAAACCAGAGAAGAATGTGAAATACTGTTAGCAGAAATGATAAAAGAGATGAAAGCTGAAATTCAGGCAGAAAAAGAGAGATTAAAAACGGAGCAGAGTATGTAAAAATTGATACGCATAATCAAAGAAAAGGAAAACACTAAAAAATTGAACATAATATTTACATTGAAAACATTTGTTATTGTCAAGTAAAATTCGATTTTACTTGACAATGTTCGGTTCTGCACATATAATAATAGCAGAGATTATATTAAGGAGGTGCAGAAAATGAAAAGTAATCCGGTTGTAAAGAATGCTCTATCAGAGTTTGAAGCAAATGAACTTATTATTGCAAATAAACTATTCAGAGAAAAGTTAGTTAACCAAATCAGCGAAGCAGCCTACTACAAAACACTTCAAAGAATGTGTGAATCAGGTGAACTTGTAAAAATAGCAAAAGGAACATATCACCTACCTAAGACAAGTAAATATGGCGTTGTTCCACCATCAGAGAAAGAAATAATTTCCGCTTTTACTAAAAATAAAACAGGAACTGTTGTTGGTTATTCGTTATATAACTCTTTAAATCTGACAACTCAAATTTCTAAAACCATTACTGTTATGTCTTCTGCACTTGATAGTATGACTAAGACGATACGAAATATTATTGTGTATCAAATGCCGTTAGAATTCTCAAAAGAGATTGTTAATATGCTTCAAGGATTGGAAGTTTTGCAAAACTTTAATGCCATACAAGATATTAATTATTCTGAATTTATTAAGTATTCAGAGCATCTTGCATTATCGTTCAACGCAAAAGCATTTGAAGAGGTTGTTTCAACTAAAGCTTATAAAAAATCAACCATATCATTTTTCAGAGAGATTTTGAATTACTATGAAGTAGAGAACAACTTAAACATATATCTATCTGCTCTCTCTGAATATAAGCATCCTAAAATGGAGGAATTGTATAAAATTGCACGAGTTTCCTGATGAGTTCAGGGATTTAATATCAATCGTTGCTACAGACAAACATTTGCCTGAGTCAGCAATTGAACGGGATTATTATATCGTTATGCTTTTGCAAAACTTAGCTAATAGCGAATATGCTGAAAAGTGTGTTTTCAAAGGTGGCACATCATTAAGTAAATGTTATCCCGGTTCCATAGAGCGTTTTTCTGAAGATATTGATTTGACTTATCTTGGAATGGATGTAAGTGATAAAGTTTGCGATAGGACCATTAAGAAAATAGAAAAGATTATGACTGTTGGTGCTGATATTGAAAAAATTGATGCAGAACGTTCAAATCGTAGTAAGAGTATGTTAGTTTGGTTTGGTGACAAATCAAATCGAGTAAAGCTTGAAATAGGAAGCAGTATTCGTCCTGACCCATATTCAAAGAAAACACTTAAAACATATATTCAGGAGTTTCTTGAGGAAAACGATGGTGAAGAAGATATAGCTAAATACGAACTGGAAGAGATATCGCTAAATGTTTTGAATATTGAACGAACCTTTGTAGATAAGCTTATGTCTGTAAAACGTCATGCTATTTGTGGCACGATAGATAAGAAAGTGCGTCATATTTATGATGTTACAAGATTATTTGAGATACAAGAAATTAAAAATTTTCTTGCAGATAGAGATGAACTGAAGCGTTTGATTAGAATTACAAAAGATACAGATTCATATTATCTTCAAAAACGAAATATCAGTAAAGAATATGATCCTACCGGTGCATACGACTTCGATTCTTGGAAACATTATCTTGACGAGCAGATTCGTTCAACATATGAGAATTTGCATAAAGATTTGCTTTACACAGATAAACAACAAAATTTCAATGATGCCTTAGATGCATTTTCTGAAATTAACAATATTTTAGAGTGTGTTGGCGAATAGATATATATTAAAATTTGATATACATTAAACAAAGAAAAACCTCTGGAGTTGCTTAATTCCAGAGGTTTTTGATACGAACGATTTATCATCAACATCCTAACGTTGCGCGCTCCCGAATTAACAGGTAAACAGCCCCGCCCCCAAAAAAGATTTTAGATGATATAAAATCCAATTGCTTTGGTCTCGAGATTATTTGGTGGGTTATGTTATTACAATTCAAATTAAAACAAACTATGAATAATATGCTGAAATCGTGGACAAACTATTGAAAAATATAACGATAATTGATAAAATATAATTGGCGAAGGGTCTCACTTGCTCATATTTACTACATAATAATCACTGAAAATTAAACATATTGTTTAGTAAGATTTTATGTAGGAGTGGAAAGGATGTTCATAGTAATGTTAGATGAATTTAAAATTGCTTTTGAAAAAGCTAGGGAAGTAAATCAAAAAATACATCGACAAGAAAATGATTTTGTAGAACTTTCTGAAATTACAGAAGTGGTAAAGCAAGTTTCAGATTATGATGAAATTCGTGTGGATTTTCGTGATTTTTCTGCGATAAAAGGTCTTACTAATGTTGGTGCAATGTTAAGTACACAAGATAAAAATGGTAAAAAAACAGCCGATATTTTAGTGAACTCGTCTAATTCAGCCAAAATACAGCGATTTTCAATGGTACACGAATTAGGTCATTTGATAACAGGAATACCCAATTACCAATATGAAACACCCAACGATGGTAAATTTACTGTAAGTTCTCATATAAATTCTGATGTTACGTTTATATCAGATGAGCAATGTAAAAAAGATAGCTATTTAATGGCAGAGCAAATTGCAAACATTTTTGCTTTGTTGGTTTTAATACCAGATGATATCACAATTAAGAAGCTAGCAGAGGAAAGTGAAGAAAAATTGTCCTCACAATATGGTGTTACTTCGGAAGCCATGTATTCTAGAATGCTATTGTCAGTAATGAAACGATAATGTGGGGATTTTACAGTGGGTATGACGAGAAAAACAAAAGGAAACGATAAGGTTAATAATACAAAAACAAGTACACATAAGCAATCAATTGAAGAAGAGTTTTTGCTTAATTGGTTTCGCGATAATGGTGTTATGGAAGAGGTTGATGAAGCAGCTCAAAGTAGCACTCAAGCGGAGATATCTGATAATACATATCAAGACATTACTAAAAAATAGTTGATATTACAGAATATAATTTAAAAAACCAGGCAACAAACAAGGAAAGCTTAAGAAAACCTTTGCAGAATTTTATCATCGTTATATTGTTATTGCAACTTTTGATATTGGTAATTGTTTTGGTCTTTAACAGCGGGTATTTACATCTGGATAGTGACATTATAAAGACTTATATTGTATCGGTTTTTGCAGAAACATTATTAGGATTAACTATAATGATCAGGTTTGCATTTAGCACGAAACAGGAAGTAGAATTGATTAGTATTTTGAACTCTGTTGTATCTAATTTTAAAGTGTTTGGAACAACAGATTCTGCTAAGAATGATAAAGGGAATGATAAGAATTAACTTGAGTATTAATAACATTTAAATAATAATTATGTAAGTGTGTTTGCTAAGAAGTCACCAAAATAGCGAGTTTAGATAATCAGCCATATATATTGGTATTCAATTCTTCAAATTTAATATTAAACTCAAACTCCAACCGATATCCCTCATAAACATACACTCTGTTTATTATCATACTGGCTATTTGTTTCTTGGTTTCCATAGAACTCTCATCAAAAATTTCAGACCATCCGAGGATTCGAGTATAGTTGTTCGTTAATTCCTGTATTTGTAATTCACCTTGGTTGTAGTTGTTTTGAACTTCTAAATAGCTTTTCTTTGCAGTTTCCAGCGTCTCTTGAGCTGATATCAAAAGTTCTGATAGTATATCTGCATTATACTTGCTTTCACCTTGTATTGATTTTACAACTTCACTTTTTAAGACATTGTATTCTTTCTCAGCCTTATCAAATTTTGTTTTTGCTGCTGATAACTCAGTTTTTAAATTTGACATCTGTTTGTCATGAATATGCCTTGACATTTCCTGTGGTGTCATAGCTTTCATTTTATCAAAAATCATATGTAAAACTGCGATGACCTTTTCATCCAAGATACGCATAGTGTATCCTGTTTGGCCATCGCAGTTTAATTTTTTTCTTGTTTTATTATAGCAAACGTATCTGACTTTTCTTCTGTGTACAGATGTACCGTCTGCATGTTTTCGGGTTTCACCGTTGGTTGTTAATGTGAGTCTGCCTTTACAATGTCCGCAGAACACATTACCGGATAACAGTGATTGACCTGATATATTTAAAGGTATTGTCCTTTCATTGTTTTTCTCATTAGTTCGTAAATTTGTTTGTTTTTGCACTTTATAAAAAGTAGCATCATCAATAACTCTTAATTCTTCATACGGTCCTGATATTGCCGAACCATTCTTTAACATACCTATGTATATATTGTTATGAAGTATATGTCCTACACTTGAATCTACCCATGCACCACCATTACGAGTTTTATAACCACGTTCATTTAATATGGTAGCAATTTTCCATCTTCCGTATTCGCTGTTTGCAGATAGGTCGAATATAAGTCTTACTATTACAGCTTCTTCTTCGTTTATTTCCAATTTATATACTTCATGTTTTCTTTTATTAACTATACCGCTTTTTACAGCTCTATATCCAAATGGTGGTATACCACCACGCCATCTGTTCCATGGCAGTTCTTGTTCTGATTGCAGTTTTTTGGCTTTCACCATCAGCCTGCCAATATCTTATGTAGTTGGTAAGTCTATCTGTGTGAGAGTCAAAGCGTTGTTCACCTTCATTGACACTCCAAACCTTAATACCTTGTGAGCAGAGCCATTCTACAATAAAAGGAGTTTCATCTGATTTTCTTCCCAATCTGTCAAACATAAAAACCAGTAATATGTCAAACAAACCTTTTGCAGCATGCTCTTTGATAAGTTGTATCTTATCTCTTTCAGCAGCACTTTTCTTGAATCCGGATACTCCGTTTTCTTGTTCCTCACGAATAATGTCCCAACCCATTTTTTTAGCAAACTCTCTGCAAGCTTTTCGTTGCATAGGAATATCCGCTAAATTATGTTCATCCATATCAACTTGTTTTGATGTTGACACACGATATAAACAATACACTCTTTCGCCGGCCATTGTTGCACCACCTTTACTTGATTTCGACACAACACTATCACAACAATATTTATATATCAAGCATTATTTTGATAATTTTATTATAGAATTCAACAAACATTCTTTAATATTTTTTACTAATACTTCATTAGGTTCTTTTGAGAATTTCAATATAATAATAGAACCATCAATCATGGTTGTATAAGTGTTTTCTTGTACCTTATGTAAATCCATAGCTAACCTCCATGTTTTGAAGAAATACTTGTGAATCTTATCAAGCGGCTGATAGCTACTCAGCTCCACGGGAATTTCACCCTCAGCAGGTTCTCTGCCAACTGCCCTCATTGGTTGCGACGGTTTTATCACGCTCGACCTGTGACTAAGCAGGAGTATCATTATCACTATTACCGGTTATCGCCATATCAAAAGCTATTTGATATCTATAGAAACTGTTTATCGCTCCCACAACAGAACAAGATGTTGTTAATAAAAACAACATCTGTTCTGTTAGATTATGGCGCAGTTCTATTGTGGCTCTTGCCTCTGCAAGAATAATAGCAACGTACTTGATAAAATATCTATTCTGTTGTCAAAGTGCGTTCGAGGTTTTAACCCCCTCTACTTGACAACGGACATTTTTTTATCAAAATAGGAAGGTTTATTTGAAAAAAATTTTTGCTTTTTTCTTGATTTGTATAATTATGTATCGTATAGCTCGAGCTGAAACCTTCTTTCTTTGTGCATAATCTGACTGACTTTCACCTTTTAAAAACACACATAAAAATACGTCCTTCTGTTTTATTGTCAATTGATTTAAAAATGATTCAATCATAATATTATTTAAAATAATGTCTGTATGATTTCTGTTATCTATCAACCACTCACCAGAAACTTCCTCGTCTTCAAACACCTCGTATGACAAAACTGTACCTGCATTGTTACGGGATTCTTCTATTGCTCTGTATATCTTCTTTTCTTCTGCTCTTAAAAATCGCAATGTTTTCAAGTCAACCTCAACAACTTCTTGTGTTGCTCGAATTCTTACCCAATAACGCTTAATGCCATCATCATTGGTTGTCCATAAATCGTAATCGAAATTTTTATTTTTATACATTTATATAATCTCCTTTTTTGAATTTCAGTTTCAAAAATGGGAGATTACGGATATTTAGCTATGTAAGGTTCCCAGATTTTCACCACAGACACCCTTTCTGTTTACGAAAGGCAAAAAAACAAGCCCGACGAAAACTCGTCAGGCTTCTATCTATAGTGATGTCTGTACATATAATTTAATTGCTTATATTTATTTTTATTTTTGTACCGCATTTATGGCACTTAACAATTATTCCTAAATCATCCTGTATAGAATCTATTATGTGTATTTTTTCTTTTTTGTTTGTATCGCAAAGTCTTCCTCCACAAATTGGACAATGTATTTTTTTCGTTTCGTTTAATGTTGGTTTAGATAATAGTATCATATTCTCCCTTGTTCGCTTCAAGAGAACAAAAAGCTATTAAATATATCCCTCGCTAAAGGGATACATTCTTTTATTATTGGTTGTTCTTGCTATTATTAATATCATTGCGTAGTTCGGATTTTGCTTTATCATTTGAAGAAATGTATTCTCCAATATCTGCAGGTATGTGAAAATTATTTATATCTATACCTTGTTTTGATTTAGCTGCTGCATCAAAAAATACGCCTCTTTCACTTGTATTCAAGTTTAAAACATCTGCTAATAACAGTAATGCTTTATCATTTGGTGCAGCCTTTTTATTATTTTCAATTTCACACAGATAACCATAACCTAAACTGACTTTATCCGATAAATATCGTAAAGTTAAACTTTTATTTATCCGCATGCTTTTTAAATAATCGCCAAATTTCATGTATTGTTGGTTAACAGTTTTTTATTAAATAATCTTCCACATATGATAGAAACCGTCTGTAAAATTACCGCTACAGTAATTGCATTTGCATACAAATACAAACTTTTAATGTTTAATATTAAAACAGAAATAAAGCCAGCAACAACTATTAATGATGTGATTTTTTTGAACAATTTCTTTTCTTTCTTTGTCAAAGGTTTTTGTGGTGTATCTGCTGGTGATAGAACAATTAGCATTACAGAACAAAAAATATAGATAGCAATTAAAATGATATAATTAAATTGTACACTTTGTTTTACTGAAATAATACCAATTGTAAAAAACAATAATGTAATTACTAGACAATGCAATTCGGTTTTTACATGTAAACCACCAGCAAACCTATGAACTAAACAGAAAACGGTATAAAACAATATACCTGGAAACACAACCTTTAATATTGCTCCAACAAACAAACAATAACATAAAAAGACAAATTCAGAAAATAAAACAAATAGGCCATAGTGATATAATTGATAATCCTCATTATCTATAGCGTGTTTTTTTATCAGAAATTGTGTAATGACTTTTGATACTCTACTTATCATTTTTAAAATTTTTAAGCTTTTCTGGTATTTTTGGTTGGAAAACTACAATTGTACTTGTGGAATTTGCATCCACCTTAAGTGAACAATTAATAACTTTAACCAAATTTTTTAAGATGTTTTTTTTCATTATTTCACCTCCATAATCTCTTTATACATTTTTTTTCAAAAATACTCAATAAGACATTTTGTCTTATATCTTTTAGTGTACAAAACTTAATATTTTTCAAATGCAACTATAAAAAATAAAAATAAATTGTGCTTCTTTTAACTACAATTTTAAATTTTAAAGTCTCATTTTATTCTACTATGACCTGACAAATGTTAGTATATTTAGGGGTGATAATATGAGAATTTACGGCAATGAATTAATCGGTTTAAGAATAGCTAAACTTAGAAAACTAAACAAACTTACTCAATCTGAGTTTGCAGAAAAAATTGATTTATCACCAACAGAAATCTCGAATATTGAAAGAGGTAAAAATAGTCTTTCATTTAATACCCTGGTTAACATTTGTAATGTGTTTGATGTTTGTCCATGTCAGATACTTTCAGGTGCAATAAAAGATGATGTTGATGATAATATTATTGATTTAATAAGGGAGCTTAGCAAAGAAGAACAAAAAATGGTTTACAAACTTTTGCTAGCATATAAGGACAAGTAAAGGTATAAATACGATTTGAAAAAGTAAAAATAGTATGTTATAGTAAAACTCAAAGTATTATGCTTTGAGTTTTACTTTTTGGAGGGTTAATATATATGACCATTAATGCTTTAATTTGTGACGATGAAAAAGAGCGTTGTGATATAGTATTGCAATATCTTTTAAAATACTGCGATGAACGAAATATCAATTGTTTTTATGACTCATATACTAATGGTGAAGATGCACTTTCTACAGATAAGTCATATAATATTGCTTTTTTAGATATAGAGATTAAGAATATTTCGGGATTGGATATAGCAAAGCATTTAAAAGAGAAAAATAAAAAGGTAATCATTTTCTTTATTACAGAATACGAAAAGTATATAGATGATGCTATGGATTTGTTTGCTTTACGTTTTATAAAAAAGCCACTTGATTATTCACGGTTTTATAGTGGCCTTGACAAAGCTGTTGAGCTTATTAATGAAGATGATGTCGAGTTTTATTTAAAGGATACTAATAAAATAGTTAAAATAAAATCAAAAGATATTATGTATGTAGAAACTCTTGACCATAAAACCAAGGTAGTAACTACAGACGGAATCTATTATTCATCTGAATTGATTGATTATTGGCAAAAAAAACTTACCCACAGTAGTTTCTATAGAGTACATAAAAGCTATATAGTCAATTTAGATTATGTTGATGAATACAAACGCAATGAAGTTAAATTAACAAATGGTGAGATTATCGGTGTTTCATATCGAAATCAGCCAACTTTCAGACGATATTTTTTCAATTATTTGAAGAGGAGAAAGTGATATGGGAACCATAGCTCTAAATGTTGTTTTACAAATAATAGAAAGTTTAATATTTTTTGATTTTTATGAAAATATAAAAAACTCCTCTTCAAAAACTAAAAATTTTTTGATTGTTTCTGTTAGTTATATGGTTATGTGTTTTATAAACATTGCCTTCAATTACAATACAATCATCAATTTGTTCGTTTTTGCTTTTTCTCATTTTTGCTTCTGCAAATTTTTATACAAATTTAAAACCCGCTTTTCACTTTTGTATACTGCTTTATTTTCATGTTTGGTAATAATTACAGAGCAAAGCGTACTTGATGTTATCTCAATAATTCTCCATTCATCTCCTAACGAAATAATTACAGATAATTACTCCTACATACTTTTAATTGTATTAAGTAAATCCACATTGTTTTTGTTATTAAAAGTCATAGCTACCATAATTAAAAAGTTTCAATCAAATGAAAAAATACGACTTACAATACTAATTTATCCAGTAGCTTTGATTTTAATTTTATTTGATTTTGTTGTTGTGTCAAAATACACAAATCCATCAAATGATATAAGGACACTACTTGCATTATCAAGCTTAGTATTGATAATTTCTATTATAGTAACATGCATATTACAACAAATAGAATCGCAAAAAGAACAAGAAATTCTTGAATTAAAAGCACTGCAACAAAAACAAGAAATAAACAATACGTATTTTGAATTATTAGAACACCAGAATGAAGAACTGCAAGTTTTTGTTCACGATACTAAAAAACATTACAGAACCTTATATGACTTAGCTGAACAACCCGATCAACTAAAAGAATATATACAAGGTATCGTTACAGATATTGAAGAAACTAATCAGATAGGAAAAACTGCAAACAAACTTTTAGATTTAATAATAAGTAAGTATGATTATATTTGCAGCAAAAAACAAATACTTTTTGAGAAAAACATACACCAGTCAAATCTTGGTTTTATTGGTGATAGTGATTTGACATCTATATTTAACAACCTATTTGATAATGCGATTGAGGCTGCAGAAAACAGTAAAAATAAGTTTATTTTTTTCGGTTTGAATAAAGTAGGTAATATGATTGTAATAGATATAACTAATTCTTGCGATAACCCACCAGTAGTAAAAAACCAGAAATTAATTACTACTAAAGATGATAAAGGCTTACATGGATATGGTTTCAAGAGCATTTGTAGAACAGTTAAAAAGTATAATGGTGATATTGAATGGGAATATAAAAAAGAACTTAATGAATTTGTAGTTTCAATAATATTCCCAATAGAAGAACACGTCGAACGGTAACGTTCGGCGTGTTCTTTTGTGCAGTTTGGGAATGAAAATAATGCAGTTCAGGGAATCTCAACAAAATAAAAGTTAAATGATGTACTATGAAGTTGACAGTGTAATTTAGAAATAAATAATAGAGAGAGGTGAAAACTGTTCGTCCATTAAATTTGCACAAAAGAATTCATTAAAAACACAGATTAAAATGAAGGGTGATGAAAAAATGAAAACCACAAGAAAGATAATTGCAATAGTACTTACAGTGTTAACAATCATGAGTGTTATGTCAGTTGCAACACCGGTTTTTGCGGCAGAGATAACCGATATAGCAAATTCAAATTTGGGAAATGTGGAAGAAATTGAACCCGAAGAGAATGGAGAAAATGAATCCGAAGTTCTTAATGAAATGGTAGAATGGCGAACAGAGTCTACAAAGTATTTCCGCAACTCTGATGGTTCGTATACTGCAGCGCAGTATGCGTATCCGGTTCACTATAAAGAAAATGGTGAATGGAAAGAAATAGATAACACTTTAACAGAACAATCTTCTGAGGGAAAAGCAAGCAATTCAGATAAGATGTTTATTGCAAAAAACACTAATACTCCTGCAAAGTTTCCAAATGAATTCAAGCAAGATGGTAGTAAAGAAATTACTGTTACTGCAGAAGGTTATGAAATAAGTTTTTCTCCAAAAGGAAATCAAAAAGGCTTTAAAGATTCTATTGGTAACATCAAAGACCGTCAAGACCTTGAATCTGTAAAAATTGTCGAAACAGCAAACCAAGTACGCAATGAACAAGTTTCCACATTTAAAGCAACTCAAGAATTTAAAAAAGTGGAAATAAAAGAAGATAATAAAAAAGAAAAGTTCAAAGTAGAAAACAAAAGCGGTACTATTGTTTACGAGGATGTTTTTAACAATACTGATATTGAATATGAACTAAACAACTCCAAAATTAAAGAGAGTATCATTCTTAAAGAAAAACAAGATACCTATGTTTTCAAATTTAATATGGATTTAGGCGAACTTTGTCCCGTTATGCGCGAGGATGGCTCGATTGACCTTTGTGCCGATAAAGATGGCGAAAATCCTGCAGCAAAAATTGAAGCCCCATATATGATAGACTCTGCTGGTGAATACTCTGATGCAGTTGCAATGGAAATTACAGAAAATGACAAAGAGTTTGTTTTAACAGTTACAGCCGATGAAAAATGGCTTAACAGCAAAAAACGAGTATATCCTGTTGTTATTGATCCGACAATTGATTTAGATGTTGGTAGAGCTAAAACCTATGACTGCTATATTGATAACAGCCAGCCAAATACTGCATTTCCTTATGATTACTATATCTATGCAGGTTATAGTAGTTATGGAAAAACACGTGCATATGTAAAATTTGATTTGCCTGATTTACCTGATGATAGTTGCATAATTACCAATGCCTCTATTACATTCTATCAATATTCTCTCGATAACGGCAATGGTTCCACTCAATATATGACAATACATAATGTTACGAAAAACTGGAACAATGCGGACAGAAATGTTACTTGGAACAATGATCCAAGTTATGACAGTACGGTTCTTGATTACTGTAAATATGATCCGGAAGTAGGACATCCATATCAATTTGATATTACTAAAACCGTAAAAAGTTGGTATGAAGGTGGTAGTAACTATGGTGTAATGCTAAAATCGGAAGATGAGAGTGTAATTAAAAGAGCTCAACTTTTATCTGCTGAAAATACAGGTGTGAATGCCTACCCTGTTATAGAAGTTAGTTTTTTAAACAACAAAGGTATTGAGAGTTATTGGAGTTATTCATCTTATTCGGTTAATGACGCCGGTGCTGTTCATATTAATGACTACACAGGAAACCTTGTTTATGAGTTGCCTATAGCGTCAAGCATCAGTGAAATAATGCCTGTCAGCATAGTAGGTTATTACAACAACTACTGTGCAAATGAGCTTATTTGTGAAACAGAGTCCAAGGATGTTAGAACTTCGATTGGTCGAGGCTTCCGATTGAATTATCAACGTACTGTTTTACCATCATCAAAATATGGTTTAACCGGCGATAATGCAACTCTTTATCCATATGTTTATACCGATGAAGACGGAACAGAGCATTACATACAAAAAACAAAAGAAGACGGTAAAACCGTATACAAGGATGAGGACGGTCTCGGATTAACGTTTACAACCGGTCTTAATGATAACGATGAGGTTTATTATAAAATTACAGATAAAGCCCACAGTACATATTATTTCAATTTCAGAGGAAATCTTTCCAGAATAAAAGATAACAACGGAAATGAAATGAAAATAATTTATAAGCCTGCAGATTCAGCAAGCAATTTGCCTGATAGGTCAAGAATAGATAAAATTGTTGACGGAGCAGGTCACACATATACCTTCGCTTATGCCAAGAACAGCTCTGATAAAGAATTGGATTATGTAAGAAGCATAACAGACGATGCAGGGCGTGTGGTTGATTTTGATATATCAGACGGACTTTTAACATATGTAAAATACCCAAATAAAGATACTGCATTTATTAGCTATAATATAAGCAGTGCATCAGGTGATTCTGAAGGCAGAATCAATGCAATAACTTCTAATGATGTTTATTGCTTGAATTTTGATTACACCTCAAAAGCCACAGGGCGAAGAGTTAATTTAGTTAAGGAATACGGATTGACTTATAACTCTTCCAACCAAAAAGTTTACCATTTGGGTCAGGTAATCACATTTGACCGCACCAAATACAATACAACAATAATGCGCTCTTGCGGTATGGACGGAACTCACGGCAACGACGACGACATCATAACCACAGTTCAGTATGATAATATGGGCAGAGCCATATCCCAACAAATGAAATTAGGTTCGGGCAAAGAAATCGGGGCTGGCTCTGTTGCCTATACAAGCACATCTGATGATAAAACTGCCTCAGGCTTTAAAAACAAGGTCAGTGGCAGCGGAGCAACAGGCAAGCACGTAGAAAATTTGCTTTATGACGGCAATGCCGAAACTCAGAATAATTGGGCGGAAGCATCGGTGAAAACCTTAAATGCAAACGGGTATATTACAACAACTCAGTCATATATGGGCGAAAACTCTTTATTGATGACAAGCACCTCAATTTCCGAAGAGCACGCAAGAAGATATTTCAGACAAATAGTAACAGGTGCAGAAATCGGTGAAGATTATACCCTTTCAGCATACGTTAAAACGGATTCTTTAACAGCTTATTCCGATACTGCCTTGTCGGGTGCGTTTTTAGAGCTTGATGCATACAATTCAAGTGGCACATTGTTGAAATCAACAACCTCTCAGGTTCTGTCTTCTAAAACCGAAACAACTGTAAACAATGGTTGGCGCAGACTTTCAACAACAATTACAGTACCCGAGAATACAGCAACATTGCGAGTTTATCTGGTTTTGCGGAATGTAACAGGCACGGCATATTTTGATTGCATTCAGCTTGAAAGAGGCTCATCTGCAAACGACTATAATATGCTTGAAAATACCCATTTCACAAAAAAGAGTACAAACACACCAACCTCTTGGTCAAAAAGCAGAGATTTGGAATTTTCCACCGGAACAAGTGTTGCTAATGGTGTTGTTGTTACTGAAAATGCAATGGGTAATAACACATATGCAATGAAAATAACCGGTGAACCAAACGCATTAAATGCAGCGGTTCAAACTGTTGCGGTTGATGGAAATCCTAATGATACATATATTCTCAGCGGTTGGGGAAAGGCGAATGCGGTAAACAGCACTTTCCATACCGAATTAACCAAAGGTGAAGATACTGAAACAACAGATGATGATGAATATAGCGAAACTGCACTTTTTGAAATTGGTGTTAGAGTAAATTATTCAGTCAGCGATGGCACAACTCACCATCAATATAAGCCATCTGCCAAATTCAATACCACTATTTCCGATTGGCAGTGTGCGTCGGTGCCAATTGTATTAAAATGTACGAATGGTGAAAGCGGTAAAACATATACACCAACAAGCATAAGGGTTATATTAAAATATAAAAATCAGGAAAATTGTGCATACTTTGATAAAATAATGCTTGTAAAAGATGCCGCATCGAGTTATACTTATGATGATGAGGGAAATCTTATAAGTGCCGCATCAAACAGCGAGCAAAAGTCAAATATGGAGTATGACGATAACAACAACCTTACTTCATATACAGATACTGCAGGTTTTACAACTACTGCAAGTTATGATGATAACAACAATATGACCTTGACTAAATCTGCAAAAGGTTCATACACACGGCATAACTACAGTACCCAGGGTAATGTTGAAATAACAGAAACAAGAAACGCATCAACAAACGATGCGGCAACGGCGGCAATTCGTACAAACAACGATTACAACGAGAAAAAAACGGTTGACGGTGTAACAATTAATGCCGGTGCATATCAGACTGCATACCGTGACCAGAATAACAAAAAAACAACCTACACCCTTGACCACGAAACAGGTGCATTAAAAAGCGTTACCGATGCTAAAAATGTTGTAACAAATTATGAATATTACGATACATTCGGAAAACAGAAATCTGTTGCAACCGGTAACAGTAAAGTTAGTTATGAATATGACACCAATGAACGACTCAGCAAGATAATCCTCGGTAATTCAACGAAAGAAGAATATTCTTTCGTTTATAGTAAATTCGGAAATGTTACACAAACCCTTGTTGGCTCTCAGCCTCTTTCCACAAATACCTACAAATCCAACAACGGTGCGATAGAAAAAACCACCTACGGTAATGGCGATGTAAGGAGATTTGAGTATAACAATCTCGGTCAAAAAACTGCAACCTACGGCACGGATGCAAGTTCAACCTCAACTGCTGAAAAATTACTCTATTCTTGGACTTACAATGATTCTGGAGTAGGTTTAACCCACACCGACCACGTTAACGATTTAAAATATATCGGTGATTACGATTCTTTGGGAAGACTCAGCAAGGAAGAGGTTCAGAACAGCTCCGATTCCGCGTTTATCGGCTCGGCAGAATACGGCTATGATGTTCGTAACAACCTTACAAGCCTCATAACCAATTACGGCGGTGATACACGCTACCAGTATTACTATTATTCGGAGCATGAAAAAGCACCGAATTCCGCAAAATATGCAAAGGACAATCTTCCAACCTATTACCAGTTATATTACAATTCCCGTTATGCAATATATGATTATGACGGATTGAACCGTCTTACTCAGCGTAAATTCACTCTTGATACACCGCTTTACTACAACTACATCTACAAAAGCTCCGACAGAAACGGAACCGACGAAACAAAATACCGAACAACTCAGATTAGTAAAGAATTTATCGGAAACGATGTATATATTTACGGCTATGACGTTTTAGGCAATATTACATCAATCAAAAAGGCGGTACGCAAATCAACTGACCCAACAAGCTCAGATTTTAAATCATACACAGGAACAACCGATTATGTTTCATACACTTATGACGATTTAGGTCAGTTGACAGAAGAAAAATTCCTGAATAAAGAAACAAGAAAAACTTGGCTTTATGATGAGTTAGGTAATATAACTAACAGGAATGAATATAAGTATGTAACTGTAACAGACCCTGAAACAAATACTGAAACCGAAAAAGAAATTGTCGGTAAGAGTGTTGTTTACACATATACAACGGATAAAAAAGCAACAGTGGGTTGGAATAACCTCTTAACATCTGTAAAAACAGTTGAATATGAGGATGATGAAACAGAAAAAAGTTCCGTAACCGAAACCATTACATATGATAAAATCGGTAATCCGACAACATATTTAGGTGCAGAGCTTAAATGGAACGGCAGGCAGTTGACGAGTTATACAACCGATGATAAAGCTATAACTTATACTTATGATGCTAACGGTTTAAGGGCAAGTAAAATTCAAAAGGATTATACAACAACCGACGGAGCAAAAACCTTAACCCAAACAACCCAAACTAAGTATTACTATGTTAACGGTCAGTTGCATTTCCAAGATACACTTACAACAAAAGCTGACGGTACAACTGTTGTAACAAAGTTGTATTTCTATTATGACAGCTACGGTTATTTAACAGGTATCAAATACAACGGAACAAACTACTATGTAGCCACCAACAAACGCGGTGATGTTGTTGCGCTTTATTACCCCGGTGGAAAAATCATGGGTCGTTATGAATACGATGCCTGGGGTAATGTAATAAAGATTGAAGATATTTATTACGACTCAAACGGTAATCAAGTAACTGCAGACCTTACAAACAACACTACTTCCCGTGACCTTTTGGTTGTTAACCCTATTCGTTACAGAAGCTATTATTATGATAATGAGACAGATTTGTATTATCTTCAAAGCAGATACTACAATGCTCAGGTTGGTAGGTTTTTGAATAGTGACAGCATTAGTGATAGTGGTGCAGGTGTTTTAGGATTTAACACATTTATCTACTGCGCTAATAATCCGGTTAATGCAAGTGACCCGAGTGGACATTTTGTCTTGTCAGCTATATTGATTGGTGTTGCTGTAGGTGCAGTAGTTGGCGCTGTTGGAGAAATCGGTTGTCAAGTTATAAAAAAAGGTAAGATTTATGATAGAGATGCAGTTGTAAAATCTGCCATAATAGGTGGTGTTTGTGGTGCCATATCTGGTGGGATTGGTGGAGCTATTGCTAAAACAACTGCCAGTGCAACTGCCAAATTTGTAGCAGGCGCTGTTGCTGACGGTTGTGTTAATACTGTTGAATCATCCTTGAATGCTATTTGTAATAACGAAACCTTAAGTGTTGGCGATTATGTTTATAGTTTTGCTAGTGGTGTTGCCTCAGCAGGTGTTGGTGAAATTGTTTCGTCAAAAATCATTAGTTTTAATTCTAAAAATATTAATACTTTGACTCCAGGGCAAAAAAGAGGTGCATTATATTCTCAAAATACTGGTGAGGTTTTTAATCGACAAGTTTTGAAAAATGGCAAATATATGTCTTCAACTGCATATAAACAATATATAAAACAAGGAAGCGATGCAGGAAAAGATATAACAAGTGGCGCTTCAACTTTATTTTTCTGCTTTTTTGAAGAAGAAACAACCTAAAGAGGTGACTAACTATTAAAAGTCAAGTGCTTTTTTAGAATTTTTATGGTAAGGAAAAAAGGGTATGACAAAACAAGCCCTTATGAGAAGGACTTTGAAAAAGATATAAACAAGAAGTTATCTAATCAACGAAGAATCATAA
>JAZOAO010000002.1:0-16706 GCA_045595505.1 Acutalibacteraceae bacterium | reverse complement strand
CGACGTACCTTTGTACGCCTTCGGGCAAGGCAAAACAAGTCTGAAGCCTTATTTTGCCTCAGTTTGTTCGTTCTGCATCTTTTTTTCCTATCCCCAACAAGGGGCTGTAAAAAAACGTATCGTTTTTTTACAGCCCCTTTTCCAGTTAAGAGTTAAAAGTGGAGAGTGAAGAGGTTAAGATGTTAAGCTGTGATTATCTTACGATCTTTTCACCGTCAAATACAATAATTCCGTGACCGTGTCCTGTTTTACCACCGCTCAAAACGTGCTTCTTGAATGCTCTTTGCATTGAAGTGTTCTCATCCCATTTTTTAGGTGATTTATAACCGCTTGCATTGAATATTCTCCAGGCATCATCAAATTTGTCTTTAGGTTCGCTGGAAATGATTTCAAAATCATTGATAAATTTTATTGTGTTTGAGTTTTCGGGAAGGAAATTCTTATATTCCTCAAATATGAGCCAGGAACCGCATTCAAAAATCATAAGACCGTCTTCTCTGCGGTACTCGGGGAAGAATTCATAAGCCTTTTTAAAGGAATCAAGACGAACTTCATCTGTAAGAGGAACACCCGAAGAGGGAATATGAAAGCCGAGAGTTTTATCACCTTTTTTAACGGTGATTCCTGCAGAAGATGTGAAATCCTCACCGCCGTATGTACTCATATCAAACTGATATCTGCCTAAAGCAAAACGGGTAAGAGCATAGAAGCCTGTGTTCCACGAGGCAACAAAAGTGCCGTGAACACCTTTGCAGTTAACACATTCAACATATTTGTATTTCAGGTCCATAATTGTGTTCCAGAAAAGCTCATCACTAAGACCTCTTTCCTTATAAAGACCGTGCATAACCTCTGCAGCACGAATAAGGAAAACAAAGTCCAAGGTATATTCTTTGATACCGTAAATTATTGAAAGAGGTTTAATTTTATCAAAGCATTTGCCGAAATCGTGAGCTTCCGGAAAGAGAAATTCATTGAAAACAGCTTCAAATCTTTTGTTGAGGCTTTTTGTATTTTCTATTTTCAAAGCTGCTTTTTCAAAGGTTTCAATTGCTTCTTCGGGAAGACCAAGTCTTTTTTCAACTTCTTTAAAATGTTCATTTAAAATTACCATATTTACACACCCTTTAGTTTTTTAAGCTGTTGAGAGGAGCGGGAATTCGTCCGCCTCTGTTAATGAAGTCTGCACAACCCTCATTGTGAACGGGCATAACGGGAGCAGTGCCCAAAAGACCGCCCATTTCGATAGAGTCACCCACATTTTTACCCGGTGCGGGAATAATTCTTACAGCGGTTGTTTTGTTGTTTATCATACCGATTGCGGCTTCGTCGGCAATAATTGCAGAAATTGTTTCTGCAGTTGTATCACCGGGAACGGCAATCATATCAAGACCAACGGAGCAAACGCAGGTCATTGCTTCCAATTTATCAAGGGTAAGAACGCCTTTTTCTGCGGCAGCAATCATACCCTCGTCTTCAGAAACAGGAATAAAAGCACCTGAAAGACCTCCAACGTGAGATGAAGCCATAACACCGCCTTTTTTAACAGCATCATTAAGCATAGCAAGAGCGGCGGTTGTTCCGTGAGTTCCGCAAACATCCAAGCCGATTTCCTCAAGAATTCTTGCAACAGAGTCGCCGATTGCAGGAGTAGGAGCAAGGCTTAAATCAACAATGCCGAATTCAGCACCAAGACGTTTTGATGCTTCACTTGCCATTAACTGACCCATTCTTGTAATCTTGAATGCAGTTTTCTTGATTGTTTCGGCAACAACGTCAAAGGGCTCGCCCTTAATTTGTTTAAGTGCATTATATACAACACCGGGGCCTGAAACCCCCACATTTATTGCACATTCGGGTTCACCAACACCGTGAAAAGCACCTGCCATAAAGGGATTGTCTTCAACTGCATTACAGAAAACAACAAGCTTTGCACAACCGAAGCCGTCCCGGTCTTCCGTTCTTTTTGCAGTTTTCTTTATTGCTTGCCCCATAAGCTTGACAGCATCCATATTTATACCTGCTCTGGTTGAGCCGATGTTGACGGAGGAACAAACATAATCTGTAACTGCAAGTGCTTCGGGAATGGAATTTATAAGTCTTCTGTCGCCGATAGTAAAGCCTTTTTGAACAAGAGCAGAGAACCCACCAATGAAATTAACACCACATTCTTTAGCGGCATTGTCCATTGCCTGTGCAAAAATAGTGTAATCCTCCGTTTCACAGCTTTCTGCAGCAATAGCGATAGGAGTGACGGAAATCCTCTTATTGATAATCGGAATTCCCATTTCTCTTTCCAGGTCCTCGCCTGTTTTAACGAGGTTTTCTGCATATTTTGTTATTTTATCATACATCTTTTGCGCGCAAATCTTGGGATCGGGGTGACCGCAGGAGCGCAAGGAGATACCCATAGTGATTGTACGAATATCAAGATGCTGATCATCAATCATATTGAGTGTTTCAATAATTTCACGTTGATTAAGCATAAGTCACCTCAGATTTTGTGCATAGCATCGAAAATTTCTTCTCGCTGAATACGGATGTTCACGCCTAAGCGCTCACCCTCTTTATCAAGAGCATCAACAATTTCTGGGTAGGAAACATTAGCTTCCTTCACATCCACAAGCATATTCATTGTAAACATATTCTGCATAACTGTTTGGCTGATATCAAGAATATTTACATTGATTTTCTCAAGGGCAACACAAATACCGGCGATAATTCCGACCTTGTCCTTGCCCACAACGGTTATAATAGCGTTCATAATAATACCCCTTTTGAACAATATTCAATCTATTTTATCATATTACTTTTAATAATACAAGAAAAGAGGCAGAAAAACCGCCTCTTTTCTTATATGTTTTTTAATCTTTGGTATTCTTTTTCGGTTATTTCAATGACTTTTCCGTGCTTGAATCCGTAGGGGAAAGAGAATTCTCCGTCTGCTCGGGAGAAATTCATATCACCGGGGCAAGAAGAAACGAAGGGTACATACCCCATTTTTTCTTTTTCGCAACCGAAGAAGTCAAGCATCAGGCACCATCTTCCGTCGGGGAGAATGTAGGTTGTTGGTCCCTCATAAGAACCGGGATGGCAAATTTCTTTATCCATATATTCTTCAAACTGTTTATCGTGTTCAAAAGGTCCATAGAGATTTTTTGAGGTAGCGTGCATATTCATAGGCGGATTTGAAGAGTTCTTATAGAAAAGATGGTATGTATCGCCAACTTTTGTAATATGAGAATCGAGAATTTCGTTGTCTTTTGTGAAATAAAGTTTTGGTTCAGAGAAGGTTTCAAAATCCTTTGTAACAGAGCAATAAATTGACATATGAGTAAAATTGTCTTCCTTAACTGTTGAACCCCAATGTATAAGATATTCTTCACTTTTTTCGTCAAAGAAAACCTCCGGAGCCCACATGCAACCGAAATCATCACGACCGAAATAAATAAGCTTTTGTTCGGAAAAATTAACAAGGTCATCCGTTTTCCACATACATAGCCTTTTACTTCCGTGGCTGTTGATGTGCTTCCAATCAACGTTGTAGTTTTCGTCCATTCTGTGAACAATACAAAGGTCGGTCGTTAGAATTACAAAACTACCGGTATGGAGCCTGATAATTTCAATATCGCGACATCCTCTGTCACCAAGAGAGCTCATAAGTACAGGGTTGCCGTTGTTTACTTGTTCCCAATTAAAGCCGTCTTTGCTTACACCAAAATATACTGCCTCGCCTTCGGGGGTTATTTTTTCTTTGAAATGAACAAATAAATATGCCATAAAATCACCTTGATGTAAAATATTATGTAATTATATTAGCACAAGAATAAATTTTTCGCAATTACACAAATAATAAGTTTTATATTAAATCTATTGTAAAAAAATAACCGTGTGGTATAATTAGTTATCGATAAAAAAGAAAGGTGCAGTTATGAAAAAATCAAAAAGCTCTCTTTCTACAACGCATATAATTCTTTTAAGCTTTTTTTTGGCTGTGCTTCTGGGCGCGGTTCTGCTTTCTTTGCCCATAAGCTCTTCAACAGGGGAATGGACACCTTTTATTGATGCTCTTTTCACTTCCACTACTGCAACCTGTGTAACAGGTCTTGTTGTTGTACCAACATTTTCTGCTTGGAGTACGTTCGGTCACATTGTTATTTTGTGTTTAATTCAAATGGGCGGTTTGGGTGTAATTACAGTTGTTTCGGTGCTTGCTTTAATGCTACACAAAAGAATGGGGCTTTCAGACAGGCTTCTTTTACAGGACGCTTTTAATTTGAATACTCTTTCCGGACTTTCTCAATTTGTAAAAAAAGTAGTTCTCGGAACCTTTTTGGTTGAGGGTGTAGGCTCGCTTCTTTATATGACGGTGTTTGTTCCCGAATTTGGTTTAAGAGGTATCTGGATTTCAATTTTTACTGCTGTTTCAGCATTTTGTAATGCAGGTATTGATATAATTGCCGAAAACAGTCTTTGTAACTATGTTCACAACCCTATAATCAATTTTACAACTTGCCTTTTAATTATAGTAAGCGGTATTGGTTATATTGTCTGGTGGGATGTTATAAGAGTGTTAAAAGCAAAAAGAACAAAGAAACTTAAGTTTTTCAAGGCTTTGACACTTCATAGCAAAATAGCTGTTACCACAACCTTTGTTTTGGTTTTAGGCGGAGCTGTTTGTGTGTTTATTCTTGAATATAACAACCCACTCACGATGAAAGACTTTAGCTTGTACGAAAAAATTCAAGCTTCATTTTTCCAGTCCGTAACAACAAGAACCGCAGGCTTTGCAACAATTCCGCAAGAGAATTTATCAAACGGTTCGTCTATTATTTCGCTTCTGCTAATGTTTATTGGCGGTTCACCCGTTGGCACGGCAGGCGGTATTAAAACCGTAACAATCACGGTTGTTATAGCGGCGGCAGTTGCGGCCATCAGAAACAAAAATGATGTTACAATGTTTAACAGAACCTTGTCAAGACAAGCGGTAAGTAAAGCTGTTGCGGTAATGTGTACCTCATTTTTTATCATGTTCGCTTCGACGGTTTTGCTTTCTGCGGTTACTGATGTCAACGCTCTCGACATTCTTTATGAAACAGTAAGCGCGACTGCAACTGTGGGGCTTACAAGGAACCTAACATCGTCCCTAAATATGGCAGGTAAAATAATAATTATTGCCACAATGTATTTTGGCAGAGTTGGTCCTATTTCTTTGGCGGTTGCACTAAATCTTAAAAAACAAAACCCCAACATAATCAAAAATCCTGTTGAAGATATAAGCGTAGGGTGAAAGGAGAGTATTATGAGCATAAATAAAACTTATGCGGTTTTCGGTCTTGGTCGTTACGGTAAAGCTGTTGCAGAAGAGCTTGTAAAAAATGGTGCCGAGGTAATTGCCGTTGATGTTAATGCCGAGCTTGTAAATGATGCGGCACAGACAATTCCCGTTTGCAAATGTGCCGATGTTACTGACCCGGAGGTTATTGACATGCTTGATATAGCCGATGTAGATGTTGTTGTTATTGCAATGGCAAACAGCCTTGAAGCAACCGTTATGGCAATTACACTTTGCAAGGAAGCAGGAGTCGAAACCGTTATAGCAAAATGTGTCGAAGAAATGCACGGAAAGATTTTTTCCAAAGTTGGCGCAGACAGAGTTGTTTTTCCTGAAAAAGAAGCAGGCACACGCCTTGGTAAAAATCTTCTAAGCTCAGGCTTTGTTGATATTGTTGAGCTTTCAAAAGATGTTTCTATGGTTGAATTTGAGGTTAAACCCCAGTGGACAGGCAAGAATCTCATTGAACTTAATTTGAGAAAGAAATATTCAATTAACGTTGTTGCAATTTTAAAGGGCGAGGACGTCATCACAAGTGTTGACCCCGAAATGCCGTTGGAAGAAAATATGAAGCTTATTGTTATAGCGGATACAAACAAATTAGAAAAACTTAAATAAAAATTCAGTTCCCCTAACTTTTTCGGAAAAGTTAGGGGAACTGTTGTTTAATCATCAAATTCAAAGGAACCCGATATGAATGTTACTCGGTCAGTGTCAACGGTTAAAAGTCCGCCGTCAGATACTGCCGTTTTCTTTTCGTCTTCGTCGAGCCAAATTGTGCACGGTGCTTTAATAACCGAAGTGATAAAGGGAATGTGCCCTGCCATAACTGCAAGCTCTCCCTCAACACCGCGAACATCAAATTTAAAAACCTCACCGTCAAATTTGTTCCCGTCGGGAGAAGATACTGTTAAGTGAAAAGTGTTCACTTCTGCACCTTCTTTGCTTTTTCGATTGCTTCCTCAATTGTGCCCACAAAAAGGAATGCGGATTCGGGTAAATCATCGTGCTTGCCTTCAATAATTTCTTTAAAGCCACGAACGGTTTCACTTATAGGAACATATTTACCCTTGATACCGGTGAACTTTTCGGAAACATCAAAGGGCTGGGAAAGGAAGCGTTGGATTTTTCTTGCTCTCTGAACAAGAAGCTTATCTTCGTCTGAAAGCTCATCCATACCCATAATAGCGATAATGTCCATAAGCTCGTTGTATCTTTGAAGGATTCTCTGAACCTCTTTTGCAACATAGTAATGCTCTTCGCCAACGATTTCGGGAGAGAGAATACGGCTTGAGGATTCAAGAGGGTCAACGGCAGGGTAAATACCTTGAGAAGCAATATTTCTGGCAAGAACCGTTGTTGCATCAAGGTGAGCAAAGGTTGTTGCAGGGGCAGGGTCAGTAAGGTCATCCGCAGGAACATAAACAGCCTGAATGGATGTAATTGAACCTTTTTTAGTGGATGTAATTCTTTCCTGTAAAGCACCCATTTCAGTTGCAAGAGTTGGCTGATAACCAACGGCGGAGGGCATTCTTCCTAAAAGGGCGGAAACCTCTGAGCCTGCCTGAGTGAAACGGAAAATATTGTCTATGAAAAGAAGAACATCCTGACCCTCTTTGTCACGGAAATATTCTGCCATTGTAAGACCTGAAAGAGCAACTCTCATACGAGCTCCCGGGGGTTCATTCATCTGCCCGTAAACGAGAGCAGTGTTGTTGATAACACCTGATTCCTTCATTTCGCAGTATAAATCGTTACCCTCACGGGTGCGCTCTCCAACACCTGAGAAAACGGAAATACCGCCGTGCTCTTTTGCGATGTTGTTGATAAGCTCCATAATAAGAACTGTTTTACCAACACCTGCACCGCCGAAAAGACCGATTTTACCACCCTTTGAATAGGGGCAAACAAGGTCAATAACCTTGATACCTGTTTCAAAAATTTCTGCACTTGTTGAAAGCTCGTCGTAAGCGGGCGCAGAACGGTGAATGCTCCATTTTTCTGCAGTTTCGGGGTTGGGAATATTGTCAACCGCATCACCTAAAACATTGAAAATTCGTCCTAAGGTTTCTTTGCCGACGGGAACGGAAATCGGCGCGCCCGTATCAGTAACGGGAGTACCTCTCTGAAGACCGTCGGTTGATGCCATAGCAATACATCTTGCGGTGTTGTCTCCGATATGCTGAGCGACCTCAACAGTCAGCTTTCTGTCACCGATGGGTATTGTAAGTGCGTTAAGAATTTCAGGAAGCTCGCCTTCGTTGAAACGAACGTCAACAACGGGGCCCATAACCTGAACAACTTTTCCCACAGTTAATTCTTTCAATTTGCTCACCTCTTGTTTTGGTGTTTGTTATCAGTTGCCGCTGCCGGCAACAATTTCAGTAATTTCCTGAGTAATTGCACCTTGACGGGCGCGGTTATACTGAAGACCTAAATCGTCTATCATTTGTTTTGCATTTTTACCTGCGGAATCCATAGCAATTCGCCTTGAAGCAACCTCACAAGCAAAGCTTTCTCTCAAACAAGCGACTAAAATACCTGCTACATATTCTCTTACCGTAAGGTTGAGAACAGTAAGGTGGTCGGGCTCAAAAACAGCACTTGCGGTACTGTCCTTTTCGCTTTTCTGAAAGGGGAGAAGCCATTTGATTTGGGCATCCCAAGACATAACGGAATTATATTTTGTGAAAATAACTCCCAGCCGGTCAAATTTTTCTTCCTGAAAATCTTTGCAAAGCTCATCTGCAAGTTTAGCTGCATCGTTGAAGGTAAAATGCTCAGAAGAATTTATTTCTGTATCAAATCTCTCGCAAGCTCTTTTCCCTATGGGAATAAATTCTGCATCGGGGAAAGAAGCGCAAAGTCTGAAAACATTTGCATTGTAGCCCCCTGCAAGACCTCTGTCACCGGCGATAACAATTATCTTTGTGCGAGAGGTTTCGCTCTGTCGCATATATGGGCTTTTCAAACATTCTTTTTCACTTGTGAGAAGTGAAATTGCATTTTCCAAAGAAGCAGTATATTCTCTTGCCTTCTGCATTGCTTCGTTAGCACGGCGGATTTTTGAAGATGCCACAAGCTCCATAGCTTTTGTAAGCTGTAATGTGGAGTTAACGCTTTTTATTCTTACCCGAAGCGCTTTTGTGTTTCCTGCCATAGCTTACACCTGCATTTCCGAAAGAACTGATTTAAGCTCTTCCTCGTCTGCCTCATCATAGTGACCCGCTTCAATTCTTTTAAGCCATTCACCCTTTTCATTTTCAAGCTTCAGAAAAAGATTTTTTTCATATTCGTGAACCTTTGAAACGGGAACAGAGTCAAGGTAGCCCTTGATGGCGGCGTAAACGATTGCAACCTGGCAACCAACGCGAACCGGAGCATTTCTTCCTTGCTTGAGAACCTCAACAATACGTTCACCGAGAGCAAGTCTTGCTTTGGTGTCTGCATCAAGGTCACTGCCGAATTGGGCAAAGGACTGCAATTCACGATACTGTGAATAGAGAAGCTTAAGCTCACCCGAAACCTTTTTCATAGCCTTCAACTGGGCTGAACCACCAACACGGCTAACGGAAATACCGGGGTTGATAGCGGGCATAATACCTGAATGAAAAAGCTCGGTTTCAAGGAATATCTGACCGTCGGTAATTGAAATTACGTTGGTGGGAATATATGCAGAAACGTCACCTGATTGGGTCTCAATTATGGGAAGAGCGGTAATTGAACCGCCTCCGTATTCCTTTGCAACGCAAGCAGCCCGCTCAAGAAGACGGGAGTGAAGATAGAAAACATCACCCGGGTAGGCTTCACGTCCGGGGGGACGGCGGATAAGAAGTGACAGCGCACGGTAAGCAACCGCGTGCTTGCTTAAATCATCATAGATAATTAAAACATCTTTCCCTTGCTCACGGAAATATTCTGCCATAGCGCAACCGCTGTAAGGTGCAATATATTGAAGAGGAGCACTTTCAGAAGCAGATGCAGAAACGATAATAGTATAACCCATAGCGCCGTTTCTGTTAAGTTCACTTGCCAGCTGTGCAACAGATGTGCTTTTCTGACCGATGGCAACGTAAATACATATAACATCGGAATTTTTCTGGTTGATAATTGTATCAATGGCAATTTCGGTTTTACCTGTCTGACGGTCACCGATAATCAGCTCGCGCTGACCTCTGCCGATGGGAATCATACTGTCAATAGCCTTGATACCCGTCTGAAGAGGAACATTAACGCTTTCGCGCTCAATTATTCCGGGTGCTTCTGATTCAATTGGACGGGTTGCACTGTATTGAATGGGGCCTTTACCGTCGATTGGCTCACCGAGGGCGTTAACAACTCTGCCTAAAAGTTTTTCACCAACGGGGACAGAAAGAACCTTCCCCGTTCTTTTTACGGATGAACCCTCGCGAATGTCGTTTTTATTGGAAAGAACCGCAACGGAAACTGTTTCTTCTTCAAGGTTTTGTGCCATACCGAAAGAGCCGTCCTCAAATTCGAGGAGCTCGTTTGCCATACAGCCCGAAAGACCGTAAACGCGTGCAATTCCGTCACCCACAAGAATAACCTTACCCGTTTCCGTCATTTCAACGCGGGATTTATAGTTTTCAATCTGACTTTTAATAATACTGCTGATTTCGCCGGGATTATTCATTCGCTTATCACTCCCTTTGCCTTATTAAGACGGTTTCTGATACTACCGTCAAAAATTTTGTCATCAAGCTGAACCTTGATACCGCCGATAAGACTTTCGTCTTTAATAAATTTGGGTTCAATAACCTTTCCGCTGATTTTTTGAAGCTTACCTAAAAGAGCGGCTTTTTGCCCGTCGGTGAGAGGTTCAACATAGTAAACGAACGCGACAGTTCGATTTTTATAAATCCTTACAAGGTCTTGGAATTCGTCAATACAACCGCAGATTTCAAGAATGTGACCGTTTTCGCAGAGCACCTTTATAAAGGAAACAATATATTCCGTATATGTCCCGCTGAAAGCCTCATCAATAAAAGAAATTCTTTCTGATAACGGAATTGCGGGAGATTCCAGAACCTTGATATAATCGGAATTTTCTTTAAAAATCTTTTCGATTTCAATAAGACTTTTTTCGTATTCGTCAACGGCATTGTTCTCTGTTGCAAGAGCAAAAAGAGCAGTTGCATACTCTTTATTAATTTGCATCATAACCGTCACCTATTCCCTCGATAAAGGAATCAATAATCTGTTTGTGGTCTTCTGAATTGATTTCTCTTTCCAAAAGTTTTTCTGTAAGAACTGTGCTGACATCAACAATTTCTTTTTTTATGCTTTCTTCAGCCTTGGTCAATTCAAGCTCGGCATCCTCTTTTGCCTTGCGAACTATAATATCCGCATCATTTTTTGCTTTTTCGAGAATTTCATTTTCTCTCATTTTTGCAAGGTTTACGGCAGACTCAATGATACCGTCGGCTTCTTTCTTTGCGCCTGACAGTTTTTGTTCATATGCTTTTTTCTCTGTCAAAGCCTCGTTTTTGGCATTTTCAGCATCGCTGTACTGAGTGTCGATTGCATCCTGACGGGCTTTCATCATTTTCTTAACAGGCTTATAAAGGAACTTCTTAACAAGCCAGAAAAGAATTGCAAGGTTTGCAAGAGAAACAAGCATTTGCCATATATTTATCGAAATAACGTCTAATGTTTGCATAATGCTTTACTCCAATTTACTCTTTATTTTAAGAATTAAAGAGATTGAATTGTTTCAACAAGAATGTTAACAAGAAGTCGGGGCGCAACGAAAATGAGAAGAATTGCAATAACAAGGGCATAAAGACCTGTTGTTTCTGCAACGGCACAACCCATAAGCATTGTTGTTGTAACAGCACCCTTGCTTTCGGGCTGACGGCCGATAGCTTCACAAGCCTTTGCAACTGCGTTACCTTCACCGATACCGGGGCCGATACCTGCAATCATTGCCAAACCTGCGCCGAGAGCGCAACATCCTAAAATAATACCGAGTGCGAGTTCCATAATATTTCCTCCTGTAATTTAATTTGCTTTTTTATTTTTTGAAAGCTTTTTTTGCTTTCTTTTTTCATATAGTTCAAGGTCAAAGGCTCCTGAAACATTGAGCATAGTCAGCATTGCGAAAATGAATGCCTGCAAGCAACCGCTGAAGACGTCAAAGTAAACGGAAAGCACAGCAGGAATACCTACCTGAAAAATAGGAATATCTGCCAGAAAGCCCGGTAAAGAACCGAGAACCTTGCTTGAGAGACTGCCGAGAGCAAAGGCTAAAAGAGTTGAAATAACCGTACCCGAAAGCACGTTTCCGTAATGACGGAAGGACATTGAAATGGGGGTTGCAAATTCGCTGATAAAGTTAATGGGGGCTAAAAATGCAACGGGTTGGGCAAAGCCTTTAAGATAATTTATCGGTCCGCATTTCATTTTGTAATAGGTAATAATAAAGAAAACGAGAATTGCCCATCCGCCCACAATGTTAATATCCGATGTTGGCGGAAAAAGACCGAATAAGGATAAAAGGCTTGAACAGGCGGAAAGAAGAAGTATGGCAAGGATGAAAGGAGAATAACCTTTAAAATACTCGCCCATATTCTCAAGAACCATTCCATCGATTTTTTCGACTGCAAGCTCTGCGATATGTTGCCTTTTAAGGTCAGCTCTTTCACTTATGCCGTGAGTAATAAATCGGCAGAAGAAGAAAAGAGTTATAAGCACCAAAGCAGAGTTAATCTGAGATTCCGTAACGGGAAAATCCTGCAATGGCATTGGTACGGTAAAGAATATTCTTGCACCCGTTATGGTGATTTCCGTTGACGGCGGTTCTGTCAGCACCTGAAGAACAATACCGCAGACAATGGGCAGAATCATCATAACAATGTAGAAAATATCTACAATTTTAAATTTAAGTTTTGAAGCTTGCAAAAGCATCACCTCTTTGTATATCAGAAAAAATTATTTGCTTTTCGTAAATAACGGTCTTAAAGCCACAGCAATTCGAGGGAAAAGGAAGGGAATAAGCACCGTTAAAGTGTTAAAAACAGGAACGAGATAGCCAACAAGGGCAATAACGAATAAAAGAAGAAGTCGAAGGGATTGAGAAACCTTCATTAAGCTCTTTGCATCTTTTTCTTCTTTTGAAAGAGAAGACTGAACGGAAATACCCATAAGAAAGAAATTTCCGACAGCGGCAAAAAAACCTAATAGATTACCCAAAAGTACGGTATAATCCCATTTTCCGATTATTAAAAACACGGACTGCATAGCTAAACTGAAAATAAACACCATTGCAGCTATGTAGCCGGTTTCCTTTAAAACCGTTGGGTCAATTTTTTTCACCGAACGCACCTCTTTAAAAACATCTTTACATTTTAGTATACCACGATAAAACGCTAAAGACAATAAATTTTGAAGAAATTTTAATTTAAGATTTTTGAAGAAGTTTTAATTTAAGATGAAGAAAAGCACCGCTCAAAGAGTGCGATGCTTTCTCAAATTACTTTAATACAGGAAAATCATATCCATCAAATTTAACTTCCTTTATTCTTGCGTGACGGCAGGGGTCATAAAGCACCTCATTGCAGAAAGTACCGCATTTTTCTTCTAAATGTGAACAAGGGCGAGAGTGATAAACCAAAAGGAGCTTTCCTCTTTCATCAATAACAAAGCTATTGTGACCGGGACCGACTTCGTCGGTTAAATCCTTAGTTTCAAGAACAGGCCGGGGGAGTTTTTTCCAAGAAGATGTTTTCATTAAGTCTGCGTTTTTGTCTGCAATAAGCATACCCATACAGTATTCTTCACCCGTACCGGAGGCGGAAAAGAAAATATAGATTTTGTTTTCCGCTTTCAGAACAGAGGGACCCTCGTTTACAGAATGGCGCACCTTTTCCCAGTCGTATTGGGGTTTAGTTAAAAGAATGGGCTCGGAAATCAGTTTCCAAGGTTCTTTTTGGTTTATTTCTGCCATAAAAAGTGAAGAGTCGGGAGCTTTCTGAGCCCAGATGACATAATGCTTTCCATTGTTTTCAAAATAAGTCATATCAAGAGAGAATTCAGTGAAAGAAAAAGCGTCATTTTCAACAGGTTGCATTCTACCTTTTTCTTCCCAAGCATCGTTTATCGGGTCAAGCCCCTTGCACATTAAAATATAAGGGCGAATATTCCATTTATTGTCCGAATCACCTGCAGTAAAAAGAATATACCATTTACCACCGATGAAATGCATCTCGGGAGCCCAGATATGCTTTGCCATATTACCTTTTTTATGGGCAAACCATATTGTTTTTTCTTCTGCATCTCTTAAACCTGTAACAGTTTCACTTCTTCGGAGAATTATTCTGTCATAACCGCTGTCGGCATTAAGGTATGCAGGATAAGAAGCAGTAAAATAATAAAATCCGTCAGGTCCTTTGACTATGTAGGGGTCAGCGCGCTCTGTTATAAAAGGATTTGGGTACATAAATCCACCTCGAAAACTAATGATATAAAGTATTTTATCATTGTTGAAGAATAGTTTCAATATTAAATGCAAAGAGCAAAACGCAAAATGCAAAGTAGGGGATGTAAAAAATGCGCCATATACAATGTAGGGTGCGGTCTTGACCGTACCGAGAGATTAACGCTTCTTCAAGTGTTGCTTTTTAAAAGAAAAGCGAATATAATTAACCTATCAAAAATCATAGGTGAGAAAAATGAAAACAGAAAACAATTTCGAAGAAATAATTCAATACGCAAAAATATATTCTGACCCACCCGAAAGAGAGCGAGAGGGTTGCAGGGCAATAATAGTTAAAGATAATAAAGTTCTTTTGTCCCGGGAAGAAAGAAAAAATGTGTATATGAGTCCCGGTGGCGGAGTTGAGGATGGCGAAAGTCTTGAGGAGTGCGTTGTAAGAGAACTTCAGGAGGAAGCAGGATTTAAGGTTAAACCCATAAAACCCTTTGTTAAGGTTAATGAATATTGCTATGAAACCCTTTGGATAAATAATTATTTTATTTGTGAAATTGAGGGAGAGTGCGAAAGGCATTTAACCGAAAGTGAGGTTTATAACAGGGTTAAGCCTGTTTGGGTAGAAATAGATAAAGCAATAGAGATTTTCGGAAAATACGATAGTATGAGCGTAGACCACGCAAGTCTTTATCTTCGTGAGTTTACTGTTCTTAATAAGCTGAAATCATTTTATTGACACAAAAAAATATATGTGGTAAAATACAAGTCCTACTTGCAGGGGTGGTGAAATTGGCAAACACGTATGATTCAGGTAACCTATCCTAAGTGCAAGGGCTTGAAAACTGCCAAATTCAATGATAAAATAGTGATTAAAATCACACTAAAAAAGTTAATATGCGGGTATGGTGAAACTGGCAAACACGTATGGTTCAGGTCCATATGTCGCGAGACTTGCAGGTTCAAGTCCTGTTACCCGCACCATCGCTCAAAGCCTTATGTATCAAGGCTTTGGGCATTTTTATTGGCAAAGGAAAAACAATAACAACAAAAAAGCAGGTGCATAACTTAAAGCTATGCATCTGCCAAATTTAATCCTATATGATGAACACTATTATGTGTACCTTGAAAACCTATATTTTTGTGTGCTATAATCAGTTGTACTAAGATTTATTTTTGACTAATGCAAAATGTTTACAACTTATAATCCACGAATCGCAGACAAATTCCACTAATGATGAGTTGAAAAACATATCTCTTTGTTAGAGAATATAATCGAAGAAAACAGCAAAGGAGTGTGTTTTATGGAAAAGAAAACTATGGGTTCTTTTATGGCAGCATTAAGAAAAGCCAACGGATTAACTCAACAGCAAGTTGCTGACAAATTAAATGTATCAAACAAAACAATCAGCAAATGGGAGTGTAATGAAGGTTACCCTGAAATAACAATGCTTCCCGTGATAGCGGAATTATATTCTGTTTCAGTTGATGAACTTTTACGTGGAGAGCGGATAATAAAAGCCTCTTCCGACGAAAGCATAGATAGTAAAAGCGAAGAAAGAGTTAAGTATTTAGTCGAAAAAACAATGATCAAATTCACAAATAATTCTATTGTTTCAATCGTTTTGGGTGCCGTAGCTCTCGTGTTAGCATATACCATATGTGATATTGTTTATAATTACAATGTTTTATGGATTGGATATATGATTATATTGCTTTTGTGCGGTGTTTCAATTGCTGTCACTCTGGTTGCTTTTAATAATTTTACATCCAGCTTACATAATGAAGATATTATTGAAAAAGAAACAATACAAGGCAATACACAAAAATGTATAAAATACATCACCGTTGTCACTTTTTTAGCAATAGTAACTTTGTTAGGTCTTATATGCGATGTTCTTCTTGATGCACCATCGTTCCTTTTTGCCGCATTACCTGCAACAACTGTTGTTGGTGGCATAATTGCATATTTAATTCGTTCATTTTTATATAAAAAGTTTGAGATTGTAGAGATAGGTCTTTCATCCGAACAAAAATATTATCGCAGAAAACACATTAAAACTACTGCAATTATTCTTGTTATTGTTACTTTAGTTGCTTTTCTTTTACCTTTTATTTTTGCATGGCATGAAACTTCGACACACACAATTTATAGCTATCCCGATGGTGTAGGTTATCAGTACGATAGCGATGAAGAAGCTGAAAGAGAATACTACAAACTAAAGGGTTACGTAACCGGAGAAAAAATCTTATACAGCATTACTGATGAAGATTATTCTAACGAAACAGAAGAGTATATTTTATATGTTGTTCCATTGCAGGATAAATTTATGTACGACAAAGGTGGTTACAATAAAACTTCAACAGAACTTAAGGACGAAGAAATACTGTATTTTAAAACTGCTGAAGAAGCAGAGAAATTCAAGAATGAAAATGTTTTATATGATGAAAATGACGAAATTGCTGCGAAGAGAAATTTAATTTTTGACGATGAAACCCTGTCAGTTAGCTATCAATCAGAAACAGGCAATTTTTCTAGCGGTGTTAGTGATATTATGCCAGTATTTATAATAATCGGATCTTGTGTTTTTATTATTATATTTATTGCTTCGGTTGCAATATATTTCAAAAACAAGAAAAACATATAATGATGTTTACTTTCATTAAAAAACTAATATAACACACAAATCGCCACAGGAACTGCGAAAGCAGTTCCTGCGTTTTGATTTCGGTGAATGAACTTCATTTTATAAAGTGGGTTCGGGCTACTGCCCGTAATTTGCAGTCGGCGGATAGCCGACTGCTCTGCTTGCCCCAGCTAAAGCAGGGACATTTAACACTTGAATTCACATCATTCCTTTCTTTAAATATTTTTGCATTTCCCGATTCTGTCTTACGAGAGAAAGTTCATAAGCCTTCCTCGTT
>JAZOAO010000001.1:0-5730 GCA_045595505.1 Acutalibacteraceae bacterium | reverse complement strand
GGCATTCAGCAATGCCGTTACCTGACCGTCCATAAACGCCTTACGGGATTTCTCCTCGACGCCGCCGTGTGCGTCAAGCGTATGGGTATCTGTCGTGGTTGAATCCGCATGGTAGTAGACGCGTTCCACGGTCTGTAAGGTGCAATGCGAGGCGTCAAAGTACATAATCGGTTGTTTTGCGTTACGTCCCGCGAAATGACAACCGATCAAGGAAATCGTCACGTCCTCCGGCTCAACCGTATCAGGACGTGAACAAGAAATCAAGCCACATGCCTTGCTGGAATGGGTAGCGTTTTTAAGATCCATAACGCTGTAACTGTCTTTGATCGTAAGATCAAGTTTAGTTGTTTTGGCGGCAGTGTTCGTCTCAGCATTCGCCGCCGTATTCGTGGTATCTCGCACCCAACCGACCAAACCGCCGACACGGGCAGAGGACACAATACTGCCGTCAGAATACGAACGGTCGATCAGAACGGTCGTCGCTTTCTCATGGGAATGAATCGTTCCCACAAGTCCGCCGGTGCCGTCCGAACCGGATACGGTACACTCGGCGTACGAACCTGTAATTGTCAAAACGCAACCGTTGCTGACTAAACCGACCAAACCGCCGACAGATTCCGGAGCATGGGAAGCGTCCGTATCATCCGGCTTCGTCGCGCCGGTGATCACCGTGCTCTCGCCGTGAACAAAACAGTTCGTGATCGTAACCTCACTGTTGGTAGAAGCGGCACAACCGATCAAGCCGCCGGTATTGGCGTTATATGCCCAACCGCCACCTTGAACAGTACCGGCGAAAGTGCAGTTTGTCATTTCCAAGGAGCCGGAACTATATCCGACAATACCGCCTACATTGGCTTGATAGGTCTTGATCGTGCCGTTAACGTGCACATTCTGAATAACTGCCGAATCGCCCGTTTTGCCGAACAAACCGATACCGGTACTGCTGCTGTTAGCGGTCGTTTCGTCAATATAAGACAGACCGCTGACTGTATGTCCGTCTCCCTCAAAGGTTGCGCGGAACGGATAGGAGCTACTACCGATGGGTGACCATTGCATACCGTTCAGATCAATATCCGCAGTAAGCACAAATTTCGCCCCCACCAAGATAGTGGGACTTGAACTTCTCCCGGTACCGGGGAAATAGTAGGTTTCATTCGTACCGTCGTTATTCGTATCCAGTTCTACGGAATATTTATATCCGCTGAAAAATTGATAAGTAGCAGTAGGCTTTATATTCAAAATTGCCGCCAAAAACGCCAGTTGTTTGGCATTAGCGATCTGATAAGCAGTCTTTCCGTCAGCAAATTGCGAATAACTGTCACTATAGTTAGCAAACGGTTCGAACGTACCGTCCCACTCATCTGCGGCAGCACCGACGAGGAGCGCGCCAAGATCTGCCGGTATCGTCAATACCAGCATAGAAAACACAACAACAATAGCGAGCAAAGCCTTTAACCTTGCCTTGGAAGTGAGCACTTTAAGATGTTTCAAAGTAAACATAAATTACCTCACATACTTTTCGTTTAATTTAAACATAACAAGAAATGGGCGTGCATTTTCTACAGATCGTCCGTATCGATAAGAATGTCACCATCCGATCCAATACTGGCAGCAATGTTTTCATCGGCTATAAACGAAACAAAAGTAATCGTAGGTTCTAAATATTCCTTTTTGATAGTAGGTCCCTCCCATTGTTATTGTGGCTTTTTCCCCAGATCGGGCGACCACCCTTTTTGCGTAGTGTTTTTCGTCGTAACTGTATCAACGGTTCCCGCATTCGATGAACTCGTCGCATTGCTTGAAGATGCGGGATTCGTTGTTTTAGCGGATGAGCTGCTGGTAGAGTTTTGAGTACGCTGCATTGTAGTTTTTGCGGTACCGTCTGTTGTCTTTACGGAGCTTTGTGTCGTACGACCCGTAATGTTTTTCGACGTCGCGGTAGTTCCGTGGGTTTCGATCTCTATAATCAGATCATCATCCAAAATGTCGCCTTTCACAGTAGTCTTTGTACCAAAACTACCGTCTTGCTGTTTAGTCTTGCGACATCCGCCAAGCAGAATGCAACATATTAAGAGGAACAGTGCCCCGCACAAAGCGATGAATTTAGCGAATTTTCTCACGGCTACTCCCCCCTTCGTATGCAAATATAATTGGATTTGTTATACCTGTCGAACAATTTCTCTGCATCATCTATTTTACATCAAGTCCCTGATTGAAACAAGTCATTTTGCGTCATATATTTCCTAAAAATTTGTATGTTACAGGTTAACAAAAAAGCAAAGGACACCCAACTGTCTCCTTTGCTTTTTAATTTGACCAATTAAAACCTCTTGTACCTCTTTTTAAAAAGATCTTGCTCGTTAATAAACGTGAGCTAAAAGAACAATGCTGAAAATTAAAAGAGCCGTTCCGGTAACCAGGCGAACGATACCATCGAACAAAGCCTCTTTGCCACCCTTTTTAATTAATCCTTGGATGAAGGTGAGGATAGCAAAAGCTAAAGTTCCTAAAGCGAGTAATAACGCAAACACAGCCGTGGCGGTATCGTAGCCAAACGATTCCGAAGCATAAAAGCTACTGCTATAATAGGAGCTGTTTATACTAACATTAAGGTATGGAGATGCTAACGAGCAAAGACCGAACATCGTTGACAAAACCGCAAAAACCTTGTAAAGAAAGGTAAATAAAACATTCGGTTTGTACTCTGCTTTCGGGGCAGGCTCGCAGACTTCTTCAACCACATCAAGCGCGGAACCGCAGTTTTGACAGAAATTGATAGAATCTTCGTACTGGACATTGCAATTAGGACAGTTTTTCATTTCGAATCTCCTCAAAATATGTATTTTAGAAGCGATTTTTAGTATATCACTCATAAAATACCGTGTCAAGGAAATAAGACGAAATTTTGTTTCAAGGACAAGATGTAACCAAAACTAAAGTTTTTACTATTATCCGCCTATGTATAACACGAATAATTGCGCTACCCAACACATTCCTAAACCATTTTAATCGTCAACGAAAATTATTTCAAATCTATTTTTGAAAATCTCCACGCGCCATAGCCAAGCAAGCCTATTGTACCTATAACGGGAGTTATTACGTAATAGCACACATCTTCCAATTTATACGAAGTGCCAAGACCGATGGTGGCGGATGAATTGAAAACATTAATTCTTTGTAAAAACTCAAGAATTTCCACAGTATTTTTCATATCAGGTTGCGTGCTGATTGTTATAAGTATAATTTGTAAAACACCTGCAATCATCGAACAACCAAACACAACAGCAATATACAAAACGATCACTAATCCCATATTCTTTTTGGTAGTGCATAAATAACTGACAAATGCCGAAACGAACATATACACCAACATTTGAAAAAGTAAAGACTCACAAAAATACCAAAAGTCTGATGACGTGAACGGTGTCGACTGATAATCAAAGAACGGCAAACAAATAGCCAACGTCAACAAAGCATGCGCTAATACAATACCGAATATGGTTATAAAACAAACGATAAAGTTTGATAAAAATATTGACGCGCGCGAATATCCGGCAATAATTTTATTCCTGATAGTACCAAAACTAAAATCTTTAAATAAAATTATGCCGATAAGCAAGGGCGCAATAAGACCTAAATTATTACCAAAAGAAAATGCGCTGAAAAACTGACCTTTAGCCGTAATGTAACCTGCGAGCATTTCTTTTGTTATTTGGTCTAACTCTTCCATATTGCCGAATATGACCAAATATAAGAACGGTGTTAAAACGGCAAAGCCAACTGCCAAAATGCAAACAACTAAAAAAAGTTTATCTTTAAAAAATCTTTTAAAATCTAAATTTAGAAGCTTGTTCACGCCTGCTTTCCCCCTATCGTTTCAAGATAATACTCCTCAAAACTGGATTCGTGGCAATTGATAGCAGTGATCGTAATATTTTGAGCTATAATGGCAGATAAAAGCTCATTAAAATTCAACTCTCCCACAAAACGAACGCCGTTTGGAATAGGAGAAATCTTTTCACCATACCCCAAGGTTTCGAGCATAGCATACAACTGCTCGGGGTTATCCACCGTAATATCCGTGGTCTTGAGCATTTCTTCCTGCAATTGCGCGGCAGTGATTTCTTTGATTATGTTTCCCTTTGAAATAATTCCATATTTCGTGGCCACCAAAGAAAGCTCACTTAAAATATGAGAAGAAATAAGGAACGTAATATTTCTTTCACGGTTGAGCTTTAAGATCAACTCTCTTATTTCAACAATACACGCAGGATCTAACCCATTCATCGGCTCATCCAAAATTAAGAATTCGGGCTCACCGATCAGTGTCATAGCAATCCCTAATCGTTGTCGCATACCAAGCGAATAATTACCGGCGTGTTTTTTATCCTTCAAGAGTTCGCCTAAACCAACCTCTTCTAACGCTTTGCTGATTCTTTCATCTGCAGGTAATCCAAGTAACATACATTGCATTTTAAGATTATCAAAAGCCGACATATTCAGGTATATTGAGGGACTTTCAACAACCGCGCCAACCTTTCGGCGCGCTTTTCCTATCTCTTTTGAATTATTATCAACACCAAACAATTCAAACTTGCCCGAATAAGGAGAAATCAACCCGGTAATCAAGCGAATAATAGTCGTTTTACCAGAACCGTTTTCCCCAACAAAGCCATAAATATCACCACGAGCAATATTCATATCCGCTTGATTTACGGCAAATTGTTTTTTATATTTTTTAGATAACCCGAAAGTTCTAAGAACGTAGTCCATATAAAACTCCTTTCAGTTGGTGTGTTTCTACCATTTGGTTTATTATAACATATACACAATATAGAGTGCAAGAAAATAGTAAAATCCCGTTCACATATGTGAACGGGATTTTGAGTTGTTTGAACTTAATGACACGAATGAAATGTGCCTGAAAACCAAGATTTATTTATTAATTTTCCACTCACTTCTTAAAATACCGTAGTCTGCTATATCAACAAATTTACCTGTTGAGGTTTTAAAATATTCTCGTTTAGTTCCCTCGTAAGTCATACCACATTTTTGAGCGACCTTACCCGAACCAGGATTTTCAACAGCATGAGATATGCCCACACGATTAACACCTATTTCAGAAAACAGATAATCAATAACTGCTTTTGCTGCCTCTGACATAAATCCTTTATTCCAATAAGAATAACCCAAACAATAACCAAGTTCAGCATATTCGCACTTATCACTGATTCGAACAACACTTATTGAACCAATTGCTTTTTTGTCAAATTGAATAACCCAATTATATGTTTTTATATTGTCATATGCTCCAACCCAACTCTCTAATAATTGCCTTGTCGCATCTGCTGATTCGTGTGGTTGCCAAGTCAAAAAACGAGTTACTTTTTGATCGTTTGCCCAGTTAAAAAACATATCATTAGCATCATCAACCGTAAATCTGCGTAAAACTAATCTATCAGTATATAAATTTTGTGTGCCTTTGTGTGTTAGCATTTATCATCACCGCCTTGGGTGTATTATAGCATAAAAGCGGCGATAAATCAATGCGAAGCATTGTATTTATAATTCGTGGCGAAGCCACACCGAACTGAAACTTGTCAAGATTAGTGGACAGATAAAAGAGTGAAAAAATGGTTTGGAATGTAATAACCAATACCTGAATGCAACCTTTCTGAATTATAATAAAGTTCAATGTAGTCAACGATCATTCTTGAAGCTTCTTCGAAA